>CALUPR010000021.1 GCA_944322705.1 Candidatus Gastranaerophilales bacterium
TTTCTACAATTTCTCAAGTTGTTATTAAAACTAAAACAGACATGGGTATTGATAATCTAACGGAATACTGCACCTATACCGTCGGAAACGGATATGAGCACGCCCCTGAGTGTTATAAATATTTATATGAAAACTACATTATGCTTAATAAAAAACCTGGTTCATACTCCGGTTCAAGTACTCTTAGAAATATGCTAAGATCTGATACCATTAAAACTTATAACGGGAAACAAACGCTTGAGCAAAACAGTTTAGCAGCTTTAGGAGAAGCTTTAATTTGGATAACTGTAATGCCTGATGGCTCTTATGTGAACTACCATATTGATGAAAGAAAATTTTATATTGATGTAGATATTAACGGAGGCAAAAAACCGAATAAACTCGGTCATGATATCTTTATATTCATACTTGATCCCAAAAAAGATTTAGTAACATCACTTGGCAAACCCCAAAACCTTTCAGATGAAGAGATTGCCAACGGCAACTATGATTACGAATATCAGGTTAACAGAGCCGGTAATCCCTGTAATCTTGATTCTAATCAGAAAGGAAACGGTATAGGATGCGCATATTATGCTCTTATGAATAAATGCCCCTATGATGACAGCAAAACATATTTTGAATGCCTGCCGTAAAATTACAGGCTCTGACGTTCAACTTCTTCTTTAGTTGAAACTTCAATAATATCGCCGACTTCAATGTCGTTCCATTTGCTGAATGAAATACCGCACTCAAAGCCTTGGGCAACTTCTTTCACATCATCTTTGAAACGTTTCAACTGGTCAATTGCTCCGCGGAATATTTCTTGACCGTCACGATATAAAACAGCATCCTTACTTCTTACAATCTTACCTTCGGTTACATAACAGCCGGCAATTCTTGTAGTCTTTCCGATTGTAAATACCTGACGGACTTCTGCCTTTCCGAGTTCAACTTCTTTAATTTCAGGTTCAAGAAGCGAGAGCATTGTCTTTTCAATATCTTCAAGAATTTGATAAATAATATCATATTTCTTAATTGTAACACCTTCTTTTTCGGCAGCTGCAAGAGCATTAGCATCTTCTTTTACAGTAAATCCGAGAATTAAAGCGTTAGATGCAGAAGCTAACATAACATCAGCCTCAGAAATGTCACCTACCCCTACGTGAATAATTTTTGTCTTAATTTCTTTTGAATCAAGTTGTGCAATTGCCTGAGAAACAGCTTCTGCAGCACCGTTTGTATTAGCTTTGATAATCAAATTCAATTGAGGAATATCATCTTCGCCTGCAACAGCCTCACGTCTGACGTGAGCCGGAAGCATTGCATCAAGACGCTTATTACGTTCTTTTTCTTTGCGCTCTTCAACAATCGCTTTCATTTCTTTTTCGTTTTTAACAACTTCAAAATAATCGCCTGCCTGCGGAACTTCAGTCAACCCTAATATCTCAACAGGGGTTGATGGTTCTGCTTTTTGAATTCTTTCACCGCTATCTGAAAGCAATGCCCTGACACGACCGCAAGCCGTTCCAACAACTATGCAGTTACCCACGCGCAAAGTACCGTTTTGAACCAATAACGTTGCAACCGGTCCCTTACCTTTATCAAGGTTTGCTTCAATAACAACACCAGATGCTTCTGCTTTTGGATTTGCTTTAAGATCTTGCAGATCAGCTACAAGAAGAATGTATTCAAGTAGTTCATCAATACCGGTTCCCTGTAAAGCTGAAACTTTTACGGTAATTGTATCACCGCCCCATTCTTCAGGGACAAGCCCGTGTTCTGTTAACTGCTGCAAAATCTTATCAGGATTAGCACCCGGCTTATCAATCTTGTTAACTGCAACAATTATCGGAACTTCAGCGGCTTTGGCATGATTTATAGCTTCAATTGTCTGCGGCATTATACCGTCATCAGCAGCTACAACAAGAATAGCAATATCAGTAGCTTTAGCTCCGCGCGCTCTCATTTCTGTGAAAGCTTCGTGCCCCGGAGTATCTACAAATACTATTTTCTTTTCCTGATTGTTATCAAGATAAACTGTATAAGCACCTATTGACTGCGTAATACCGCCGACCTCTGTCGCTACTATTTTGTGTTTGGACGCTCTAATACTGTCTAACAGAGTGGTTTTACCGTGGTCAACGTGTCCCATAATACTTACAACAGGAGCACGTTTTTTCAACAATTTTTTATCAACTTCAGTAAGCTTTTTAACCTTTTCCTCTTTCTCGAGTTCTTCTTCCATATAAGCGTCTAAATCTTCATCAAGAACTTCAAGATTGTATTCCGCACACACTTTTTTTATAACATCAACATCTATAAGCTGGTTAACAGTTGCCATAATACCTTGAAACATCAAGAATTTAACAATCTCAGCAGGTGTTTTTTGAATTTTTTCAGCCAGTTCGCTGATTGTCATTGCATGATTTACGACAATTTGTTTAACTTCTTTAACTTCTTCTTCTTTATGAACTTTTTTCTTATGTTTTTGAGCAGCAGCTTTTTCTAAGGAAATTCTCTCCTGTTCTTCTTTTTTAGAGTTGAAATCTTTTCCTTTTTTCTTATTATCCGAACGTCTTCTTCCCTGACCTTTATTTTCATAAATATCTTGAGAGATAATTGTTCTCTGTATCGGTTTCCTCTCTCCTGCCGGTCTTTCAAAAGGCTTTTTAGCCGCTGTGTTCCCGTCTTTTTTAGCAGGGAACGGTTTTTTTTCTCCCCGCGGCGGTCTTTCAGGACGTGAAACAGAACGTTTTGCATCTGTTTCGGCTTTATCTGCCGCCGGTTTTTGCGGAGCACGACGAACAATTTCCAAACGATTCTGCGGTTTTGTTTTGACAACTTCAACTTTTGGAACAGATGTTTTTACCTCTGTTTTTTTATCCTCTTTAACTTCTTCTTTAACTTCCGGTTCAGAATCAGCTGTCTTTGCTTTTTTTACGACAAATGCTTTCGGTTTTTTAGCTTCTTTAACTCCGCCTGATGCAATAAATTCTTTTAATCTTTTAACCTGATCCAGAGTTACCGTACTTGAATGAGTTTTGCCTGTTACGGAAATTTGTGCAAATTTTTCTATGACTTCTTTACTCGTAAGTCCCAATTCTTTTGCTAATTCATTTATTCTGATTGTTTCAAAACTCATTTAATAATCTTCCTTTCAAATCTTCCGGTATAGAAGCCTTCAAAACTTTTGCAATCTTATTTTTTTTAAAAGCAGTTTCTACACAAGAATTATTATAACAGATATATGCTGATCTGCCAAATATTTTATTGCTGTGGTTTATAACAATGTTGCCGCTTGCTTTTTCCCTAGTTATTTTTATTAACTCTTCTCTGTTTTTAATTTTTCCGCATCCGGCACATTTTCTATCAACCACTAATTTACCTCTGCTAATTTTTCCAATTTCAGCTTCTGGTCATGTTCCATAAGCAGGTTTATTAATTCGTCCAAATCACCGTCAATTACAGTATTTACATTAAGATTGTGATTTATTCTGTGGTCAGTTAAACGTCCTTGCGGGAAATTATATGTTCTTATACGTTCGCTTCTGTCACCGGTTCCGACTTGAGAACGACGTAAATCAGTAATTTCCTGCATTTGCTTTTGAACTTCCATATCATAAAGTTTGGCTTTCAAAATTTGGAGAGCACGTTCTTTATTTTGAAGTTGAGAACGTTCTTCAGTACAAAAAATCATAATCCCTGTCGGTTTATGGAATACTCTTGCCGCCGTTTCAACTTTGTTAACGTTTTGTCCGCCGGCACCGCCTGAACGTGCTGTCGATATTTCAACATCATTCATATTCAGTTCAACTTCAACATCATCAACTTCCGGCATAACAGCAACAGTTGCGGTTGAAGTATGTACACGCCCCTGAGATTCTGTAGCGGGAACCCTTTGAACTCTGTGAACACCTGATTCATACTTTAATTGAGAATATACGGCATCACCTTTTATTGAAATAATAATTTCCGATACACCGCCGGCTTCACATTCGGTTTTACTCAAAACTTGGGTCTGCCAGCCTTTTTTATCAGCATATCTCATATACATTCTTGCTAAATCTCCGGCAAAAATGTTTGCTTCGTCACCGCCGGCACCGCCTCTGATTTCAAGCATGATATCTTTATCATCCATAGGGTCACGCGGAAGAAGCAGAACTTTCATTTTTTCTTCATAAACCGGCAATTTTGCCTCATTACTTTCTATTTCCGCCTTGAGGAAACTTTTCATTTCTTCATCTTTTTCCTCATGCATCATCTGCTTAGCTTCTTCAATAGCGTCCACAGCCTTTTTCCATTCATAATAAAGATTTACTGTTTCTTCCATTGATTTACGCTGTTTGGAAAGATCCCGAAATTTTTTATAATCGTGAATCACAGCCGGATCGGAAAGTGTTACGCCTAATTCATTATATTTCTTCTCTATTTGAAGAATTTTATCTAACATATCTTTCATAACTAGAGTATATCAAGAAAATATTTTTTTTCAAAGGGATAATCAATATATAAGCTTTATACAAATTTCGGATGATTGCACAAAATAGAATTTCAGATATAATTAAAATAAAATTATAGGAGATATTTATAAATGTTAGAATACTTTTTAGGCTCATATATAGTAACAATTGCAGGTCTTATAGGCGCCTATTTCTGGGGAGAACATGTCCATGGCGGGACAGGATGGACTTGCGTTTTTATTGCAATGGTTCTCGGTATATTAGAAGTAAGCTTATCCTTTGATAACGCTGTCGTAAATGCAATGAAGCTTGAAAAAATGAGCCATAAATGGCGTATGCGGTTTTTAACCTGGGGGATATTAATCGCAGTATTTGGAATGAGGTTCTTATTCCCGATACTTGTCGTTTCAATATTTGCCAAATTAAGTATGCTTGATGTTGCAAACATTGCATTAACAAATGCCGACAAATACGCATACTACCTGCACCAGACTCATGCACCTATTGTAACTTTCGGCGGAATGTTCTTAATTATGCTTTTCTTAAACTACTTTTTCAACCACGAAAAAGAAGTTCACTGGATAAAACCAATAGAACGATGGCTTGCACACTTTGATCATATAAAGGGTATTGAAGTTATTATATCTTTATTCATGCTTCTTGCAACACAAAATGCTGTTCCTGATGAACAAAAAATTCATGTTTTGATTGCCGGCATTTCAGGGATAATAACTTATCTTTCAATAGACGGCTTTACTCATTATCTTGAAAAGCATGAACAGATGAGGCTTGCAAGCTGCGCTGCTAAAGGTGCAGGCTGCACAGGGTTGATTAGTTTTATATATCTGGAATTAATTGATGCGTCCTTCTCTCTTGACGGAGTTTTAGGAGCCTTTGCATTAAGTAAGGATATCATAATTATTTCAATTGGTCTTGCAATCGGTGCTATGTTTGTAAGATCATTGACAATTATGCTTGTTGAGAGAAAGACTTTAAAGCAATTTCTGTATCTTGAACATGGCGCCCACTGGGCAATAGGGGCTTTAGCTTGTTTGATGCTTGTATCAACAGTTAAAGAAATTCCTGAAGTTGTAACTGGCGGAATTGGTTTAGGTTTTATCGTTCTTGCATTTATTTCATCAGTTATGCATAACAAAAAAATGGAAAGGCTTCTGGCTCAAGAAAAAAATGGCGGTGAAAATGCTTAAACTGCCGCTTGTTTCATTTGTTGTAACTTCTTACAACTATGAAAAATATATTCTGAAAACACTTGAAAGTATTAAAGCTCAAACATACAACAATTTTGAGATAATAATTGTTGATGATTGCTCTACAGACAGGTCATGCAACATTGTTGAAGACTTTATATCCGACAATCAGAATTTGAAAATCACACTTATTAAGCAAGAAAGAAATCAGGGACAGCTTGCGTCTATGATAAAAGGACTTAACGAGGCAAAAGGGCAATTTATCAGTTTTATAGACAGTGATGATGTTTTAATGCCCGAATATACACAACAGCACATAAGAGTTCATCTTGAAACATCAGTTGCATTTACATCATGCCAGATTGCAGAAATAGGAGAAGATGATGAAATTCATACAATGCACTCAAATGCATCACCGCATTGCGATGAACTTGAAACCATTTTTGCCGGTGAAAAAGCAGCTTTCAAAATAGTAAAGCATAGGCGTTTTGGCGGGTGGTACTGGTCTCCTAACAGCTCTGCAATGTTTAGAAAAGCATCAATAGAAATTATAAAAGATTACAAAAATGCTGATAAATGGAGAATATGCCCTGATAAATTTTTATTTAATTTTGCACATCTTATTGGCGGCTCTGCAATAATTTACACTCCTTTAATCGGCTACAGACGTCATAAAAATAACTCGGGGAACTGTTCTCTTGTAACAGGGGACAAACGATTACACGGCGATTATATTACAAAAATAAATATTCAAAATAATTTAAAAGTCCGACCGGAAACAATAAAATTTTTGTGGGAAGAAAGACAAAAACTAGGCAAAAGAAATACCGTTAAGCTAATCTCAACGGTACTTCTATCATATCTGTTTTAAGTAAAACTTAATCAAGTTTCCAACTGTTCAGGTATTTTTCTTGTTCCGGAGTTAATGTATCAATCTCAATTCCCATTGACTTAAGTTTCAATTCGGCAATCTTTACATCAACATCATGCGGTAAAGTATAGAGTTTATTTTCCAATTTACCTTTATTTTTAACAAGAAATTCTATTCCTAATGCCTGATTTGCAAAACTCATATCCATAACACTTGCCGGATGTCCTTCTGCTGCAACTAAATTTACAAGCCTGCCTTCGGCAAACACATAAACTGATTTCCCGTTATTGAGTTTATACTCTTGTAAATTCGGTCTTATTTGTTTGATTTCATCAGCATATTCTTTTAATCCTGCGACATTAATTTCCCAGTCAAAATGACCTGCATTAGCCAAAAATACGCCGTCTTTCATATTTAAAATATGCTGTACATCAATAACATGCTTATCACCGGTTACAGTAAGAAATATATCGCCTTCTTTGGCAGCCTGAGCAACAGGCATAACTCTATAACCTTCCATAGCAGCTTCCAGAGCTTTAAGAGGATCAACTTCACATACAATAACATTTGCACCAAGAGCTTTAGCTCTTAAAGCACAACCTCTGCCGCACCAACCGTATCCTGAAATTACAACGGTTTTACCGGCAATCAAAATATTAGCACCCCTTAATATACCGTCCATAGAACTTTGACCTGTGCCATAACGGTTATCATACAGATGTTTAGTTAAACTGGTGTTTACACCTACCGCAGGAAACTTCAGTACACCTTGAGCTTCCAAAGCTTGCAGTCTTATAATACCTGTAGTTGTTTCTTCGGTTGAACCGATAATTTTTGAAGCAAGTTCTGGATATTCTGCATGAATTGTGGAAACAATATCACAACCGTCATCAATAATTATGTCAGGGTTATGTTTCAAAGCTTCTTTGATATGAGATTTATATTGTTCAACAGTTTCACCAGCAACCGCAAAAGTCGGGATACCATAATGTTTTACAAGAGCAGCAGCAACATCATCCTGAGTTGATAAAGGATTGGATGCAACCAGAACAGCATCAGCTCCGCCTGATTTCATAACTATACATAATGCTGCCGTTTCTTTGGTAACATGAACACAAGCAGACAATTTTAATCCTTTAAAAGGCTGTTCTTTAATAAATCTTTCCTGAATTTGTTTTAAAACCGGCATATCTTTAAATGCCCATTCAATTTGATTTTTGCCTTGATCAGCCCAATTTATATCTTTAATATCGCATTTCATTTCCATAACTTGCATTTGAGTTCTCCTTTTCAATCAAGATTATAGCAAGGAAATAATAATACTATAATTTTTTGTAAAAATTTCTTAATAAAATAATACATCATGTCAAAAAATTTTTTTTAGTTGAGTTATAAATTTAGTAGTAAGGAGTGTTTATAGTGAAAGTTGATCTTAGTTTAAACCAACCGAAAATAAATAAGAGCGTAAAATTTGAGGGATATAAACCTGTAAAGTCAGAATATGGCGATAATGAATACGAATTTAATTATGTATATGATGACGACAAATATGATTGCTATCTTGAGATATTCAGTGTTGATAAAGACTCTAACGGAAATTATTTTATAGATAAACAGAAAAAATATGATCCTTTAAATTCTAAACCTGCTGATACAGGTGAAAAGGGTATAAAATTAGAAAGCGGAAAAGCAACAAAAATTGATATGAAAGGCGAATTTGGAATAAGTTCCGATGAAGCATTTGCATATCACTATAAATTATACCCAAAAGGAACCTACAAAGATCCAAAATGGGCTGTAGATGCCGGTAACATTATTAACGAAACTTACAAAGACCCATGGGAAATATATAACATCGTAACCGACAGAGCTTCGACCGTTTCTAAAGGCGGAGCAATGAAACTTATTGATGTAGACATTAATAATGTTATGTGGGTTTATGACAATAATAACAACATAGTCAAAAATCCTAATATAAACCATTTAAGACGTACATCAAAAAACTTTGCTAATAAAATAGGCGGTTCATTGGCGGGTCTTGAAAAAGATGTTGAGAGCGGTAAACTTGATAATTTTACAAGAATTATTACACTTCCTTTATTTACTGATGATAGTCTTACAGCTCATGCATACTGGAACAAAAACTGTATGCAAATGGCACATAGTCTGGGAAACATAAACAACTACAGCTCCTTACAGAAAAAACTTTTTGCAAAAGGTATAAACCTTGTATCAGACGGAGCTTATGTAAATGAAGGGCTCGAAGGCATACATTTCAGCCACGTTTTAAAATGGGGGACAAAATCACCATATCTAAACTGGTTTAAAATTGCCGATCTTGAATCAAGCCCGTTAAGTCTTGGAGTATTCGGAAAAAATCAAAAATTTGTAACTCATAAACTTATAAATTCAAAATATGCATACTCCCAACAAAATGACGGTTCGGTAAAAATAACCAAAAACCGTTTATATGACAGTAAAGCTCCTACATACATACTTATATATGACCGAAGAATTGACAATGCCGAAAAAATGACCCGCGAACAACTGCTTGAGGCATACAATAAATTAAACAAAAAACATATAGAATTCAACACTCATAACGATACTGTAATTCCTTATCAATTTGAGATTAATTCCGATACTTACTTGAAAAACGTTGAAAATCTGAATAAATATAATAAAAAAGCACCTTTTGAAGAACAAATCAAATTATACAGTCCTCAAGGGACAAGAATGGTTTCACATTTTGAGCATTTTACTTTGGACAGCAAACACGAAAGCGGATTTGAAACCTGGGATGCAAACCCTGATATTGCAAAATTAAATTATGTATATTCAAATTCAGATGCACAAAAACTAAAAAATATATTAGACCCTAAAAAACGTGCCCAAGCCGCAAATATATTACGGCAAAATAATATGCAGGTACAGGATTATGCAATATCTTCCGCTAAATTCTGGACAAAGAAAACTAATGATATTTTAAATCTTTATGTCGCTCAAAACCTAAAAGATATCAAAGGGAAAAATCCTAAAGAAATAACTGATAAAATCAAATCTCTATCTAACGGAAAAGTATTACCTAAAGACACAGATGTAAACCAAGATATTGTTACAAATGTTTTGAACGGTTCCTATTTCTTACATGGTACAGAATCCAATGACTCTTATGATGACTTAATTTTACGGGGGCTTATGGATCTTCCTCTGGATTCCGTTGAAGTCGGAGATAATATATCTGCTGTACTGGCTTCTCCATATATAACAAAACGAGCTATAAAAGATGACCAATTGGGAGTCAGCCGCTTTGAAATGTATAAAAACGGAAATAAACATTTACTGCCGGAATATAGTTATGCTTACAATCTGGCAGATAAAATGTATACAAATGAGATGAAAAATCTTGCAGATGAAATATTAAAAACACTTGAAACCAGAATGGAAAAAAGTGGCGGAAACAAACTCCGTGATAAAAACGGAAATCCGACAGATTATGCAAAATACATTATTCCGCTTTTGACTGCTGAAATTGCAAGATTTGCCATAATTAAGTCTGTTTTACCGGATACGAGATTTTCATTTAATCACAATACAGGCGAAATTACATACAAATACAAAGATTTGAAAAATACTTCATTACAATCAATGGGCATAATTTCCGTAAGTCCTGAAGATGAAGCCGTATCATTAATTCATAAATTAAGACACAGAATAAAAAGAATAGACGAATCAGCCAAAAATGATTTTACAAATGCGCTTTGGAAGTCTATTGAGGGAACTGACGCAAACAGCTTTAAACTTGCTGAAATGATTGTAGACAGGACTCAGGCAGGTTTAGACTGGAGAATTGATGCAACAAAAGATATTGGAGATATCGGATCTCTGAGAAACCAGAAAACCGATTTTGAACTCACCTGGAACAGTATTATAAATTTCTGGTCTAAATTCACTGACGGCGTAAAAAAATACCATCCTGATGCATATATTGCAGCTGAAGTTACGGATGAAGGCGAAATTTTTGAAAGAGGCTACGGTTCAAAATCCGGTTCAAGATTTGCCGACAAAAAAGAAGCAGTAAAAAAACTTATTAATGAAGCAGGATTTACAACACTCGCCAATTACGGATATTTTTCATCAGACATAACTCAAATTTTCGGAAAATTGTTTGATTTTGACGGTGAAAATTCTCCCGAGAAAGGATGTGAACACGGGAAAACAATTTATGAAAAATTAGTTGGAAGTGACAATTTCATAAACTCGGGACCGCTGGAATCTTTAATTTATTCATATACATTCGCGGGTAACCATGACAAATCCAGAGCATTAGAAGGATTTGCTATGGATATGGATATGGTTTATGCTGATCTAACCAATAAAAGTAAATACGACTATAGACAAAGAGCATATAAAATACTTGAAGCAAAAGGCTATGGCGATATTGTTAATCCTGATGCAGTAAATGAATACGATTTTGACCGTGTAAGCACTCTGGCTATTGCTAAATGTGAATCAATCGCAAGCGGAATGGGTAAAGCTTCTAACCAAATCGGTGTAACTCAGGAAAGAAGTTCTTATATATACGGAAAAATGCTAAGAGCTCTGGCTCATCTCGCTAAAGGTAAATTTAAAGACAGAGTATTTGAAGCAGACGGATTTGGAGCAAAAGATTATAATACTGCAGTGGATCTGGTTCTTGAAGAAATGGATCATCTTGAACGTGACAGATCTAAACGTCTGACAGCCGATGAAAAGAAAAAACTTAAAGATAAAACTCTGGAAAGAATTATTGATCCTGCAATGTCAAGACTTCTTGGACAAACTAAATTTTTAGTTGCTCTTCTTGGAAACCCGACCTTATTTGCAGGTGATGAATACGGCTCAACAGGCTATGAAACAACAACAAAAAATATTTACCTTCAAAACAGAAATATAATTCATGAAGAATGGGCTGACCCGAAAAGTCCAGATTACAAGGAGTTTGTTAAACGTTTTAAAGACTATATAGATTATCAATATCATTTGCGTACCCGAAAAGAATTACAGCCGCTTAATGACGGTGCACCATTTGTATTGAAACCACAAGATGCAAAAATTAATACGGAAGGCGGTAAACATACAGAACTAACCGCATTATTAAGACAAAGCCCTGACGGAAGAATGACTGTATCAGTGTTTAACACATCCGGTCTTAACCATAAATTTGATGAATATTACACACCCGGAGAGGTTGAACTGAACTATATTGATCTTAACAGCGCAGGTAACAACATTGGACTTCCCGGCGGACTTAAACCTGGTTTGATGTTCAGAAATGCAGATCCGAATGACAAAACTATTTATTATGTTAACGGCAATAATCAAATAACAGGACCGGATCACAAACCAATTAAATTTCAGGATTCTACATTAATACTTTATTATGACCCTTCTTTCAAAAAAGAAGACCTGAGTTTTACTGGAAGAAGAATTATGTATAATCCACAGTATAACTTCAATTTTACAAATGCTTATAAACCTAAATCAGAAGTTGTAACCGGTTCAAAACTTGCATTAATAAGTAAATAAAAAAATATCCCGTTAATAAACGGGATATTTTTTTAGCTAAACAGCAAATCTGAAATGCACCAAATCGCCGTCTTGAACAACATAGTCTTTACCTTCAAGACGGGTTACACCTTTGTCTTTACAGGCGGCATATGAACCGTATTTTACAAAATCTTCGTACGGAGTAATTTCAGCTCTGATAAAGCCTTTTTCAAAATCGGTATGAATAACACCTGCTGCCTGAGGAGCTTTAGCACCTGCAGGAATTGTCCAGGCATGAACTTCTTTTTCACCGGCAGTTATAAAGGTTCTTAAATTCAAAAGTTTATAGACTGATTTAATCATTCTATCTATACCGCTGTCTTCAACACCTAATTCTTTTAAATATTCTTTTGCTTCATCTGAACCAAGTTCAGCAAGCTCTTCTTCAATCTTTGCTGATATAAGAACGACTTCGGCATTATGCTTTGATGCGTAATCTTTCACCTGTTCTGTATAATTATTTCCGTCTTTAAGATCATATTCAGAAACATTGCAAACATAAATAACAGGTTTAGTAGACATCAGATTAAGCTGTTTCACAACAGAAATTTCATCTTCATTAAAATGATCTTTTACATTAATAAAAGTACCTTCAGACAATAAATCCGTAAGTTTTGTCAAAACACCGTCTTCTAATACGGCAGCCTTGTCGCCGCCTTTCGCCTGCTTAGAAATTCGAGCCTGACGTTTTTCAACAGACGCCATATCAGCAAGCGCAAGTTCTGTATTAATAACTTCGATATCGTCAAGCGGACTTACTTTTCCGGCAACGTGAATAGTGTTTGGATCATCAAAACATCTTACAACTTGAATTATCGCATCAACTTCCCTTATGTTGTGCAAAAATTGGTTGCCCAGACCTTCTCCCTTGCTCGCGCCTTTAACCAGTCCTGCAATATCAACAAATTCAATTGCCGTCGGAATTATCACATCTGTTTTGCAAAGTTTTGCAAGAATTGCAAGTCTTTCATCCGGCACATTAACAACACCTACATTAGGCTCAATTGTGCAAAACGGATAATTGGCGCTCTGCGCATTTTTTGCACTCGTCAAAGCATTAAATAAAGTTGATTTGCCGACATTTGGCAATCCTACTATTCCGGTTCTAAGCATATTTATATTATTCCTTTTCTATTTAAGCTACATCTTCATTATCAGGTCCTATAACCTGTATACCGAATTTTGTTCTAAACAAGTGTTTTACAGTGTCACCCTGAATCTCATACATCATTTTATTAAACATGTCATAAGCTTCACGTTTGTATTCAATCAACGGATCTTTTTGACCGTAAGCACGAAGCCCGATACCATCTCTTAACATATCAATATTGTGCAGATGGTCAATCCATTTGTTATCAACAACGCGCAGCAAAATATCTTTTTCAAGGTTTCTCACAACATTATTGTTGCTAAAAGGTTCTTGAGGTTCCGCATCAGGATCATATTGGGAGATAACCTGATTATAAAAATTAATAATTTCTTCTTCATGCTGCCTGTAAGCATTAATTGCAAGAGTTTTTAATTTATCGTAAATAGGTTCAAACCTTAAATTTTGAATATCAGAAACCTGAACACCAGACAATTGAGGAATAATTGAATGAAGCTCTTTAATCAATGTCTGCAAATCTTCATACACATATTCTTCAGGATGAAGATCCGGTGCTATGTAGCTTCTTAAGAGTCTGTCAATTTCTTTTTCTATCATATAGTAGATATCTTCTGACAAATCTTTTCCGGCAAGAACCTTACGACGCTGCGCATAGAATTTTTCTCTCTGAATATTCATGACATCGTCGTATTCAAGAACTGATTTTCTTATGTCAAAGTGGTAAGTTTCAACTTTTTTCTGGGCTGATTGAATTTGTTTTGTGATAAGAGTATTTTCAATAGCCATATTTTCCTCGACATTAAGCATATCCATCAATGCCATCATTTTTTCACCGCCGAAAATCCTCATAAGATTATCTTCCATAGAAAGGAAAAATCTTGTAGAGCCCGGATCTCCCTGACGTGCTGCACGACCTCTGAGCTGGTTATCAATACGACGCGACTCGTGGCGTTCTGTACCGATTACGTGAAGCCCGCCCGCTGCTACGACTTTTGCATGCTCTGCTTCTGTTATTGCACGTGCTTCTTTTAAAGCTTTATCCTTTTCTTCTTCATAATTCGGACTGTCAGGAGTTATTCCTTTACTGTCAAGCATATCTTTTGCAAGAAACTCTGCGTTGCCGCCTAACAAAATATCAGTACCGCGACCTGCCATGTTAGTCGCAATTGTTACAGCTCCTACACGTCCTGCCTGAGCTATGATATAAGCTTCTTTTTCATGATGTTTGGCATTCAATACATGATGCGGAATTTTTCTCTGTTTAAGCAATGCCGATACATATTCTGACTTTTCAATACTGATTGTACCAACCAAAACAGGTCTGCCAGCTTCATGCATCTTTATTATATCTTCAACAACCGCATTAAATTTAGCTCGTTCGGTTTTATAGATAACATCAGGATAATTAATTCTGATATCTGGTTTGTTTGTCGGAATTGTAGTAACCTCAAGGTTATAAATTTTACCGAATTCAGCCTCTTCAGTCATTGCAGTACCTGTCATACCTGCTAATTTCGGATAAAGCCTGAATAAATTCTGGAATGTAATGCTTGCAAGAGTCTGTGTTTCATCCTGAATCTTTACGCCTTCTTTAGCTTCGATTGCCTGATGAAGTCCGTCAGACCAGCGTCTGCCTTCCATAATACGACCGGTAAACTCATCAACAATCATAACTTCGCCATTTTTTACGACATAATCAGTATCTTTTACAAACAACTCTTTTGCTTTCAGAGCTTGCAGCAGGTGGTGAGCATACTGTGTATTAATATCAAAAAGGTCTTTTACACCGATAATTTCCTGAGCTCTATCAATACCATCCTCCGTCAAAATAATATTTTTATTTTTTTCATCTACTTCATAGTCTTTAACTTTTTCAAGCTGTGGAGCAACTTTTGCCATAAGTTTATAAGTTTCTGCAGACTTTTCAAGACGTCCGCTTATGATTAAAGGAGTTCTGGCTTCATCAATCAAAATACTGTCAACTTCATCAATAATTGCATAGTTATAAGGTCTTTGAACAAGCATATCAAGGCTTGCTGCCATATTATCACGCAGATAATCAAAACCGAATTCATTATTTGTACCATAAGTAATATCACAGTCATAAGCGGCCTTTTTAGCGGCGAAATCATCTGCTGTGCGTCCGCCGGACAAAATTACGCCAACTGTAAGCCCTAAAAATTTATAAATTTTGCCCATCCATTCGCTATCACGTTTTGCGAGGTAATCGTTTACGGTGATAACGTGAACACCTTTACCAGTCAAGGCGTTCAGATAAGCCGGCAATGTTGCAACAAGAGTTTTACCTTCACCTGTTCTCATTTCTGCAATATGACCGTTATGAAGAAAATACCCGCCGACAAGCTGAACATCAAAATGACGCATATTCAAAACACGTTTTCCTGCTTCTCTGACCGTTGCAAAAGCTTCCGGCAAAATTTTGTCAAGAGCTTCTTTTTCAAGTTTTCTGTCTGTTTTGAAATCTGATGATGACGGACGTTTTGCAAGAATTTCTTTAAATTCATCCGTTTTAGCCCTCAGTTCAGCATCGGTCAACTGTTCAAACTGGGGTTCAAGAGCATTAATATGGTCAATAATACCCATTATATTTTTAATTTTTTTCTCGTTAGGATCGCCCAATAGTTTCAATAAAAAGCTTATCATTATAAAATTTTCCTCTCCGTCTGGTATTATATTTATAATACTAACACGGACAAGAAAAAATTAATATCCCTTAAGGAAATATTTATATTTTGAATAATAAATAATTACAGGTTAATTAAATCTTGATTCCATTTGATGTTTTAAATTATCTAGAATTTTGCTGTAATCAACCGTTACAGGAGTAGGTTTTGATGCTTGTATAATCTCTAAAAAAACTTTTGCGCTTTCAGGTTTTTTACCATCTAAAAATACCGGAGAATTTGCTACATCCTCTCTTGAAGGAACAATCAGCCCGCTATCGGTAAACTTTTCAATACTGCTTTTTGAAGATAGGTAATTAACAAGTTTTAAGGCTTCCTGTTTATGCTTTGAATATTTTGATATTGCCCACCCCGATGCATCAAGTTGAACTATACTCCCTTTAGTACCTTTTGGAAACTGAACAATATCCCAGTTAAATTCAGCTTCTTCACGTATTTTAGGCACCATCCACCGTCCTGACAAATACATACCTAAACGCTCCTGCAAGAACATTTGTGCCATTGTAGCACTGGCGCTTTCACTCTTTTGCGGAGCAACGTGGTATTTTTTTCTTAAATCAGCATAAAAATCCAATGATTTTTGACTTTCTTTTTTGTGTATTTCATCAGGCAAAATTCCACCACCGTTACTCATAAGATACGGCAGATAAAACAACGGATCTTCTTCAAAACTTATACCAAATGTATCTTTAGCTGTGAGTTTTTGAGCGGTTTCAAGAAAATCGGCGAAAGTCCAGTCTTTAGACGGATACGGAATATGTTTTTTATCAAACATATCTTTGTTATAAAAAATTACGAGATTTGAAACATCACGCGGGACAGCATACAACTGTCCTTTAAAAGTTAATGCCTCAAGAGCTTGCGGATAAAATTCCCCTTCATCTATCTGCATTGGTTCTAAAACTCCTGCATTTGCATAAACCGGAAGGTATAAATTATTTATAAAAATAACATCAGGTGCAGTATTTGATGCAAACAAAAGATGAATTTTTTGAAAATAGTTCTGCGGGATATGCATAAATTCAACTTGTATTTGCGGGTTTTCTTTTTCAAAATTATTCAGTATAGGTTTAAGAATATCAATTTCAGATTTAGAACCCCAGCTAGCAAATTCAATAACTGTTTTATCATCTTTTTGAACACAACCGCATAACAAACAAATTGCACTCAGAAAAACAACTAAATACTTTAATGCCGGAACAAAGTTGCGCTTCTCTCTTCTCATAATCAGCCTTTATTAGAGTTCAATCAATACGCCCATTTTATCATCATTTACTTCAACAAGCGACTTAAATCCTTCTGATTTAACCATATAAACGTTAGCGTTGTCATGTCTAACCTGCAGAGGTTTATCTATGACTTTATCATATTTTTTCAAAACAGTAATTTCATCATTTACTTTTCCGATAAGAGCGGATTTCCCGTCAAGGTTAACCATATAAAAACCTTTGTTATCATCTATGTTAAAACCTGATTTAATTATAAGATTATTTAAATAAGAACTTTTTGTATCATTACGTAATTTTGAAATAGGATTTGTTTGTTTTCGCATCCCCGATTGACGCATTTGAGGGACAGAATTTTGCAGCTGTAAAGTATTCGGTGATGTTTGTTCTTTATCAAGCAATGAGAAATATTCGTCAACCGAAGACATTATATACTCAGAAGGCGTATATTTAATTCTGTTTTTATCAACATCCTGAATATTCAAATTTGCATCTTTAAGGCTTCTTGGATTGGAATGAAGAGCAGATGAACCAAGCTCAATATTTTTTTGCTCATGCAGAGGTTTTTCAACTTCGTATTTTTTAAATCTGCTTTTAATTTTATTACGGTCAGCTGTATCTAATGATATTTTATGGTTATCAAAAGCTTTAAATTTAATAGTATTTTGAATATTACTATCTTCACTTTGAGCTTCAACTATTTCTGGTTGTATATCCTGATAAGAAGGTATCTCCTCAAGAAGTTTTTCAAGTTCAGAACGTTTTTGAGTAATCACATCAGGTTCTGCGGGAGTTTTTATAAAGGCATAGTGTCCTTTATTTTTTCCTCTCGATACAGGTTGAGCAGAAGCGTCAAGATATCTGCGATATTTTTCCTGCCAAGTAAGTTCTTTATTGTTTGTTATATTGCTGTATTTATCCGAACTTGTATTAATATCAGGTGTACTGTTGATATTATAATCTTGCTTAAAGTTTTTATTATTTCTTGATAAGGACTTCAAAAATCCAACAAGCAGTATTAAACCCAAAACTGATATACCAAGCGTTTTTGTTTTTTGCGGGATACGGTTAAATACAGTTATCAATTTTGTATTAAAAGAAGATTTTTGGGATGTTTTTTCAACCTTAGGCATTTCATTTATATTTTTAACATCTGCAGGCGGTTTTGTATCAGTTTTTACCACACTGACAGGTACAGCAGGAACCTGTTTTTGCAATTGTTCCTGTTTCACTTCATTAATAAGCTCTGCAAGATGCTCCCTTCTTGCCTGACGCTGAAGATTTTCATTTGGAATTTCTTTTAATTCAATGTTAGGCTTTGCAGCTGCCTTAGGCTGCTCTTTAACGGCAGATTTTTCAGGTGCAGTAGGAGCTTTATTAACGGTAATTTGAGTTTTCGGTTGAACCTTTTTTGCGGGCTCTTGCGATTTTGGAATAGTGTTTTTAATTGCATTTGCCTCAGCAATCAAAGTTTTATATTCTTTCTGTTCTGCTGTCACCGGAGCACTTTGACGGGTATTTGTTTTAATATCAAGCGGTTTTGTAGTAATTAAAGTTACCTTTGTATAACCTCCGCTTGTGTCATTAACTGTTTTTACGTCTATATTTGATACAAGATCTTTCACTCCGTTCAAACTCGGGCTGCTGTATCCTGTACTTTGCACTTTAGGGATTAAAATAACATATTTATTATCTGATTTTTTTCTTACCAGTATGTTGTCATTATAATTATTTGAGGTAAATAACGTAACATTAACGGCATCATTTGAAGCTCGTTTTAAATCCAGCTGTACAAGATTATTCCCATCCTGAGCCGATGCACTGCAGACAGGAAATATTGCCAGAGCCAACAAAACCGCTATACCGATTAAGTTTGATTTTTTTACTACCATTTTTTACCGTTAATTTTTCCCTACATTATATATAATACTTTGAGATAAAAAAAATTGCTAGTTTGTTAAAAAAATATACTTTTTATGTTACAATTTTTTTATGAAAAGCGGATTTACAAGTATAATAGGTCGTCCTAATGTAGGCAAATCTACTTTGTTAAATAAAATTTTAGGGCAAAAAATTGTTATTACAACTGACAAAGCTCAGACAACAAGAAAAAGAATTAAAGGAATTTACACAACCAATGAAGGTCAAATAGTATTTATTGACACGCCCGGAGTGCATAAACCTTTAAACAAACTCGGAGAATTTCTTTTGGATGAATCAAAATTAGCAATACCTGATGCTGATTTGATACTATTCCTTGTAGACGGTTCTGAACCTGCCGGCAAAGGCGACAGGTGGATTGCACAAAATATTTTGCAAACTGAAACACCCGTTATAATAGTAATGAACAAAGTTGATAAATTAAAAAATATGAACAAAGTTGAAGAAAATTTATTAACTTACAAACTTTTGTTTAAGAAGAACTATCCGGTTGTAAGGATTTCAGCCAAAACAGGACGTAATATAGACACCCTTTTGAAAAATATTTTCAGATATTTGCCTGAAGGTGCTCTTTTATACCCTGAAGACATTGTCACAGAAGAATCTATGCGTGATGTTACAGAAGAAATTATACGTGAAAAAATTTTACTGAATACATCTGATGAAATACCGCATTCCGTTGCCGTAAAAGTTGAAAACTACAATGAATGCGATGAAATAGACAAAATATATGCTACAATATACTGTGAAACAAAAAGCCAGAAAGGAATTTTGATAGGTAAAAGCGGTAATCTTTTAAAAAAAATAGGCACTGAAGCAAGACTTGAACTTGAGAAAATTGTAGAGAAAAAAGTATTTTTAGCTCTTGAAGTCAAAATAGAAAAGGATTGGCGAAAAAAACAAAATGCATTAAAAATTTTTGGTTATGAACAGGAAAAATTGCAAAAATAACTATATAATTGTATAATTGTATATACTTTACTAATTCTAAATAAAATTAAAGAAAGGATATCTATGGTCATCAAACCTGTTTCAAATTCATTTTTAAAAACAACACCGAAAAATTTTGATTTTGACAAATTAAGACAAGAAGCTTTTGCAAACATTTTGGGACAGTCTGACAAAGATTATTTTATGCTCAGACATACCGCAGAAAACAAAAGCACCCAAACTTCGCAAAAAGCTATTCAAGCTTCAAAAAATTTTTTTGAAAGCAGCTTATCAATACTAAAAAAATTTGCAAAAGTCTAAATTTTAATAAGATATTATAATTCCAGCTTTTCCAATAAATTGATATCTTTTGAACTATCTGCCGGACTCGTTATTATAATATCATCAAGATACTTCATAGTATTTTTGCACTGCTCCTGATTTGTTCTCATTGCAACAAGGAAATTTTCTCCGCCAACCTGTTTAAAACCTAATCTCATATATTTATGTACGACAGGAAACGGACCGTTTAAAATTGCCGTAAGTTCTATAAAATTACTCTTTTGCTTCAAAAATTCACTGAACATTTGTTTGAATAATGTTTGTCCCGCAAGAGTAACTTTTTTGCCTACTTCTACCGGCCAGGTGCATATGCAATCAAGATAGAAAGTTCTTTTATCCGGTTTAAACGTAATAATACCGCAAGGTTTATTATCTTTAGCAGCTATAAAGCTTTTATGTCCGGTATTTTCAGCCTTATCAATTGCAAGATTAAGCATCTCCTGCCACCTGTCAAAACCTTCTTTAGGAATTTTCACATCAGGCATCAGATCACGAACCTTTATACTTTCTCTTAGCTTTTTTAAAAATGCTCTGTCTTTATTAGTTATTTCGTACAAATCTATACTGGTTTCAATGTTTTTGATACAGTTGACAGAATTTGCTATGTGGATGCCTGTAAATTTCGGAGAATGGCGCTGTTGTAATGGGTTTGTAATCTGCATAAAATATTCCTTTTACAAAAAAAGAATGCTGCTGAAAATAAAAAATTGCCATTCATTAAAAAATTTTTAATATAAATTTATATATTGAGTTTGTACCCGCCGCCGTAAATAGTTTCTATATATTTTTTGCCATTTGAAATTTTCTCTATTTTACTTCTCAAATGTCTTATATGAACCCTTATTGTTTCAATATCGTCATCAGGCGAGTAACCCCATACATCTCTCAGCAATTGTGCAGAAGATACCATATTTCCGTGATTTTGGAATAAAAGATTAAATATATCAAATTCTATAGGTGTTAACTTTGCCTGTTTATCTCCTATCTTTACACTATAGAGTTCCGGCAGAAGAGTTATTTCTCCAAGAGTTAAAAGCTCACGGGTAGAAGCACTTTCAGGAATTTGTCTTGTCCTTTTTAGCAGTGCTCTTACTCTTACCTGCAGCTCCTCCATTTCAAATGGTTTTACAAGATAATCATCTACACCGATATTAAAACCTTTTACTTTATCATTTACCTGTGAAAGTGCTGTAAGCATTAATATGGGAATATCTTTTGTCTGCTCATTTTTTCGAATTCTTTGTGCAACAGTAAAACCGTCAATATCAGGCATCATAATATCAAGAATAACAAGCGACGGCAATTCCTGCTTACACAAAGCAAAACCTTGTACACCGTCAAAGGCTTGCAAAACTTTATATCCGCCCAACTCAAGATTAACTTTTATAAGTTCATTAATCGCAGTATCATCATCTATTACCAATATTTTATTCATATTTAAATTCTATATATAAAAAATTAAAAATACAATATTAATTTGTTAAAAAATATTAATAAAAATAACCCGTTTGAATGATACATTATTTTTGACTTTCAGACATATTAAGATGATAAGATTTGTAAAAAAAATTTTTTCAAGTGTAAATTTTACAAATTTTCAGATTTTTATTGTAATATGTTAATTGCGTAAAGCAAATTGTAGTAGATATAAGTATACATTTATAGATAGGAGGCACATGAATTGGCAGTAACATCACCTTTTACAGCGTTTCAGGAAAACGGCAAAAAAGAAATCCACTTAGGACAACACGTTTTAGCAGAATTTTTCGAGTGTGACCCCAACACACTTAACAGTATTGATAAAGTAGAAAAATACATGGTGGATGCCGCCCTTGAATGTGGTGCTACTATCGTTCAAAAATGTTTCCATATGTTTAACCCCTACGGTGTTTCAGGAGTTGTTATTATATCTGAAAGCCATCTTGCAATTCATACCTGGCCGGAACTAGGATATGCGGCAGTTGATTTATTTACCTGCGGCGACAAATGCGACCCGAAAATTTCTTATGAATTTTTAAAGAAAAAATTTAATTCTAAAAAAGCAACTTTCTCTGAATTGAAAAGAGGAATTATTGATGAAGAAACGCTCAGGGTTGCTGAAAAACCGTTTGAAATTATGCAGCAATTCGCTGACTAAGAA
>CALUPR010000022.1 GCA_944322705.1 Candidatus Gastranaerophilales bacterium
TTGCGTTTATTGTGCGTAAGGAGGCTTAATGGCAGTTGTGTATTCAGGAAAATTTTTAACTTGGAGAGGATACCTGTTTATTTGTTTGCATTTTGTAGTGTTAATTACTTTTTATGACTTTTTTTCTCAATTTGCAATTTTACGTTCTGAATATTTTTGTATTACTTATGTTTGCTTTTGGTTTTTAGTAGCCGGGATTTATGATAAATGTAAAGGAAAAAGAAATGGTTAAAACTGCTATAATAATTCCAGCGCGTTATGGTTCATCGAGATTGGAAGGAAAACCTTTAATCGTAGTTGAAGGTAAGCCAATTATTCAGTGGGTTTATGAAAAGGCTCAGGCTGCAAAACTTGCTGATATGATTATTGTTGCGACTGATGATGAGCGAATTTTTAATGCCGTAAAAAGCTTTGGCGGAAATGTTGAAATGACATCAAAAGATCATAAATGCGGTTCTGACAGGATTAAAGAAGTTGTTTTGCGTCATCCTGAAATTGGTTATATTGTTAATCTGCAAGGCGATGAACCGTTAATTAAGCCGTCTGCTATAGATGAGGTTATAAAAAATGTTAAAGAAGATAAAAATGCTGATATTTCAACTCTTCTTCGTGTAATTAAAGATGATGCGGAATTAAACAATCCAAATTTAGTAAAATGCGTCAGAGATGTTAATGGTTTTGCTATTTATTTTTCTCGATCAAAAATTCCGTATGAAAGAAATTCTATTTGCGGCAGCTTTTACGGTCATTTGGGAATTTACGGCTATAAACGCGAGGCATTGCTCAAGATGACTTCATTAGAGCAAACTCCTTTAGAGAGAACGGAAAGTCTTGAGCAGCTCAGAGCCTTAGAAAACGGTATGAAGATAAAAACTTCAATTGTAGAATTTGTACCTGTAGGCATAGATACTGCTGAAGATCTGGAAAAGTTTAAAAGTATTATATCTAAGACTGTATAAATAATTTACTCGGATTAACATGAAATAAGTCAGCTATTTTTAGAAGCATATTAAGGCTGACTTTTTCTTTTTTGTTTTCTACTCTGCTGATAAATTCTCTTGAACAGCTTAGTTTTTCTGCCATTGATTCTTGTGAAAGTTTAGCAGATATTCTTAATTTCCTGATATTAGCTGAAATTATTTCATGGTATTTTTTATCTTTATTTTCCATATTTCTATTAAAACTTTATCTTATCTTTAAAGCTATGAAGAAGTACATCACCAAATCAGGTATTTTTGTAAAATTAGAAATATAAAATATTTAAAAAAAGTGCTTGCAATTTTTTGTAAATTAAATTAATATATAGATACAAATATTAAAGAAAATATATATTTTGTAATATTTTATTTTTGTGATATATTTTAATTTAAATAGTGTTAATTTATTATAACGAAGGAAAAGAAGACTATGACTGAAAATGCGGAAATGCCTAATGAAACGGAAGATCGTCAAAGAATACTTTTAGCTGATGATGAAGCAAGTATCAGACGAATATTGGAAACTAGATTGAAAATGGCGGGTTATGATGTTTACACTGCCCAGGATGGTGAAGAAGCTGTGAATGCTTTTAACAAGTATAATCCTGATTTGGTAGTTCTTGATGTAATGATGCCTAAAATGGATGGTTACGGTGTAACACGAGAAATTAGAAGAACATCTGATGTTCCTATTATTATACTTACGGCATTAGGTGATGTTTCTGAAAGAATTACAGGACTTGAATTAGGTGCAGATGACTATGTGATTAAACCTTTTAGCCCGAAAGAATTAGAAGCGCGTGTAAAAGCTGTTTTAAGACGTACTAATAACAGAGAAACAGTTACACCGGCTGGTAAAGTGACTAAAAATGTTATTACAACCGGTAATATAAAAATTGATACTGCACGTCGTCAGGTATTTAGAAAAAATGAAAGAATTCGCCTGACCGGTATGGAATTTAGTTTATTGGAACTTCTTGTTAATAATTCAGGACAAGCTTTTTCAAGAAATGAAATCCTGCAGCATGTTTGGGCTTATCCGCCTGATCATCGAATTGATACAAGGGTTGTTGATGTACATATTTCAAGACTGCGTTCAAAACTTGAAACAGATCCTGCTAATCCAGAGCTTATTTTGACAGCTCGGGGTATTGGCTACATGTTTCAGAGAATAAGTTAGAAATTGTAATTATATATTTGAAAGTTCCGCACTTGTTGCGGAACTTTTTTATTAAAAAGTCTTGATTTAGATATTGTTTATGCTAATATAGAAAAGTAACAAATGGCGTCTGTCGTCAAGTGGTTAAGACCTCGGATTGTGGTTCCGATATGCATGGGTTCGAATCCCATCAGACGCCCCATTTATAGCCCTTAAGGGCTTTTTTTATAGGAGTGTTTTATGTCAAGGTTAACAGAACGTATTGAAAATTTTAATTGTGCTTTTTCAATTTATTCTGAAGCTGTAAATGCGTATAAAAATGATAGGTCAAATGTTTTGTATCATATGGCATTAATACAATCCTTTGAAGTATGTTTTGAATTAGCCTGGAAAGTGTTAAAAGATTATCTTGATGTGAATGGTGTAAGGGTTTATTTACCTAAAGAGGTTATAAAGGAAGCTTTTGCAAGTGAAATTATTAAAAACGGGCAAATATGGATTGATATGTTAAATGCACGTAATTCAACTTCTCATGAATACAATTTAGATAAGGTTAGTCAGATTCTTGGGAGTTTATCAGGCTCTTACTTTGAAGAATTGAATATGTTTAAGCAACTCGTGAAGGGATTTTATGAATAAATTTGGTTTGCCTCAAAGAACAGTAAATGAAATTTTGGCTTATTTTTTAAAATCACCTGATATAGAAAAAGTTATGATATTCGGTTCTAGGGCTAAAGGTAATTATCATAACGGCTCTGATATTGATTTTGCTGTTTGGACTGATAAGCATGATTCTATAATTGATATAACTGCAAGTTTGAATAATTTGCCGACTCCATATAAATTTGATGTTGTTGACTATAAGAATATTTCACACGAAGGGATAAAAAATAGTATTGATAGAGATGCAGTTTTGTTTTATCAAAGAGAAGACAAAAATATAAAGTCTGATAAAAATTGCGCCAAACCAATTTTATCAGATCGAGAAATGGAAATTTTAAATATGATGCTAAAAGGTGACAGCATCAAAACTATAGGTAACAGCCTTTTTATATCTTCTCATACTGTTAAAGCCCATTTAACATCTATTATGAAAAAATTTAATGTTAATTCTAACTCTGAACTTCTTACTGTTGCTGCAAATTATAGTGCTAATAAATAATATTATTTATTAATATCTGTTTTGTTTGATTTTTCGAGTTTTAACAGTTGATGTTTTATATCCAATCCTCCGGCATAACCGGTTAAACTACCGTTTGAACCTATTATTCTGTGGCACGGAATTATAATTATAATAGGGTTTTTGTTATTTGCCATTCCAACAGCCCGGCAAGCTTTTTCATTCCCGATTATTTTTGCAATATCTTTGTAGCTTGCAGTTTTGCCGTATGGGACAGTTTTTAATGCTTCCCATACTTTTATTTGGAACGGTGTACCATGTAATTCCAGAGGAATATCAAATGTTGTTCGTACTCCTTTAAAATATTCATCAAGTTCTTTATATGTTTTTTTTATAAGCAAAGTTTCTTTAATATCATATTTAAGTTGTTTATAAGATATATCAGTAATTGCTTTGTTATTTTCTGCGATTGTAATTTCCCCGATAGGTGTGTTGTATGTATACTGATACATTATGATTCCTTAAGATGTTTAATATGCTTGTAAATGTATAAAGCTCCCAATACAGCAAATATTAAGACAATTGCAATGTCAAATTTGTGCCATATATGTTTAAATGCTTCCATATTTTGTCCCATTTTTACTCCTACGTAAACCAGGACATAACTCCATACAAGTGAACCTAAAAATGTCAAAGTGAAAAATATTCTTTTTTTTGCTTTTAGTATCCCTGCGGGAAGCGAAATAAAAGTTCTTACAACAGGCAGCATTCTGCATAAGAAAAATGCCCAGTCACCATATTTTTCAACCCATTTGTCGGCTTCTTCAAGATCTTTATGCGAGATAAGAAAATATTTCCCGTATTTTTCAACAAATTTTCTTCCGCCGAAATACCCAAGATAATATGAAGGGATTGATCCTAATACACAACCAAAAGCGCCTGCAAAGGCGGCAACATGAAAATTCATTTCTCCTTTGCTGACAATATAGCCGGCAAACGGAAGTATAGCTTCGCTTGGAAGCGGAATGTTACAGGATTCAATAGCCATTAAAAGGCTTATTCCCCAGGGACCCATAACTGTTATTATATGTTCAATAAAATTAATCAGATATGATAAAATAAGGTTTATTAATTCCATGCTTTCTCCTCTTTAATTTTGTCTGAAAATATCTCTTATATAGAACTATTGTAACATGGAATTTCTAAAATATTTTTGTTTATTTCGCTGAAGTTTTTAATTATTTGTGTAACAGCCGGAATGCTTTTATAAAAATCTGCACTTTCCATAGATGCCATTGCAATAATTTTTCCTATACCTGCAGCTCTTGCAGCTTCTATGCCTGAAACAGCGTCTTCTACTACTACACATTCTTCAGGCTTTAAATTCAAAATATTTGCAGCTTTAATGTATATATCTGGAGCCGGTTTTCCGGGAATTGTACCGTCATCGTATACAATTTTTTTTATATCAAACCATTTTGCAAGCTGAAATTCTTCAATATAAAAATCAACATTATCTTTTTCTGACATTGTTGCAATAGTTCTTGGAATATTGTTTTCTTTAAGATAATTTAAAAAATCAATTGCGCCAGGAGCAAGGACTGTATGTTCATAATCTTTCCTGCACATATCACGATAAACTGCTTCTTTTTCTTTCGCAAATTTTTCCAGCATTTCTTTCGACGGTCTTTTACCGGTTAAATAAGTTATTATATCTTCATTAGTTCTTCCAAACATATAATCACGCATTTCTTCATCGGTAAAAGGATAAGATCTTAGTTGCTTTGAATATTCCCGCCAGGCTTCAAGATGTTTTTCCGAATCGAAAAATAATGTTCCGTTAAAATCAAAAATTATACCTTTATACATTTTGCCTCTATATCTGATTTTCAATTATTTTATTGTAATAGTCTAAATATATTTTTGCTTGTTTTTCTTTTTTTTGTTGTTTGTAAATGTATGCAAGATTGTAGTGGAAATCTGCAACATTATTTTTTAAATCAATTGCTGTCAAAAGTTCATATTTTGCTTTTCCGTATTTACCCAATTTTATGTATGTACAACCTAAATTATAGTGTGCATAAGCATATTCAGGTTTTAATTTAATGACTTTTTTATATTGCTCTGCTGCCATATTAGGGCGTCCGTCAGCGAGATATATGTTCCCTAAATTGTAGTATGCTTTGTAAAAAGTGTCATCAATTTGAATTGCGCGATTGTACATGAAAATTGCTTCATCAATTTTCCCCTGATCTTGCAAAATATTTCCGAGAAGCAGCCAGTTTTGTGCGGTTCTTTCTTCTTCAGGAATACTTAAAAGAATGTTAAAAGCACTGGTAATGTCATTTTCTGCATACAGAACATTTGCTTGACTTGTAAGAGTTTGTGACTGTTCTGATTGAATAATTTTGCTTACTTCCTGCTTCTGTTCCCAAGGCAGTGATGCAAACGCTAAATTTGTACTTAAAATTATGGCAAGTATTGAGTAAAAAAGTCTTTTCATAATAGGATTATAGAATAAATTTGAAAAATTTTCCAGAAAAATTTGACTTTTTTTATAAATGTTTCATATTGTTATTGATGTCTCTTTTACTGATTTAATACCCGCATTTTGACTCCTTGATGCGGGTGTTCTTTTTTTTGAATAAAAAAAAGAGGCTGTTTTTTACAACCTCTGTCTACACTTTCACACTACTTAAATTTATATTTGGGGTTAATTTTTTGCTAATCCTAGAGCTGCAAGAGTACCTACTGTTGCACCTGCCAGTATTCCCCAGAAAGTTTTGCTTTTTGCTCCTGTTTTTATTCCTTTCCAGATGAGTCCTGCTGATGCAAGTGCACCTCCACCGACTATCGCACCGCCGGCAATGTTACCTGCAAATTTTTTCGCATTTTCAGCTCTTCCAACCGGTTGACCTGTTAATTGAGAAATATTTTCTTCAGCTGTTTTACCGTCAGCCAAACCGAATGTTAATGTTTGCAGGAGTCCCTGAGTAAACGAATCTCTGCCGTATTTTCTTAAATCATCTGTTACCGAACAGCCGTTGATTTGTTTATAAATGTCAGATGCTCTGTTTGCAATCATTGTTTCATCTGCATTATCTCCATACATTGCTCTGACGCTGTTTTTGAAAGCATTGTATGCTTGCAGTATTTGTTCCTGTTCATTTTGCATTATTTTTTCATGTAATATTGTTGCCTGCTTTAAAATACCTTCTTGAGGAGCGTTTAGTCTGAGATCGGCATTTCTCATTTTTTCCTGATAATTAATACCATTATCAATCATGAAATCTTGATATTTTTGATAATTTTTGTAATAGTCTTCATAATTATAGCCGCCTCCGGTAAATGTCGGCATAAATGGCATTCCCATTCCCATTCCGAATCCCGGGTATGCTCCAAAAATGCTTCCGTTCATGCTAAGCATCGGATCTATTCCCATTCCGTATGGCGGATATACGTCTAATCCTGTTAAGTCATTTAAAGCTACCTGATTATTATACAGATTTGGATATAATCCATACATTCCTGTTGCAGCCATATTAAAGCCTGACATAACCTAACCTCCAAATTGAATTTTACCTACCTTACTTATATAAAAACTTTTTACTCTATTAAATTGCTTTTTTACCTCAATTAATGTTACAATTTCGTAACAATAATGTATTGCATTATCTTATTAAATCCTGTAAAATGCTTATATAATGAGGTATTGCTGTTGAAAAAATTCTTTTCAGGTTTATTTACATTATTAATTATTGCGGCAATAGGTGCTGCCGTATATTTTTATCCTCAGTTTTTTCAAAGGCAGATTGATAAAGTTCAGGGAATGTACTATGTTCACAAGGGCGATAAAGCATTAAAAAAACAAAAACTGCAAAGAGCTATAGAGTATTATAACAGAGCGGTTGCTTTATATCCGGAGCATTATGGCGCCTGGTATAATTTAGGAAATCTTTACGTAATATATGAGGATTACTATTCAGCTGTTGATGCATATGAAAAAGCTTTTGAATACAATCCAAAAATGATAATTGCAAGAATGAATTACGGCATAGTTTCAGCTGAAAAACTGGGTGATTTTGATGGTGCTATTGATCAGTATAATGAGATAATCAAAACAAAAAGGCATCTTTTATCTATTCCGTTTATTTACAGCAACAGAAAAAGCTATAAACAAAATAAAGGACTTGCATACTACAACAAAGGTGTTGCTTATAAGCAAAAATCTATTTATCTTAATGATGAATATGAAATGAGGCGTCAGTATTTGTTAAAGGCGCTGTCAGCTTATAAAGAAGCCTGTAAAATATTAAAAAAAGATTATGATGCGCGGTACAATCTTGCTTTAACATACCATTTATTAGGTGATTATCATGAAGCAGGTCTTGCTTACTGTAAAGCGATTGAACTTTCTCCGATGAATTATGAAGCTCATTATAATCTGGCTATTCTTTTAAGACATTTAAAATATTATAAAGAATCTCTTGAAGAACTTGAAAAAGCTACAACATTAATTACGAATTCGGGCGGAAGTACGAACAGGCAGAGGTATATTTTTGATGTTATGAATGATGTAACAAGAACTATTCTTGCTAATTCAAACAGTGATTTGATAGATAAGATTGCAGGTGATAAAAACGAAAAGAAAGCAACAGTTACATATATAAACGGTAAAATAGTTTTAACTGATGAACTTGACAGTGCGATTATTAAAAACTTTAAAGTTTGCGGTTCAAAAGAAATTTTTCAGGAAGAAATTGACGGAGATTATAGTGAATTTGATGATATACGCTATAATGTTAATGTACCTGGAGTTGAATGATATCAGCCTTTTACGGCGCCTTCATTTTGACCGGAAATAAAGTATTTTTGCATTGCAAGAAAAAATATCAAAATCGGAATGGTTGACAGAATTGAACCTGCTGCGATGAATCTCCAGTTAGAACTGAACATTCCCTGCAGATTATTTACGCCTACAGGAAGTGTATACATAGCTTCTTTGGTAAGAACAATACTCGGCCATAAAAATTCTCCCCATGAACCAATAAAAGTAAATATCGCAAGCACAGCAAGCGATGGTTTTACCATAGGCATAAGAACTTTCCAGAAGACCTGCCATACATTACATCCGTCAACAATTGCAGCTTCTTCCATTTCTCTTGGTATGCCTAAAAAAGCCTGCCGCATTAAAAATATTCCGAAGGCATTTACTGCAAAAGGCATTATCAAACCCATAAATCCTGCAAAGTTATTGACTGTATCTACCATGTGTAATTTGATTGTTATAAGATATACAGGAAGCATTATTGCTTGAAAAGGTATCATTATTGTTGCAAGTACTGCAAAAAATGTTATTTTTTTACCTTTAAATTCCATTCTGGCAAGCGGGTAGCCTGCCATAGCGGAAAGAATCAGGTTTAAAATTACTGTTCCTCCTGCAACAATCATACTGTTTATAAAATATCCGATAAAATCTACTTTATCCCAGACTCCTGTGTAGTTGGTCCATGTAAAGTCTGATGGTATTATTTGCGGCGGGTAGGCAAAAATATTTTCACTGTTACCTTTTAAGGATGTTGAAATCAGCCAGATGAAAGGAAATATTGAAAGCAGCGATACTGCGATTAATATAATATGTGTATATAAATTTTTAAACTTAAGGTTCTTCAATTTTTATCCTTTCAACTAAATTTGATATTTATTTTTTTCAAAGCAAAGAATATTTATCAGAGAAAATATCATTACTATAACCAGCAATATGACTGCCATTGCCGAGGCAAATCCTAAATCAAGATTTTCAAATGCTCTTTCATAAATATAATAAACAATAGTTTTGCTTGAATTTAATGGTCCGCCTTTTGTCATGACATAAATTTCAGCAAATACTTTCATGGCGGAAATTGCACTGATTGTTGTTACAAGCGCGATAGTCGGCATTATATGCGGTACAGTTACTGTTAAATGTTTTGTCAGAAAATTTGCCCCGTCAATATCACAAGCTTCATAAAGTTCTTTGGGAACGCTCATTAGTGCGGCAAGATAAATTATCATATAATAGCCGATACCCTTCCATATTGTAACTATAATAACAGAATACAGAGCAAAGTTCGGATCAGTAAGCCAGCCTATAGGTTCCATTCCTAATTTTGTAACAATGTAGTTAAGTATTCCCTGATCTGCATAAAGCCATTTAAAAGCAATTGCCGCAACTACAATTGACACTATTACCGGCAGATAAATAAGTATTTTATACAGTGTTACTCCTTTTATTTTTTGATTAATGAGTATTGCAAGAAATAGCGGAATAACCGCAAGAATTGGAACTGCCACAAACAAATAAATAAATGTATTCCATAAAACTTTGTAAAATACTGGATTATTAAAAAGTTTGATATAATTATCAATGCCTATAAACACAGGAGAGTAAATGTCTTTGGAGTAGTCAAGAAAACTTAGAATAAAAGTCTGAAAAAATGGAATAAAAAAGAATATCACAAGCACAAAAACTGCAGGTAATAAAAAAAGATACGGTGCATGTTTCCCATAATATTTAAACATGAATAAATTATGACACTATTTTTTTGTGTGGTCAATTATGTTGTTTTTTTTTTAACAACATGTTATAATTATAATATTGAGAGTAAGTAAGGCGCTGTTATTATGAAAGAAATCTATTCAAACGACTATAAATTTAGCGGGTTACATAGCTTCGGGGGGGGGGCACTGTAAGCTCAGCCAAAGGCAGAGAAGCTGACGGATTAAGATGCAAAGATGCCAAGAGGCAAAGAAGCGACGCTAGTATAGTAAAAATTTACCCTCTCTCGGGAGAGGGATTAAGGGAGAGGGTTAATTTAGAAGAAAGGAAGATAAAAAGATATGAAGGAAGGTTATTTAGGGTAAATAATCTACAATCTTTTTACGTCATTGCGGACAGCGCAGCAGATCCGCAATCGCAAGATATTTCTAAAACAAATCAGCCCTCACCCCAACCCTATCCCATTGGAGAGGGTGCAAAACCGACTTATTCACCTTATAAAAAAGCCGCATTCACCTTGGCAGAGGTTTTAATCACCCTCGGCATTATCGGTGTTATTGCAGCAATGACTATTCCGAATTTAATAAGTAATTATCAAAATGCAAAATATATTGCTCAATTAAAAAAATCTTATTTAGTTTTAGGGCAGGCAATACAATTTATACAGCGTGATTTCGGGGATGTTTCATCGTGGACGTGGAAAGAGTCCGGAGATTATGAAAATTTTTTAAATACGTATTTCAAGCCTTATTTCTCCGGTTCAAAAATTTATTCGCCATCTGATTGGAAAACTCCTATGTGCTATGAACAAGATATTGGGTTTCAAACTCCTGGTGGTACAAAATATTCATATAAATGGCTTGATAATGGTTATATCTCTACTCCCTTTACTAAAAGTACAGCATCAATAAGGTTGAAAGACGGAACTTGTATCGGAGTAATCGGAGGTCACTATAGCACTTGGGAGCGAACTTTAGCCGTTGATACGAATGGCAGTGCAAAGGGACCGAATACTGCAGGTAAAGATCTGTTTTTCTTTCAGATTGATGATAATACAAAGTTGATACCGTATGGTTTTGACTGGTCTTATGAGGATTTAGCTTCAAATAAACAGCATGCCTGCAACAAAAATGCTGAAAATCCGGGTTTTACATGTGCTGCAAGAGTTATGAAAGATGGCTGGCAGATTAAATATTAGTTATTAAAATAATCCTTAATCAAATGAAAAAATTTTTTATGCATGATACAATACCCACAAAAGAGGGTTATGTGATGAAAAATTTTTTTAAATATTTTGGTATTACAATTTTATCAATAATTATTTTTGTATATATATTATTTCTTGCTGCACCGCTGTTTTTATCAGGTATTGCAAATTCTTACAGTGCTCAAATATCAAAAATTATAGAGGAGTCTTGCGGGTTTAAAGTAAAAATAGAAAATATAAAACTTTTGACGACACCTAAATTGACAGCTGGTTTATATGCTGGTCATATTGAAGCTGAAATGCCTGACGGAACTCAATTTTTAATGGTTGATAATATTCAGGGAAAAGTTTCTCTCTTACCTCTCCTCTTGAGAAAAATAGAAGTTGATATGCTTGGTGCTGACAACTTAAATTTAAATTTGAAAGTTAAAAAAGACGGTAAATTTTTATTAGAGGATTTCATCCCTCAATCTTCAGAAACCCCGCAGACACAGCCTGCTTCAACTACTGAGCTGCCGTTTGGATTAAAGTTGTCAAATCATCTCCCTGATATAAAAATTAATAATTATAATATATCTTTTATTGATGCTGTAACGGACAAATCTTATTCAATAAGCGGCGATACTTTTTCTGTAAAGGATTTTATTCTTGACAAAAAAGTTAAGGTTTATACAACAGGTCAGATAATGCTTGATGACAGAGTTCAGTTTAATTATAATGTTAAATTATTCAATAAAGTCATGCCTGATTTAATTTTGAATGATCTTGTTTTTTCTCCTGCAAGCACCGGAAATTCAGAAGAGCAAAAAGTTAATATAAATATAATTGATATTTTTAAAAACATTCATCAAAATCAACTTAGTGCCAATTTGTTTGCCGATTTAAAAACAACCGGCTCTTTTGATAATGTTCATTTAAACGGTACTGCCGTTATTTCTGATTTAGGGCTTGCTGTAAAAGGTAAAAAATTGCCTTCAAGTAATATTGATATCAAATTCAATGGTAATAAAATTAATCTTTATTCAAAACTCTTTACTGCGGCAAATGAAATAACAGAACTTACAGGATATTTTAAAACAGGTAAATCCCCTAAAATTGAATTGAATTGTAAATCAAATGCACAGTTTAATAGTATTTTACGTATTATTGACAGTGTCGCGGAATCTTTCAACTATAAAGATTTAAATACATTAACTGCTACAGGCGGAATTGATACGGATTTTAGTGTAAAGTCAAATTTGAAAAAAATTGAATCTTCGGGATATTTAAAAATTAGTCCTTCATCATTTAATTATAAACTTTATAATATATCTGTTGATGATATAAATGCTGATATTGACTTATCAAACAGTATAATTGATATAAAAAATGCCGGATTGTCAATTCTCGGTCATCCTCTGAAAATTTTTGGAACACTAACCACTGATGCTTCCGCAAATATCAAAATAATTGCTGATAAATTGCAAATAAAGAATTTACTTCTGGCTTTCGGACAAGTACAACTTTTAAAAGAAAATGATATAAAATCAGGAACCCTGTCTGTTAATACTTTGCTAAAAGGGCGTTTGGATAAAATAGTACCATCAGTAAAATTGAGTATTGATAATATTAATATGAAAAATATTCCCTCAAATACCTCCCTAAAATTAGCTTCGGCAACTGTTGATTTAAGCTCGGACGGTAAAAAAATTAATGGTGTTATTAATGCGTTAAATGCTGATGTTATTAATCCATTGGTAAAAATTTCCATTCCTGATGTTCAAATTACAGCAGGTGAAAAAGATATTATGATTGACAAAGCGAATTTGCTGCTAAATAACTCTAATATCAATATTACAGGAAAAATAACTGATTATTTGTCAAAAAATTTAAAACTTGATATAAAAGCAGACGGCAATATTCTTTCATCTGATGTAAAATCTTTTATCCCTGCTGATTTACGAATGGGGGTTCAAACTAAGGGATCATTACCGCTTTCAATCGATATTACAGGAGATATGTCAGAACAAAATGTCAAATTTTTGTTAACTGCAGATCCCTCTAATTACGCTGCTTTGCTGAATGTAAGTCAGCTTAACGGAAAAACAACTTCAATAAGGGGTAATATAAAATTATCGGGTGATACTCTTAAATTTTCAGATACAGGAATTTTTGCAAATAATGAAGGAATTCTTTATTTAAAAGGATCAATAAATGACCTTTATAAGACTCAAAATCTTGACTTAAAACTTGAAGTTCCGTCTAAAATTTCTATGGAAATACCCGGATTAAAAAAATCAAAACTTGATGCTTTCGGGAACATTTATATATCAGGCGCAGTTCTGAATCCTCATCTTTCCGGCAATGTAGAAATCCCGTTGATAGAAATTCCTGATATGCTTGTTTCAATGAAAGATATGTCAGTTTCGCTTGACGGACCTGTATTAAAAGGAAAAGGCACTCTTATGAAGTTTGTGTCAGGCGGTATTGTTGCGGAAAATCTTGCTGCTGATTTTAATCTTTTAAATAATGTATTTTATCTGCAAAATCTTACAGGTGATGCATTTGACGGTAAAATTAAGGGCAATATTTCATACAATATTGTTAACGGTTTTATCGGAGTTAAATTCTCAGGCTTTGAAATGGATGCGCAAAAATCAATTGCAGGTGCTGCTGGTCTTAAGAATGCTCTGTCCGGTAAATTGAAGTTTAATGCGGATGTTACATTGCATGGTGCAACTGATGTTGAAATGATGAAAAATCTGAAAGGTAAAGCTGATTTTGAAATTAATGACGGAACTCTCGGTAATATCGGACGTTTTGAAAACTTTTTACTTGCACAAAATCTTCAATCAAACAGTATAATAAAAGCTGCACTATCTTCTGTTTCAGCTCTTCCTGCAATTAAAAATACTGCTGAATTCAAAACTATTTCAGGGAATTTGGTATTTAACAACGGATGGGTAAAATTAAATCCCGTAAAAACTTCCGGTCCTTCAATGGCTTATTATATAACAGGTCAGTATAATCTTTTAAACGCTACAGCAAATGTCATAGTTCTTGGAAGAATTTCTGCGGATGTTGTCAGTATTTTGGGACCTCTGGGGGATTTGTCTGTAACTAAGCTTACAGCTTATATTCCAAAATTCGGAGCATTAACAGGTAATCTTATAAATGCTCTCACTTCTGATCCCAAAAATGAAAATGTTTCAGCGATACCTCAATTGTCTTCAGGCAATAAAAATTATAAAGATTTTAAGGTTGTATTTAATGGCGGTGTTGAAAGTAAAAGCTCCGTAAAATCCTTTAAATGGCTTTCAAAATGCGATACTTCCGCACTGCAGCAACCGACAGTTAAAGAACAGGTTGAACAGACAAAACAGGCAGTAAAGGAAGCTGTTCAGCAAAAGATTGATAATATAAATGCCATACGTGATGCTCAAAAACAATCTGCCCGGGAAGCAAATCAGCAATTGAAAGATACTGTGCAAGGGCTGAAAAATCTGTTTAAAAAGAACAGTGATACAACTCAAACAACTCCTGCGAATTAATACAAATAGTATTATTATTTTTTAGTTTCGATATAGTTTGTATTAGGAATATATGAGCTTTCACCGCTGATTTCAATTTTATTAAGTATTTTTGCCCGTTTTTTGCGGAACAGCATGTCAACAAAAGCTTCAAGTCGGGTTATAAATCCTGCTTCTCCTGTCTGTTCATCTATTGTTAAATTAAGAAGCGGTTTGTTGAATCGTTTAGCGCGTCTGGTGATTCTTTCTATCATTAGAGAATCTGGTCCGCAGCCAAATGCCGTAACAGTAATAATCCCGTCAATTTTTGTATCTTTCAGATAATGTCCTGCAGCTCCTGTCATTTCTCGTTCGTTTGCCCAGTACATATCTTCTCTTAATGCTTTTATCCCGTCATCCATCTGCTCATTTGATAGTTGAAGTGCTGAATAAACCCTAACATCCATTTTTTCAAGCTTATCAAATATTTTCATGGAAGTTCTTTCATCAAAAATATTATAACCATGAGAAATTAAAGCAATTGATATTGGGAATTCCTTTGTCTGGTTTTCAATAAAAACTTTTCCCTGGAGCGCATAATTCATTGCCTTTTTATAACTCATACCGGATTTAGACATAATATGAAAATTGTTATACGTTCTCCATCCAGCTTTAGAAGCTTTTTTAATGCGTTCAATATCCGTAATACCAAATGGTTCAGCCATTTCTTTCAGAAAATCATAAAGTCCGTGATTTTTTTCTGATTTATCAAGAGTGGCTTCAATCATGGTAAAATCTTTTTTTACAACATTTCTGACTAAATCAGGCAGTCCTCTGATTTTAGAGCAGTTATAAATTTTTGGAGCTATAGATTGGATTGATGGCACAAGAATTTTATCAACGCCTTTGTCAATCAAATTTAAAACATGCCCGATATAAACTTTTATAGGCAGGCAGGTTTCTGTAACAACAAGTGACGAGCCGCGGGTCATTGTTTCTTTTGTAGTAATATCCGAGAGAACGATTTTAATTCCTAAATCGGTAAAAAAACCGTAATAGAACGGATAATTATGATAAAAAGACATTCCGCGCGGTATTCCTATTGTCATTTCGTTATTTTTGTTATTTTGCACGATTATAAATTCCTTTTGCTACTTTTATAATACTTCAAAATTAAAATTTTTGCCAATATTTTATTTAAAATGTTACATAAGATATGTTATTTGAAGTCGATAAGACACTAGGACGATAAGACGATAAGTTCTTTACGGTGCGCTAAAGCGCACAAAAAATAAAAAAATAATCCGGCATTTAACGTAGTGAACAATCAATGTTTGCGAAACAACAGCAAAGCCGGCTATTGTCCGAGCGTAAAATTAATTAGACCCTGAAACAAGTTCAGGGTGACAGATGAGCGAGTTTAGCCGGCTTGGGTTGAGCAATTACAATTGATTAGTGAACGAAGTGACTGCCGGGAGCTTCTTTGCGGTACTTTCTTGTCGGTACAAGAAAGTACCAACAAGGTATCTTTAGTAGATTGCTTGACTTCCGATAACATATCTTATGTTTGTGTTAAAATTTCTACAAAGGAGTTAAAATGCCGCATTTTTTTATTAATTCAGAAGATGTCATTAATAATAAAATTTTTATCTCTGATAAAGATAATTATAACCATCTGGCAAAATCTTTGCGTATAAAAAAAGGCGAAAATCTTCTTTTAATTGACGAAAATCAAATTCAATACGAAACTGTTGTTGAAAATGTAACAAATAAGGAGATAACAGTTTATGTTGAGAATAGTTATAAGTCTTTTAGGAAGCTTGATTTTAGATTATATCTCGGACAGAGCCCGCTCAGAAGCAATGCTCAATCAATTATCATTGAAAAAGCAACCGAACTCGGTGTTGACGGTGTTTATCCCGTTTTTACTGATAACTGTGTTCTTAATAAATCTGTTATTGAGAAGAAAATTGATAAATGGCAAAGAATTATGTATGAAGCTGCTAAACAGTGTGAAAGGGCATATATCCCGAAATGTTTTGCGCCTACCTCCCTTGAAAACCTAATTAGTTTAAGAAATCAAGGATACAAAGTGATTGCTTTTTGCGAACGATTTTCAAGATTGACTTTGCATGAATATTGTAATAAATATCCTATAAAAAAAGACGATAAAATATTACTTATTATCGGTCCTGAAGGCGGGTTTTCGGATAGTGAGTTTGACCTTTTTAGAAAAAACGAAGTTCCAATGCTGACTTTAGGCAATCTTATTTTGAAAGCAGAAACAGCGGTAATAGTAGCTTTAGGAAATTTAATCTATGAATACGAAAATTACGGAAAAAATTAAATCAGATACAATTTTATCTAAAATTTCACAATCTTTAAATAACGAAATTTATCTTGTCGGTGGTGCAGTGCGTGATTATTTAACTGATAATGAAACTACTGACAGGGATATTATAGTAATGGATGAAGATGCGCGTGATTTTGCTTTAAAAGTTGCAGATTTGTTTGAAGCTACATTCGTGACTCTTGATGATGAAAATAAAATTTATCGTCTTGTTTTTCCTGATAAAATTAATTATATAGATGTTACAAATCCTGTTGGCGGAACTATTGAAAAAGATTTAATGCGTAGGGATTTAACAATTAATGCAATAGCCGTAAATATTCGCACTTGTGAAGTTGTTGATATAACAGGCGGTATTACCGATATTTATAACAAATGTCTTAATTATGTAAATGAACATAATTTTGTGGATGATCCTTTAAGGCTGCTTCGTGTATACAGATTTCAAGCATTGTTAGGATTTGAGCTGGCACCGGAAACAATTAGCGCTGTGTGTAAATATGCCGGTTTAATTCATAAACCTGCGGTTGAAAGAATTAATTATGAGATATTGAAACTTTTTAGCGGTAAATATGCTGATAAAGCTTTGGAAAATATGAATAAAACCTGGATGCTGGAGGAAATTTTCCCGTTTGTAAAAGAGTTAAAACAAGTTCCGCCAAATGCGCATCATCATCTTGATTTGTTTCATCATTCAATTGAAACTGTAAAGCAAATACAAAATTTATATGAAAAAGCACCTGATGAAGTAAAATCTCATATGGACAATGTCGATTTTGGCGGTTTTTCAAGACTTACGCATTTAAAACTCGCAGGCTTTATGCACGATATAGGTAAATTTTCGACATGGACAATTGAAGAAGGAAAACATCGTTTTATAAAGCACGATGATGTAGGAGCAAAATTATCAGTTAAATTTTTAAAAGATTTGCATTTTTCAAACAAACAAATTGATTATATTTCATCAATGATTAAGTATCATATATACCCTTCTCATGTTATGACTTCGCCTCAAATAACGGAAAAAATTATGATGCGTTATATCCGTAAAATGGATGTGAGTTCTATTGATGCTATAATACTTGCACAAGCTGACAGGCTTTCTGCACGCGGTCCGGAAATTACTGATGAAATTGTGGAGCGTAATATTAATTCTTTAAATATGCTTTTAAAATTTTATATCGAGGTTAAAGATTCATTGAAACCATTGCCTAAGCTCTTATCCGGTAATGAAGTTATGGAAATTTTAAATCTTAAACCCTCACGAAAACTTGGTGAAATAATGGATGCTCTGCATGAAGCTCAAATTTCAGGTGATATTACTACAAAAGAGCATGCTGTGGAATACATAAAAACTTTAATGTAATATATAAATTGTATATCCCTCATTTGTTTTTTGTTTTAATTGTTACAAATCTTTACAAATTTTTTTATAAAATTTTTTTAGATGTTTTTTATTATTTGATTATTTTTTTTATAGTTCTTATGTCTTGTTTAAAAGAATCTTTTTAAAATATTTTATTTTTAAAAAATAATCTAAAATTCAATCTTAATATCTCCTTTACAATTTTTATAAATCACGCAATTTTTTTTTTGCACAGCTTTTAATATTATTGTGTCATTGTTATAATAGGTGTGAAGTTTTAAGACCCAGACATTATTATGATTAATAAATTAAGCTTAGGTAGTTCGGAAAATTATAAATATACCCCTCAGAAACAAAAAGGGAATAATAGTGAATATTTTCATAACCCGTCATTTGGCGGAATTGGAGATGGCTTAATTAATGCTGTTCAATTATGTGAGAAATATCCAATGGTAAATGTGTCGGCATTGGATCTTTCAACTGCAATTATCCCCAGAACAATAATTGAAACAAAAGAATCTAACGGACATGCAGGATTTGAAGCTTTTAGACGTGAATCTTCAGGGCTTGTAGTTAATTGTTTAATTCCAAGTTTCATTGTAATGGGTGTCGCAAGCCTTTTCAAACGTCCGATTATGGGTAATTTCAAGAAATCAAACCTTGTAAATACATGGGCTAACAGTGATGCAATAGATAAAGTTCACAAATTTTACAGTGAATCAAAAGGAGCAACTCAAAGAGAACGCGTATTTAATACATTTAGAGATCAGCTTTCAAGCTTATCAGGTGTTGATGGTTATAACAGAAAAGAATTTACTGACATTTTTAAAATTTCTACAGATAATAAAGGGCATAAAGTAGTTGGGAACAAAAAAATAAAAGATGCGCTCAACATATTAACAGATACTGTTATGTCTGAAAAGCTTGATAAAAAAGCAGTAAAAAAAGCATATAATGCTATTATTGAAGAAACTCACATCGCTGAAAATATTAGATTTAAAGGTGATAAAGGATATTTTTCTAACAATCTCGAATCAGTCTGTGATGATACGGTTAAATTGCTTCGCGGCGTTGTTAAAGAAAATATTACAGATGCTTCAAAATTGTCCGATTATTTTGCAAGAGCTAAAAGACTTGTAAACTGGAAAAGTGTCGGCGGTTTAGGATTAATTATTCCGCTTGCAATTTCAATGCAGCCTATTAACAGATGGATTACGCATAAAACTTCAGGGCAAAAAGGTGCACCTATTTATAAAGATTTCGGGAAACAGAAAGAACATCGTGAACTTACCCCTAAAGAAAAAGCTCAATTATTAGCTCAAAAATTTGTTTCAATTACCTCAATGATTGGGGTTGCAGGTCTTTCCATGTTTATGGACAAACCTTCTTTGAAGATGTTCCAATTTAAAGGTCTTTTCCCGACGATGGATCAAGCAAGGATAATTTCAACTGCAACATTTGCCAGCCGTATGGGAGCAGCAGAAGATGTAAATGAACTAAGAGAAGCTACAGTTCGAGATATTGCGACATTTGCAAGCTTTTATTTCTTGGGTGACTATGTTGCAAAAGGCATAGCAACTTTATTGGAAAAAATGAATAAAGATAAAGGTGTTCATTTGATAAACCGTCTTGGTAAAGCACCGGACAAAGATGCTAACATATTGAAAAAATTCTGGTACTGGGCAAAACATACAACTCTAAAATCTTCGGATGAATTAGTAACAGTAAAAGATAAACGCTTACGTACTATATGCCAGATAGGTAATATTGCCTTCTCTCTGCTTGCATTAGGTGTCTTTATCCCATTATATACAAGGTCGAAAACTAACAAAAAGCATGCAGAAGAACTTGCAAGATTGAATGCTGAAAAAAATAGAGATTCAAATTCATTAAATGCATCCTCTCCACTAAATCCGCTTTCATATACAGGAACAAGGCAGGCGGGAACTACAGTAGATGAATTTTCAAAGTCAGTTATTAAAAGTAATACAGCATTTAAATCATTTATAAATTCGTAAGGAGTAACATAAGAAAATGAAAGTACAGCCGATAATACCCCAAATAAAACAAAATAATGAAATCAAAAAGGATAATATAAAATTTACAGGTGCATTTGATGCATTCACACTTGGTTTAAGATTTTTAGAAACAAATCAGGCGTGGGGTGCTAACGCAGTTGATTTAGGTTCTATGGTTATACCAAGAACCACTATTGATTTTGTTAACAGAGGTCCTGCTGCAGGTATGGAAACCGGAAGAAGAGAGGCTTCCGGTACAATTAACCATTCATTGGTTGGTGTGTACGGTACTGTTGCAGGTTTAGCTCTGGCAACTGCAATGAATAATAAATACGGTATAAAGGCTCACAAAATATTCGTTGATGATGAAACTCTTCAAATTCTTGCTAATGCTTGGGATAAGCAGGTAAAAGCTAAAAATTCTTCACCGGTTAAAGATTATTTAACTGATGTGTTTACTGCTGCTAAAACTCGTATAGGGGAAGAGTGGATTAGTATTCCTAAAGATAAAATTGATAATATTGTTGAAAAATTTTCTAAAGAGCTTTCGTCTGATAAAGCTCCGGTTACTATATCAAAAGATTTAAAATCTTATGCTCAATCTGTTATTACTAATGCAACAGCTTCAGAAACCAATTTTAAGCTTGCGGAAAAACAACATCCGGTTACTTTGTCTAATATGTTAGACAGTATTTATAATGTATCCAGAACTTTTGTAACAGAAAAAGTCGGAAATGAATTTAAATTAAGTCAAAATATTAATACGAATAAATTTGTTAATTCTTTGAAAAAAATGAACCTTCACAGATCTATTCTCGGTTTGGGAATTGCATCTGCAGTTGGAATGTCAATTCAGCCGTTAAATATTTACCTTACTAAAAAGAAAACCGGAAGTGACGGCTTTGTTGGCGTTGAAGGCAGACAAAAAGATAATTCCGCAGGCTTTTGGGGCTTAAAAACTCTGGCAGCTGCAGGATTTGGCGGAGGTATTCTGGCATCTATCGGAATGAAAGAAGGTTTTAAAGGCATATTGAAGAAAATTCAATTTAAAGGACTTATACCGACTCTTGACCAGTTTAAGTTTATCTATGGTGTTACAATTATGTCCAGATTTATGGCAGCGCGTGATAAAGATGAATTGAGAGAATCTGTTGTTAAAGATGTGCTTGGCTTCTTTAACTGGTTAATACTTGGGAATTTCGTTGCAAAAATTACGGCAAATGCTATGGATAAATCTTTATTAAATTACAGCGAAAAAGAACATGGTAAAGGTATCGTCAGAAAAATTCTAAATGCTCCTATGAAAACACGTGATGAAGTTTTACACAGCGGGCTGAAAGCTGCAGGAATTGATTCTATTGAGAACGGCAAGGCTTTGACATTCAAACAAATGTTGAAAAAACTTTCATCATCACAGGTTTCTGAAGCTATACGTAAAGAAACCAAAGGTAAATTAAGAGTTTTAAGTATTGCTCAAATTGCAGGTTACTTATACTCAGGTCTGGTATTAGGTGTAGGTATTCCAAAACTTAATATTTACATGACTAATAAATCAGAGGCTAAACGTAAAGCAAAATTAGCTGCTCAAAAAGCTGCGGATGCAGAACAGACTGTTCCCGCAGAACAGTATCAGTCTATGATGAAACCTGATAATTTGGCTTTTTTGAGTAAATATATGTAATT
>CALUPR010000023.1 GCA_944322705.1 Candidatus Gastranaerophilales bacterium
ATATGTTCTATGCAATGATTAATGCAATAAAAGAACTCGATTCTCGTATTACAGCTATTGAAAAAGAAAATCAGCAGCTGAAAGAGATTTTGAAACAAGTCCAGAATGATAATAAAAAGATGGATGCCCGCTTAAAACTTCTGGAAAATAAAGTAAAATAGATTTATTCAGAAAAATAAGCATTCCGCTTTGCGGTTTGCTTACTTTCATTCCTTCCCGCATGAAAAATGCGGGTTTTTCTTTTGTTTATCAGCCCTCACCCCTCTCCCTTATTAGGGAGAGGAATTTAATAAATTTGATTTTTTTAAAATATCCATTAAATGATTGATGTGCACTATCAGTAAATAGTCTATTGTATTTATGGGGAAAACTCATTATTACAGACTTGAACAAGGGATAACGATTAAAATATGATTAATCAAAAAATCAACTCAATAGATTATAAAGAATTGTATGTGCAGTACAACTGGTTTGCCAAAAATTTTCCGCCTGCTGTTCAAGCTGCATGTGATGAATTTTTCCTGCAAGGTTTTCAGTTTATTTTAGCCGGAATTAGTAAAAATATTAATACTTTAATGGATAAAGATGCTTATTTTGTAACTAAAATTCGTATAGACAAACTGCATGATATGTTTTTCCGTACTTCCGAAAAAGCTGTCGGAATTATTCTGGATAAAATTTTAGGTAAACCGAATTCTAAGTTTAATCTTAATAAATTAACAGATCTTGAAGCAAAAATTATAACTGCATTTAATGATTACATGTTTAATATGACGTCAAAGTTTCTTTCCCCGCCCCCGCCGACTTTAAAGCGAACTAATTTTGATGTTGTACATTTAAATTTCTTATTGAAAGATGTTGATAAAAATGAAGTTGGAAAGTTTGTAATAACCTTGCCGGAAGTACTTTTAAACCCGGAAACAGTTGTTTCTCAAAAGGATAAATTTGATTACGGAAATTTTTCAACAAGTGTTATTGATATTGCCGTAAAAATAGGAAGCACAAAATTTAAACTTATTGATGTAAAAAATATTGAAGTTGATGACATTGTTGTTTTTGATAACAGCAATATTAATCATATGGTTATGAAGTTTAAGGACTATGAAAAGGAAATAAATTTAAACCCGAATTTGGGACTGGTTATGCCGGTGGAAAATGAAGGAGGAGAAAATAATATGGCAGGAGAGAATACAAATCTCTGGGATAGCATTGAAGTTGAGATGAGTGCTCAGTTTGATACCGTTAAAATTACTCTCGGAGAATTGAAAAAAATAGAGGAAGGTTTGGTTGTTGATTTAACCTCAATATATGATAACAAAGTTACTCTTAGTGTTGAAGATAAACCGATTGCACGCGGTGAGCTTGTTATTGTAAACGACAGATACGGTGTAAAAGTGGAAGAAGTTATTGCACAAACGCCGCTAAAAGAAACCACAGAAACTCAAACACAAGAGGAAGATGGTTTTGAAGAGGAATTTAATGACTCTTTTGATGAAAATACTCAAGAAACTCAAACTCAGGAACAGCAGCTTGAACAGCCGGCAAATGATGAAGATGAATTTGATTACAGCGACTTTGAACTTGAAGATGAAGATATTTAAGGAAGAACAGAGGACAAGAGGGCAGGAAGGCAGGCTATTTACATAAAGTATTTGAAAATTCTATTTTGACTTAGAGGGTGAAAAAATGAGCGGATATTTGTTAAATTTCATAGTTTATACGGCGGCGATGGTCGGAATAATTTTTCTGGCTTTATTTGTATATAAAAAATTCTCTTACAATTCAGTTTCTAAATCGAAATTCCTCGATATTGAAGATTGTATAGGACTTGGTCCGCGTAAAAACCTTTATGTTGTACGTGCAGGGCATGAAAGATTTCTTGTTGCCTCGGATGTAGATAAAACATCACTTATCTCAAAACTTGATATACAAGATGGAAATATTAACAATATTCAATCTGATAATTCGCAAAGTGTTGACGAGCTGCCTTCTATTGTAAATATACACACGGCTCATCAACCCAAAAAAGTTTTTAAAGACTTGGTAAACAAACTATAAAAAGGACAATAATAATGGATACAATTATAAAAGATATGAATCCTGTTTTACAAATGCTGATACTGATGACGGTATTTTCACTTTTGCCGCTGGTATTTTGTTGTATGACAAGTTTTTTACGCTTTGTTATTGTATTTTCTATGTTGAAGACGGCACTTGGTACGCAGCAGGTTCCGCCTTCCATTGTTATCATAGGACTTGCAATGATTTTAACTTTTTATACAATGGGTTCGACTTTTCAGAAGATGTATGAACTGGGTTCTGTTCCCTATCATAAAAACCAAAATGTGATTGAGGCGATTAATGAAGGCTCAAAACCGTTGAAAGAATTTATGATGAAACAGACGAGAGAAAGTGATCTGGCATTTTTTGTTGAAATGTCAAAGGGGAGTGCTCCGAAAAATCCCGAAGAAATTACAATCTGGCAGGTGGCTCCGGCATTTATAATAAGTGAATTAAAAACATCATTTGAAATCGGGTTCATTATCTTTGTACCGTTTATAGTTCTTGACCTTGTTGTTGCAAATATATTGCTTGCACTTGGTATGTTTATGTTATCACCGACTATTATATCGCTGCCGTTTAAATTGCTGATATTTATTGCGGTTGACGGCTGGGCACTGATTGTACAGGGACTTGTGACGAGCTATAACTGACGGCTTTTCCCTAACCCTACCTTATGAAAGGAAGTAAAAATAAACAATATAAGAAGCTTTATGAGGAAAATAAAAAATGGAAGTTCTAATTGAATATTTAGCAAAAGGCTTTTTAATAATGCTTGCGATATCAATGCCCTGTGTATTAGTCGCTGCCGGTATAGGTCTTGTTGTCGGGATTTTACAGGCGGTTACACAGGTTCAGGAACAGACTATTGCAGCAGCTCCTAAAATTTTAGGTGTTTTCCTCGTTATTATAATCGGCGGTATCGGGTTTATAAATATGCTGAGAGGATTTGTAACGGAAGGTTTTGCAATGGCATTTAATCTTGTTTCAAAAAGTGATTCATATGTTCTGCCTGCCGACTATTACAAGTACACATCTCCGTTTGAACATGAAATGAATGATAAATTTAAAAATCAACCGTCAATTAACGAATTGATGAAAAATCCGGGTAAGGTGCCGTATATAGATAATCAGCAGAAGGTTAAATATCTGCCGAGTCAGCAGACACCTATGCCAAAACCTGATTTTGTTGAAACAAACACAATTTTGGGGAGATAATTAATTGGATCAGTTAATAACAGAATTAATGAAAATGTTTCCGATGCTGAATGCATATCTGGCAGCAGGAATTTTTATATTTGCAAGGCTTATCGGATTTTTTAGAATGGCTCCGGTGTTTAACCGCAAAGAAATTCCCGGCATGGTCAAACTTAGCCTTGCATTAATTCTTTCAATTGTCCTTACCTGTGTTGTAAAGCCTGATGTAACCATAATAAAAGAGTCTTTTGTACTTTCTATATTTTTAAATATAGTTGTCGGCGCAATGCTCGGATATATTGCGCAATTGATTCTTCTTGCCATAGATGCGGGCGGTGATATGGTAAATATGCAGATGGGTTTGTCATCGGCTATGGTTCTGGATCCGACAACATCTTCGCAGGTATCTATTGTCGGGAAATGTTTTTCTTTTTTAGGTCTTTTAATTTTTATTCAACTGGGCGGTGTTTATTGGATTTTAAACGCTTTTATGAGAAGTTTTGAAATATTTCCTCTTGATGCTACGTTAATTCCGCTTGCAAAACTTGTAAACCTTGATTATATGGTTGATTTATCATCAAATGTTTTGTTTATGGGACTTCAAATTGCTTCGCCAATACTGCTCGCAACTTTAGGACAGGACATAATTTTGGGGGTAATTTCAAAGACGGCTCCGCAGGTTAATGTTTTTCAGTTAAGCTTTCTTTTTAAGCCTGTATTAGGTGCTGCAATAATGGTTTGGATATTACCGATGCTCGTCAATATTATTTCGGATTACTTTTTGTCATTTTCACATATTATTTAATTGACATTAGAATGTTTTTTTAATGACTGTTGTGAAGTTTTCTATAAAACTTTTGACGGTATCAATATAACTAATTTCTTCTGTTAAATCGTTGCTTACAGCCTGCTTAACTTCTTTTGCGGTTTTATATTCGGATAAATCAAGAGCTGTTTCGGAAATCCCGTCAAAAAGTACCTCTTTATTGTGCGAAAACAGGTTTGGCGGAGATACTATTTTGCACTTGTATCCATATTCAAGTATTTTTCCGTAAGGTTCCTGCGTTTCGTGTTGGAATTGAGAGATAAATACATCATTATTTTCTGAAATATTTTTTATTACGGGACATTCCGCAAATGCCTGACGTACTTTTGGGGAAACTTTTTTGAAATAAAGACCGTTGAAATTTATTAAATTTTGAGAGTTTTGAATTTTCATACCTGTTATTATATATGAAAAAACAAATAAAAAATTTTTTGTTAGTACTTATAAAACTCTATTATGTCGGCAAGGTCAAACTGCCAGTTTCTTAGGTGGTAAAGGTATAGTTGATTGTCGGGAACAATATCTTCCATTTGCATTAAGGTGTTAATAAAAAAAAAATTTTTCAACCGTGAGAATAAAATATTCTTCCAGCTCCAACATCCAATTCATAATATTCCAAACCATATAAACCTTCTTTAAATTTGATTACTATATATAGTAATCAAATTACTAAATATTAGTTATTAATGTCAAGTTAATAATAAAAAGTTTATACTTTTAGTTATGATAACTTGTAATTTGGATGACTTAATTTGGCGTCATAGAACAACAGCAAAAGATATTTTTATTAAAACGGGAATAAGTACAAATACTATATCAAGATGGCGAAATAATAAAACCAGCGGTTATGATGCCAAAACTCTGGACTTATTATGTAAGTACTTTAACTGCAAAGTTTCGGATTTGCTTGAATTTACCCCTGATTAGATTGTAAGTTTTTCACAAAATCGCCGATAGCGAATGCCTCTATTGTGCCGACAACTATTTCAAAATCCTGTATTTCTTCTTCAAGTTCCTCTTTCATATGGGCTAAAAGTCCGGGGATAATAATTTTGCGGTTTTTTACTCTGTTTGCAAAATTAAGTTTTTTTAAAGTATTTGCAACGATTTTTGCCGTGAATTTTTCTGCTGACCAGGCGGTGAGAACACTCATGCCTTCTGCGGGGATTACGATTAAATATGACGGCACCGGAAGGCTCTCAAGTTCGTTTGCAACCGCAAAGAATGTCAGCGCAAAGTTTGTTGTCATAAAGATGAGAGAATTTTCATCAGGGTTGTTAAATTCATAAATCTTTGATTCTACCTGCAGAGGTTTTTGCGGGTCAGTAAAAATATTCTGGCGTAATGTCATCAGGGATGCCATCAAGTTTTCATCAAAGTCTTCAAAGATTAGCATATTTGCATACTTGCATATATAATAGCTTGCTTTCGCACACAGAAAGTTCAAATCGTCCGTGTGTTTGAAATATACATAAACAGGATCCGAATATTTTTCATTTTTTTCCTGAATTGCCCTGCGCCTGATGTTGACAAGTCTTTCGGATGTATTTGTAAAATCTTCATCGTTAATTGCAGTTAAAGGGAGTTTTGTTAAATCTTCGTAACTTATGGTATCAGGTGTAGTGCCGTTTTTTGTTATAATTAAGTCAATTTTTAAATGTTCATTTACTCTTGTTATTTCAAAATTTTTCACCCGATGAAGTTTTTCTTTCCAATCTGTTTTTTTCATATCAATAACGACAGCAAGTGCTGTTTTGTTGATAAATGTTTTTTCATGGCGGTAAAGAACATTTTCTCCGCCGATTTTTACCCCTTGAATTTCAACTGTTTTTTGAGGCTGCTTTGAACTTTCAATGTATATTTTTTTGAGTTCTTCAGGAGCATAAGGGCATTTTTCAATATCTGTCTGATGTTTTGCAAGTTTCAAAGCATATGCCATACATGTTGGTGAGCCGCACTGTTTACAGTTTGAATGCTCTGTTTTTTTTGCAGCCGGAAGGTATTTGAAAATTTGCAGTCCTGAAAGTTCTGTCATTCAAGCTCCTTTAATGCTTTAAGCGCTTCGGGTTTTGTTAAAACAATGTAATTTGCTCCTGCTGCCTTAACGCCGGCTGCAGATGAAATTTCCAGAAAAAGCCCTGATTTTTCATCTCTTGCTTCTTTGGTTTTTGCTGTTTCTTCAGCAGCAAATGAAATTAAAGGCATGTTTAAATATTTGTCATTTTGCCCTTCAATTTTTATTTTTTCCATAATACTGTAACCGTATTCAAAACCGTAACCCAAACCGCCGATGTCTGTGTCAATAATGATTTTATCAAGGGAAAGTCCTTCTTCCGAAGTCAGTATATTCATTTCTTTTGCAAGGTTAATATCAATCGGTGTACGTATAACAAGCTTATGATTTCCTTTTATAACAGCGGGGAGAATACTTTTGTAAGTATTTTCGTTTGCGTAAGCTATGATACTTTCTCTGTCCAGAAGCTCAATAAATTCCGGCAGCAATTCTCTGTCTTCAGTATCATCTCCTGTGCATCTGAGCATTACAGGTTTTTCGATATGAGGAAGAAGCCTCTTTAAAATCTCTTTGTCGGCTTCTTCCTCAATTTTTAGACCTATTATGTCATAATCTTCAGCTATAATTTTTTGCGCTGATTTAATCGGCGCTTCCAGAATATATTTAACTGTTTCTTTCACTTTCCACTCTGTTCATTATTTCGTCAAATTCTGATGAATCAAGGGTTTCTTTATCGAGCAGCTCTTTTGAAATCGCTTCAAGCATATCTCGGTTGTCTGTGAGAATTTTTTTTGCTTCTTCGTATTTTTCATCTACTATACGTTTCATTTCTTCATCAATTTCATATGCAACCTGTTCGGAGTAATCTCTCTGGTGTCCGAAATCTCTTCCCATAAAGACATTTTCTTGATTTTTACCGTAAGCCATATTGCCAAGTTTGTCAGACATACCCCAGGCTGTGACCATTTTTCTTGCGATGTTAGTAACATTTACAAGATCTTGAGAGGCACCTGTGCTTACTCTGTCTTTGCCGTAAACTATTTCTTCAGCTGCACGTCCGCCTAATGATACCGTAATTTGAGCAAGAAGTTTTGCTTTATTGGTGTGAACTTTTTCATCTTTAGGCTTTGTCCATGTAACTCCTAGTGCCCATCCGCGCGGAATGATTGAAACTTTATGAAGTTCATCTGCATCTTTTAAAAGTCTTGCAATTAAAGCGTGACCTACTTCATGATATGATGTAAGTTCTTTATCTTCATCGGTCATAACTCTGCTTTTCTTTTCAATGCCTGCAATGACTCTGTCAATTGAATTGTCAATATCGTCCATTGAAATTTTGTCTTTGTTATGACGTGCAGCAAGTAATGCAGCTTCATTAAGCAAGTTCTGCAAATCAGCACCTGTGAAACCCGGTGTACGTTTAGCAAGAGTTTTTAAATCAACTCCTGTATCAAGCTGTTTGTTTTTGGAATGAACTTTTAAAATTTCTTCTCTGCCTCTGACGTCAGGAGCGTTGATGTAAATTTGTCTGTCAAATCTGCCCGGTCTTAATAATGCATTGTCCAAAATATCAGGTCTGTTTGTTGCAGCAATTACAATAATATTTGTATTTTCATCAAAACCGTCCATTTCAACAAGAAGCTGGTTCAATGTTTGTTCGCGCTCATCATGCCCGCCGCCCATACCTGCACCTCTCTGGCGTCCGACAGCATCAATTTCATCAATAAATATAATGCAGGGCTGATGTTTTTTAGCCTGATCAAACAAATCTCTTACACGGCTTGCACCGACGCCGACGAACATTTCAACAAAATCAGAACCGCTGATAGAGAAGAAGGGAACGCCTGCTTCTCCTGCAACTGCTTTTGCCATCAGAGTTTTACCGGTACCGGGAGGACCTACAAGAAGTACGCCTTTGGGAATTTTTGCTCCGAGTTTTATATATTTATCGCCGTTTTTTAAGAAATCAACAATTTCTTCAAGCTCTTTCTTTTCTTCATCTATACCTGCAACATCTTTGAATGTTGTTTTAACCTTGCTGTCAAGAAGCATTTTTGCTTTGCTTTTGCCGAAAGACATAGCCTGCGAACCGCCTGCTTGAATACTTTTTGCCATAACTGCAAGAAAGACAAGAAATAATATAGGAAGTAAAAGATAACTTAATATATTGCCGAGCGTTTTTGATGAATCTGATGCACGTGTAATCTGAACTTCAGCATCTGATGCGTCCAGTTTTTTCATTAAATCGGGATCAAATGCCGGTGTTAAAACTTTGTATTTAAGAGCCGGAGCTTTTTCAACAGGAACTGCGAAAGGATTATCCATTGACGGAACAGGTGTCTTTGGAGTTTGCTGCTCGGGCTGAATTTTTGGTATTGCAAATAAAAAGTCATCTGCTTTTTCTATTTTTTTAAATTCTCCTTTATCAAGCCGTTCCAAAAAGTTTGAGTAAGAAATTTCCGTAACTTTTGTTGTCGGACTTGACAGAAATACGGATGATACAAAAAGCAGTACCACTATTGCCAGTACTATATACATCCCTGCAGATTGACTTTTATTCATTCAAAATACCTCTCTCAATAAATCAATAAATTTTAACTTTTTTATTATAACTCAAAAGCTTAAAAATAGCTATAGTTATCAGGCGGATTAGTTTGTGTCGGAAATCTGTAGGACAAGAAGGCAGGCTTATTAATGTAAGTGACGCTTACGAAAATAACTTGCCCTCCTGCCTTCCTGACCTCCGGACTTCTAAAAGATAAAGTTTTGTAAATAAAAAAATGTTTACTGAAATTCGTCTGAACAGTATGTTTTTATATATGTGAGAGGGTATTATGACAAAGATTATTAATTTAGAGCTAATAAGAGAGAAAATTGATAAATTTGATAAGATAGCAAGTGATGATAAAAAACTGTATAGTATTTTTGAGCATGGAAGAAAAGATGTATCATTTTCCGACAAAATTCAGAAATTTTTCGATGTTGCAGACGGAAATCCTGAATGGAATGTTTAAATTTGATCAACTGATATGCTTGTTACTCCTGAATTTCTTGCACTGTCCATAACTCTGACCATTGCACCGTGTGATGAATCTGCATCTGTTTTTATCAATAATCCGTCCGGATAGTCTTTTGCTTGAGCTGTGATTGCAGATTCCAGTTCGTTTGAAGGAATTTCAGCTCCGTCAAGATAAAATTTGTCGTCAGCAGAAACCATTATTGTCATGATTTTTGTTTCTTTATTTTGTACCTGTTCTTCCGCAACATTTTCCGGCACGGTAAGATTTAACCCCTGCTGATCGAGCATCGGCGCTATTACCATCATAATTATTAACAAAACCAGAAAGATATCTGTTAAAGGTGTAATGTTTATTTCATTAAATGTATCTCTGTTTCGTGCCATATTTTCTCCAAATTATAGATAAAAAGTTCCTATCCTCTTACCTTATTATCATCCTTTAGCTTTTGCTGTTCCTTTTTACTTAACGGTTCACCTGCGACAATGAGTTTTTTGTATTCGGCGTCCTGCGCAGCGTTCATTATTTCCATAATTTTTGCACTTCTCACCTTTTCATCGGCTTTGACAACTAATTCCGGTTTTTCAAGCTGCGGTTTTAAAGTTACCAGTTCATTTGTTAGATTTTCATCAGTAACAGGAGTTCCGTTCAAATACATTTTACCGTCTTTTGTAACGGATACCGTTGCATTTTTCTGCTCAATTGAAATTCCACTGTTAATCTCTGGGATAGTTATGGAACTGTCTGTTGACTGGAAGGTCGGAGCTACGACCATCATAATGATTAACAGCACCAGAAAAATGTCTGTTAAAGGAGTGATATTTATTTCTGTAAACAGGGCTTCTTTACCCTTATTAGTTTTCATTGCCATTTTTTATACCATAGCTTACGACTGTCTAAGAGGCGCTTTTATTATTTGTTGCATTAACATCTTTTAGTTAACTGCTTATCCCCTTGCACCTGTTTGCTTTAGAAACTTTCGTAAGCCCCTTTCTTTTTAAGACAGCGATATATTTGCATTGCTCGGTGTTGTTGATTCGTCGTTTGAATCTACAAAACTTAAGAACAACAATTTAATTAATTGGAAATCGTCTTCATAACGTTTAACAATAGACTGGAAAGAGTTGTAGAAAATTACTGCAACAATCGCAACTCCAAGACCGAAAGCTGTAGCGATAAGAGCTGATGCAATACCTGATGCAACTGCTGCTGACTGGTTGCCTTGAGCTGCGAGATCCTGGAATGTGAAAAGAATTCTTACAACAGTACCAAACAACCCTAAGAACGGAGCAACACCGCCGATTGTACCTAAAATAGTCAGGTGGCTTTCAAGTTTTCTTGAAGCCAGTGACGCTGCAATATCAAATGAACGTGAAAATCCGTTTCTTTGTTCTGAAAAAATTCTTACAGCTTCTTCTGTCACTTCTCCAATAACTCCGCCGCATTGTACAGCCAAATTTTGAGCGCCGTCAAGATTGTTTTTTACAAGCTCTTTTTGTAATCTGGGGATGAATAATACAACATCTCTTTTATTCTTTTTATAGAAAGAATATCTGTTGATTACAACTGCAACAACCAGAATTGAGCATACCAGAATCGGTAATAATACCGGCCAGTCCATTTTAATTGAATTTAATAGTAGTTCCATAATTATCCTCTCTTTTTTCTTTTATATCATAGCTTACGATTGTCTAAAAGGCGCTTTTTATAATTTTGCATTAGCTTGAATTATTATTTTGTTATCGCTTTATACAGTCAATGCACTCGGGTATTTCAGTCATTTTGTACTAGTTTCGGAATCTTTTATCCCTCGCACCTGTTTTGCTTTAAAATCCTTCGTAATTTCCTTTCTTTTTTTACCATAGCTTATGACTATTTAAAAGGCGCTTTTTTATTCTTTTGTCTGCCTTCTTGCCCTCCTGAACTCTAATTGTATCCTGATGCTCCAAATACGTTGTAGTCAAATGTAAATTGAATATCAATGCTAGGTTCTTTAAACTCTGCCGGGAGCGGTCTGAAAGGTGCAGATGCCTGAACGGCATTAATAGCTGCTTTATCAGCATTTGGAAGCCCTGATGATTTGAAAACATTACATGAAAGTAATCTTCCGTCTTTTGCAATTTTAAACATTAAAACTACACGTTTACTTTCGTTTCCTTTTGGAGGATCCCAGTTCATTTTTATACGTCTTTGAAGTTCTCTCATATAAGGTCCGAAATCAGGTTCTCTGATTGCATCAATACCCGGGCGTCCGTTAGGATTACCTGGTCCCGGATTTCCGATTCCGCCTGTTCCTCCCCCGCCGCCTTTGGCAAGTTTTGTTCCGGAACCTCCTGTCGGAGCGAGTGAAGGAGCCGGAGCATGTGAGCCTTTGCCTGATGAAGCAGTACTCCCTCCTCCTCCGCCTTTAGCAGAGTTTCCTGAGCCGCTAATAGGACCTGTTGCGTATCTACCTGAGCCTGTACCGCCTTTCGGAACAGGAACTGTGAATGCTGACGATGGTTTTGCAACCGGTCTTGGAGTTGTAGGCGGTTTTAGTGACGGACGTGCCGTCGGCGGAGCCGGTTTTGCCTGTTCAACTTTTTGGGGTCCTGCAGGTGCTTGTTGTGTTGCCGCTTTTTTAGGAGCAGGAGTTTGAACCTGTTGTGTTACCTGTTTTACTATTTTTTGAAGCGGATTTTGTGCAGGAGCCGCCGCTTTTTTAGCAGGCTGTGATGCTGCTTTTGGAGCACCTGGTGCCGGCGATGGCATTGAAACTTTTCGTGTAGGATCATGATGTCCGCCTGCACGTGAATTTATATCAGCCCGGTAGGGAGTATTTTTGTTAATAGGTGTTTCTTCCTTATCAACAAGAACAAATTCAATATCGTTAACCTTCGGTTTCGGTTTATCAAAAATGGTAAACGTAATTCCCATCAAAGCCAGAATAAATACAATAAGCCAGCTTACGCCCGCAACTGTAGGATGAAGTATTGCCGAAATTATTATTGATTTTTTCAGGCTTATTTCTTCATCATTTTTTAAAACAGAAGGCGGTGTATAACCTGAATTTCCCTCTAGTTCCTCATCTTCTATAAAATTGTCTGTATATTTTCCTAATAAGGACATTCTCTCCCCTTAAAATTTCTGTCTGATTAATTCTATTTTAAAACAAAAATAAAATTATCACCCGATTAACTTAGTAATTTGTATTAAACATTGCAGGGTTTACAGTAATCGGCTGGGTGAGTACAAGTTGAATTGCCGAGTTTGCGGGTATTTCAACATCATTTCCTTTATCCCAGATTGATTTAACAAGTCCGCCTCCGGCACCGACTGCTGTGGCAAGAGCTGTGCCTTTGCCTATATCCCCACCTGCGAGAGGTGAAATTATAACACCTGCAAGCGCACCTGCTCCCGCACCGACTGCCACGTCTTTGCCGTAATCTTTTGCAACATCCATTTTTGTACCGCCGACTAAAACTCCTGTGTTGTCGTTAGTTTTAACAACAGCGGAAATAGGAATTTGTATCCCGTAAGGTGTCACAATTTGCGTAAATCTTAGGAGCAATTTGCCGTTAAGACTTCCATGTTTTGCTTTTGATACCTCAAGAACCGTTCCAGTAACGGAGCTTCCTGCCGGAGCTATAAGATTTCCGTTGTAGTAAAAGTCAGAACCAAGTGCTATTGATACGTTTTGACCTGTTGTCATATTTGCGGAACTCAAAGGTGTGGTAACGACAGCAGGGAAACTTTGTCCTGCAGGAACTGTTACAACTCTGCCTTTTAGAGTTTGGTTGCCGCTTAAGGTTTGTGCAGGATAAAAACCTTGCTGATATTGCGGAGCCGGTGAATTTTGGCTGTAATTATAATTCGGAGCCGCAATGGCTGCTGTTGTTGTTAAAACTAATGCAGTTATTATAGCTGTGAATTTTTTATCCATATTAAACCTTCCTTTTTATATTATTTTATTTTACCATAAAAGTTAAGTCAATTTGTTAAGGTATGAGTTATCATTGCCGGGTCTGTCAGTACTATAATTTCATTTGAGCCTGAGCTGATAGTCGTATGTTTTCCCATTTTGCGGACATTTCCCGGTCTTATTTGCAGAGTTGTTTTTCTGACTCTTTGCTGCCGCTGGGCAATTCTTAAGAGTTTCTCGGGCGGCGTAAGTTCTCCTCCGAATATATTGTTATTTGATGTGTAAAGATATCCTCTGACAGGTACTTCATAGCCGTCTTTGTAAAGCATTTTTGTTATTTTAATTTTCATTGCGGCATTTGTACCGACAACCGGGGCATTAATTTTTTCAATGTATCCGTAAAATTCCGTTCCTCTGGGAACAATATTGGTTTCATGGAGATACATATCATTTGTGGCAATAAATTTAACTTTATATCCTTCCGAGCAGTATTGTGTGGATATTTCCTGAGTGTTGATAACAGGTATAAACGTTCCTGCCGGAATTTCAATCGCATCATAATCTCTTATATCAAGCTGTATGTTAGGCAGCTCCGCAGCCTGTATACAGCCGGTAAATAAAAATAAACCGAATATGACAAGTAATTTTTTCATAATTAATATTATAACAGTTTTTTCTCCGTTATCAATAGAACGTAATTAATATTAATTTTGTTCATTATATTTTGTAACAAATGTAAAAAAAATACTTTTTTAAGCAATTTTTATGAAAAAAAATACTTTATATAAGTGTAGTGTAGTTAAAAAGGTGTATTATAGTGTTTAGTCCGGTAGCATCATGTATATTTGCTTGTAGAAATGTCGACAAAACAAAAAATGGAGATGTCGGCAGAAGTGCTGTTGCCGCAGGACAGGCTGCCGGTTTGGTTCAGGAAGTCTCTAAATATGACGGTTTAGTTGCAAATTCTGCAAGAAGTGCTTTGAGTGTATTTTCAAATCTGGCAAAAGAGAACAAAGCTTTTGAATATGCAACCAAAGCGGTAAAATTTGCTGCAGATAACGTTAATCCGCTTATTTGTGCATCAGGTGTTGTTAAAACTGCTATGTCTGATGATAAAATCGGAACGGGTGTAACAGAAGCAACAGCATTAACAGCAATGTTTGCAGGTGAAGGTATGATCAAAAAATATTATGACAAGGCTGTAAATTCTTCATCAGTAAAAAATGGCATTAAAAACCTTTCTAAAAACAAAATTATGAAACCTGTTTTTGAATATTTGGAAAAACATCAATTAAAAGGCAAAGCCGGAGCTATTATAAAGGGGTTGTTATTTGTAGGCGGTTCAATGACATCTTATGCAATAGGTCAAAAATTCGGGGAAACTACTGCAAAAAGAGTTAAGGCTAATGTTAACGCATTAAAACAATAAAAATCAATCTTATGGTTTAAACACTTTTATTTAAATATGTGCTATAATAAGGTTGTGAAGAAGATTATAATATTATTTTCAATTTTTATTTGTAATTTTATTTTTATAAATCCGTCCTATGCAATCAAAATAGGCTTGCAGACTGATGTTGATTCTACAGCGGTAGGGACTTCAATTGACGGTAAAATAATTGATGCAAACACAAATCATACAATATGTGATCTTGAGGCCATGAAAGGGTATGTTATAAAACCTTATCATAACCTTATGGCAATACTTTATAAAGGAACTTATTACAAGATAAATTCCGATAATATTGTTGTCAGAACTTTTGATGATGGTTTTGTAAGTGCAAAAGGAAAATGGTACCGCGGAGTTATAATGATACAAAATAAAAACGGGAAATTGACGGTTATTAATAATGTTCCTCTTGAAGATTATATAAAAGGTGTTGTTCCCTCAGAAATGCCTTCCGGTTGGGAAACTGAAGCTCATAAGGCGCAGGCAATTGCTGCAAGAAGTTATGCTCTGGCAAATCTTGGTAAACGTGCAAAATATGGATATGACCTAAAAGATACTCCTGAAGATCAAGCTTATGGCGGTGCCTCTAAAGAAACACCAGATACAAATTATGCGGTTGACCAGACAAAAGGTATTGTACTTACTTACAATATGAAAGTTATAAATGCCTACTATTCGGCGTCAGCAGGCGGACAGACTAATGCTGATAATTGGGGAAGTACGCTTCCTTATCTGCGTTCTGTCCCTTCATTTGATGATAATGTAAAAAAGAACGGTCATGGCGTAGGCATGTCGCAGCATGGTGCAAACAATCTTGCAAAACAAGGGTACAATGCTTACCAAATATTACAATATTTTTATAATAACGTAAAATTTGCCAGAGTAAATGAGGATTCTTATAACTAGTCAAAACATCTGTAAATATGCATCCTTTGTAACTTTTATTGCTGAAAATCCAGAGTATATTTAAAGGATATAAAATTTTTTTTGAAAAACACTTGCCAAATTTAAATAAAATGCTATAATAAATTTTGTCGATATAAGAGCATGCGGAGAGAGAATGGTTTCATTTACTGTATGCACAAGGTAAAAGGAGGTTCTAAATGAACAAAGAAGAATTAGTAAAAGAAGTATCAAAGAAAGCAAAAGTTTCTCAAAAAGCTACAGCAGATATCATTGCTGCAACTTTAGAAACAATTGAAAAAACTGTATCTAAAGGTAAAAAAGTTACTTTAGTTGGCTTCGGTACATTCGAACCGCGTAAAAGAGCAGCTAGAACAGGTAGAAACCCTCAAACAGGTGCACCTTTGAAAATCGCTGCTAAAACAGTTCCTGCTTTCTCAGCTGGTAAAAAATTCAAAGAAATGGTTAAATAGGAGTTTAACAAACTCCGCCCGCTTTAATTTAAGATTTGACGGGTAGTTAAAAACAGAGTCCGATTTTTCGGACTCTGTTTTTTATATAATTATTTTAAAAAACTTATAAGTTTATCCCCGTATTTTTTTTGTTTAAAAATATCAAAATCGCAAAGATCAATGTCTGTTACATGTTCAAGAATAATAATATTTTTTGCGATATTTTTAATGGCTTTTAAGCTTTGTTCGTAAACACCTGAAAAATACGGAGGATCAATGTATATTACATCAAACTGTTTTGTTAAGTTGGCTGCTGCTTTCATGCTATCGCCGATGATTAAGTCAGGAGCAGGATTAAACTTTTTAAAATTAGTTTTTATAATTTGTATTGCTTTAGGGTGTTTTTCTATTGCCACAGCATTGCTAAATCCTCTTGAAAGTGCTTCCAGCCCCATAATGCCGGAGCCTGCATACATATCGAGAAAAGAACAGTTCTCAAAATCAATCATAGACTGCAGTGTATTAAATATTCCCATCCTGACTTTCGAGAGTGTCGGTCGTGTAATGCTTTCATCAGGAACTGATATTTTTTGTCCCTTAAATTTACCTGCTGTTATAATCATATTATCTATTTTACAATGAATAAAATTTAGTGTATAGTTAAATTGTAAAGATTTTTGGGTGGTTTCAATGACAAAAGAAGAAAATAAAGTTGATGTAATTGTTGTTGGCGGCGGACCTGCAGGGATTTCCTGCGCCGTTACAATTGCTAGAGCAGGTAAAAAAGTTGTTTTAATTGAACGCGGAAAATTTTCCGGCAGCAAAAATGTTTTTGGCGGTGCAATATATGCTCAGCCCACGCGGGAAGTTTTTCCTGATTTTGAAAAAACAGCCCCGATTGAAAGAAAAACAGTTGAGCATAAATATGCGCTTCTCGGGAAAGATGATGCGACTGTAATTTCTTATAAGAAAAAACACGAGGATCCTGTCAGCTATTCTGTTATCAGAGGAAAATTTGACCGCTGGATGGCTGAAGAAGCTTCTAAAGAGGGTGTTATTCTTGTCGAAGAAACCGTTGTCAGAGAGTTAATTGTTGTAGACGGCTGTGTAAAAGGTGTTAAAACAGAGTTGGAAGACTATTACTGTGATATTGTTGTTTTAGCTGATGGTGTTAATTCTTTGCTTGCCAAACAAATCGGTCTCCGCGGTGATTTAAAACCTGAGGATGTTGCTTTGAGTGTGAAAGAGGTAATAAAACTTTCTCCTGAAATAATCAATGAGAGATTTCATGTAAATTCTGACGAGGGGTGTATTTACGAAATTTTTGGAGGTCCGATGAGCGGTATGCTTGGTCTGGGCTTTATGTATACAAATAAAGATTCGGTGAGTATAGGATTGGGAGTAACTTTAAGCGAACTTATAGAGAAAAGTTTGCGTCCTTATGAACTTTTAGATAGAATGAAAGAACATCCTGAAATTGCTCCTTTGATAAAAGATGGAGAACTTATCGAGTATTCAGCTCATTTAATTCCTGAAGGCGGATTTAAAAAAGTTCCGATATTATTTGGTGCGGGTGTTATGGTTTGCGGTGATGCTGCAATGTTTGTTAATAACCTGCATTGGGAAGGGACTAATCTTGCTATGATTTCGGGTAAACTCGCTGGAGAAACTGCTGTAATTGCACTCGGGAAAGGTGATTTTTCCGAACGTGCGCTTTCAAGATATCAGGAAGAACTTGAAGATTCCTTTATTATGAAAGATTTAAGAACATATAAGGATTTGATGAGCGGTATAGGTGAAAGAGCAACGGAATTTTTAGGGTACTATCCCGAAAAAATTAATTCTTTCTTTGAAATGTTTACATCAGTTGACGGTGTACCTAAGCGTCAAAAATATCTGGCATTTATAAAAACGTTTTTCACGGAACGCAGCATATCTGAACTGTTTAAAGATCTGTGGTCTATTATTAAATTATTATGGAGTATTTTAATAAAATGAGTGATTTAGAAGATAAATTATATACTGTAAAATATACGCCTGACACAACATCACATCTGCAGCCGGTGCAGGAATGCTGCAGAATTTGTAAATCAAAGATTTGTACGGTTATATGTCCGGCAAAAGTTTATGAGTGGGATGAAACTAATCGTAAGTTAATTGTAAATTTTGAAAACTGTCTTGAATGCGGTGCCTGCAGAATTGCCTGTGAAAGTTGTTCGCTCGGCTGGGAATACCCGAAAGGTAATAAGGGAGTTACATTTAAGCAGGGCTGATTAGATTTTGTATTAAATTTTCGGCTGTAGAAAGATTACGGGTAATTATGTAATAATACCTCATTAATTTACTTGACATATTTTTGTAAAACCTTCATAATATTTTTACGGAAGGAGAGGCATTATGAAAGAAGAATATACTAATCAGCACAGACGCTGGTATGACAAAGATCCTGTTTTATCACAGGCTGTTCAGACACTTGAACAATCTGATGACGAAACGCAGATAAAAATTGCATTAAATTTGATAAAAATTATAATTGAGCATAATATTGAGAATGAAAAATTTGAAGCAGTTGAAGATATTATTAATGCGGTAGGTTCAGGTTTGGATGATAACAGAAAAGGTCGCTGGTATGATATAGATTCAACGCTGAAAACAGCAATGACAATGCTAAGAAACTGTCCCGAGACAACACAGCACATTATTGCTAAAGAAATGGCTAAGATGGTTGTTGACCGTATAAAAAAAGATGAAGACATGGACGATTCTGAAGAAACATCGGATTCTTAGTTATTGTACAACAGCCATTACTATTTTGTAGATTAATTCAATATTTTCATCAGACGCATTTTCAAAGATTTCATTCATTTCTTTTATAAGTGTGTCTTTTGGTTTTTTATGCTCACAATAAAAAAGATCTGAGATATTGACATTGAAAATCTTTGCTATTTTTTCAAGTGTTTCAAAAGTTGTGAAACATCCTCCGTTTTCAATACGGCAGATTTGTTTAGGATCTAAATCCACAAGTTCAGCAAGCTGTTCCTGTGTTAATTTTTTTAGCTTTCTTAGCTCTTTTAGTCTTCTGCCAAATAACTGTAATGTATTCATAAAAAATCCATTTTATACAAGTGTAAAAAAACTGTTTGGGCTAATTAACCATATTAAATATTAAATAATCTTGACAAAGTGATATTAAATGTTAAATTATTTATATTAAATGGTAATTATTGTAATTAATATACCTTTAAATGGGAATTTTTAATTACCGGAGTGGTTTAATGGAAAAGATTAATGTGCTGTATGACGCAACACTTATATGCAAAATTTTAAAAAATAATTCATCACGCAGCGGTATATTTTTTGTAGCATATAATGTTTTGTTGGAACTTCTCAAACGTGAAGATTTTAATGTTTATTTGTATTCTTCAAAACCTGTTAAATTACGGCAGGTAATTAATCAATACAAGGAATTTAATAAGTGTAAAATATATAAACCTGTTTTAATTAATTATGTTGATTTTTTGTTAAAAATGCTTGTGAAAAAAAATAATAAATTTATAAAAGTTTTTTTCAGCCTGCAAAATTTTTTACTTAAGACGCTGTATAAATTTTATTTTGGACATCTGTTGTCTTTTGATGATATAGATGTATATTTTTCTCCTGCTTTTGCCGTTCCGGAATTTATAAGACGTAATAAAGATATAAAAGTATATACAATACTCCATGACGCAATTCCGCTGGTAAATAATTTCAGGAAAAATATTTCATACAGATGGTTTTATAAGTTGATTAATTCTATAGAATCTAATGACAAATATTTTTCAAATTCCGAATATACAAAATCTGATTTTATAAAACATGTTCCGAAAATTAATGAGGATAATATAACTGTTATTCCGCTTTCTACGGGTAAACCTTATTTTAGGCTAGAAGATACTCTATATATTAATCAAATTAAAAGAAAATACGGGATTCCGACAGATAAAAAGTATATTTTCAGTTTATGTAATTTAGATCCGAGAAAAAATTTAATATTTGCGATTAAGAATTTTCTGCGTTTTGTCGAGAAAAATAAACTTGATAATATGATTTTTGTTTTAGGCGGAAGCCATTTTAAGGATTTTAAGGATTTGTTAAACAAAAATATAAATGATCTTGGCGAAAAACAAAAAAAGATTTTGCGTATAGGCTATGTTGAAGATGAAGATATGTCGGCTTTATACAGCGGGGCGGAAATGTTTATTTATCCTTCACTGTATGAAGGTTTTGGTATTCCTGTGCTAGAGGCAATGAAGTGTGGTTTGCCTGTTATATGTTCTAATCTTACCTCTTTACCGGAGGTTATAGGCGACTGTGGAATACAGATTAATCCTTACTCTGATGAAGAACTTATTCAAGCAATGGAGAAAATGTATTATGATAGAGATTTCAGAGAGAAATGTATAGTGAAGGGGCTTGAACGGGCAAAGTTATTTACCTGGAAAAAATGTGTAGATGTGATAGAAAATAAAATAAAAGAGGATTTCAAAAATGTGTAAAAAAGTATCTGTTATTACATTAACTCATAATAAACTTAAAGAGACAACAATCCCTTTTTTACAATCTTTGTATGCAAATACTGATAAGTCGTTATTTGAACTAATTATATTTGATAACGGGTCTCAAGATGGAACAGTTGAATTTTTGCAGGAATTCTCTAAAAAATATGATAATGTAAAAGTAATTTATAATAATGAAAACTCGGGTTATTCAAAAGGGTGTAACGAAGCTGCAAATTTTGCGCATTGTGAATATATTGCATTTTTAAATAATGATATATTATTGTCAAAAAACTGGCTTAACGAAATTTTATGTGTTTTTGAAAAAGAAAATAATGCAGGTTTAGTATCTTCATATCCGATAGAAGCGTTTGAATACAATGAAAGACTTTTTTCAAAAGCTGTTAAAAGGACACAAAAAAGATTAAAAGATGATTATAAGCCTGTTATATTTCCTGATTTTTCCTGTGTTGTAACTAAAAAGAGCTTATTTGATAAAATCGGGAGATTTGATGAGAATTTTGCTCCTGCATATTTTGAGGATGACGATTTAAGCTGGAGATATATATTTGAAGGTTGTAAAAATTTTATTTCCAATAAATCGTTTATTTATCATAAAGGCTCATTAACTGCAAATACAATAGATAATATCAAGGAAATATTTGAAAAAAATAAAAAATATTTTTTTCAAAAATATTCTGATAAATATTATGTACAGTGTTCGTGGGAGGCTAAAAGCAGACTAATAGAATTATCAAGAAAGATAATAAAAAAGCGAAAAAAAAGTTTGTTTTATTATTTAAAAAATTTTATTTATACAATTACATAAATTTTTTATTATCATATACTCAATGCCGCAGGAAATTCTGCGGCTTTTCTTTACTTTTATATTGCTTGACATATTATTATTGAACATTCATAATATTTTTTAAGGCTTTAATAAATGTTTTTACGGAAAATACAAAATGAAAAAGATTAATGTACTTTATGATGCCAGTGCACTTCTTAATATTTTAGAAAATTCTTCAGTAAGAAGCGGGATATTTTTTACGGCATATAATATTTTGCTGGAGCTTCTTAAGCGTGAAGAATTCAATATATATTTGTATGCCAGAAATACTGTTGTATTAAAGCAGATTATAAATAACTATAAAGAATTCAGCCGGTGTAAAATTTATAAACCTGTATTAATCAATTGTTTTGATTTTGTTGCCAAAAGACTTAATAAGCAGGACAGCCTGATCTCAAAGCTCTTATGTATAAATTTACAGAGAAAGATACTTAACAGATTAACAATAATTAATCATGAATATTTTGCTTCTCTTGATGATATTGATGTTTATTTTTCTCCTGCTCATGCTGCCCCTAAATTTATTGATAAAAATAAACGTATAAAA
>CALUPR010000024.1 GCA_944322705.1 Candidatus Gastranaerophilales bacterium
GAAGAAATCATTGCATGGAACAGGTGGCGCAGCAACTTACAAAATCAGATTATGAGAGATTCCCGTATCGACTATGCACCTTTGGGGACATTGTTTACATTTACTTTTGTTGTTGACAAATTCGGCAATATTTCAAATATAAAAATTATGTGTTCAAATCCAAATTATATGGATATTGCAAGAAGCAGGGTAAAACCGGCTATCGCCAATCTACAGCGCAAACCTATTCTAAAATTTCCTAAAGGGTCAAGGAGAACTTCAACCATTTTTATAGGAGGATTTACAATAGGAACGCATGAAATATACGCATCTCCGGAAAATTATTCGGATTATGAAAGGATAACATATTGATGAGTATTACAAAAATTACAATCATTTCTATTGTCACATTATTAATTATAGGACTGGCAACAGCCTTAATTATCAATATCAGACCACAGATGCACAAAACAATTATGCTTGAAAACATTATATTTATAAGGAGTAAATAGTTGTTCAAAATTATATGTATAGCAGTTTTCATAATATTAGAAGCGCCCTTTGTTATAAAATTTATTCAGGCAAAAAACAATTTTGACATTATAAGACAAACCGCAATTATAATAATTATGCTTGTCATACTATTAATTATGTTTGCTCTTTATAAAATCGGTTTGTTTATGTTAGGATAAAGTTATGTACAGGTGCAGAGAATGTAAGGCTGAATATAAAAACAAAGTGGAATACTGTGATTGCGGTAACAATACTTTTGACTATATTGAAGAAGAAATTCCTTTAAAACCGCAAAAACAGAAAAAATATATGACATTAGAAGAAAAATCAGAACTTATTTCTAAATTGTTTTTTGGACTTTGTCTGATAATTTCAACTTTAGTATGGCTTATTCCGGTAAAATCCGATGTAAAACCGGCAGTTAAGCAAAAACCGCCTGTCACTAAGCAGAAGATACCGGATATTAACAAAATCTGGGATGATACACCTATTTACCAATCACAACCTCAGCAAACATATAATACTAAATCTGTTAACTCATATACTTATTTAGCGGACAGACCAGCAACATCAGCTTCAAAGCAATCTAAAAATAACACTGTAAAAAAAAACTCATCAAATCAGGCAGTTTCAAAACCTGCAGCTTATGAGATAGTCTACAACCCGCCTCCTGTTTCTAAAAAAAAAGAAGCTACTCCTAAACGTACAGAGCCGCCAAAGCCTTTATATAACCCTAACAGCCCTCAAATGCTTAAGTATAAAGGAGATCTGCGGGCTGCATTGTTTTCAAAATTCGCAGCAGGAAGCATTCCAGGCTCAGGTTCATGTGAAATTTCATTTTCCGTTGATAAAACAGGAAAACTCGTAAACAGAAAATTTACACGCGAATCAGATAATAAAACATTAAATGACGTTGTTTATTATATGCTTATGAGTGTTCCGAAATATTTGCCGCCCCCTGCAGAATATAACGGACAGACAATAAAAATGAAATTTTTTATAAATAACGGAAGTTACGAAATCACTATAAACTAAAATTAAAATTCATGATGATTACTATTTCTTCATTAAAAAAGTCTGCCGGAAACGGTTTAAACGGAGCTGCAGATCTGATTGCAGAACCTGCATTATCATCAAGTTCCTTTATTTTAGCAGACTTTAATATCCTGCATTTTTTTACATGCCCGTCTTTACCAACAGTCAAAGCAATTTGAACAAGCAAATCTTTTTGCCCCTTTGCTAAAATATCAATTTTTTTTCTTGACGGAACTTTCCAATTTTTCAGTACTTTTTCTTTTACTTCTTTCACATAAGGGTCATAATCAACATATTTTCCATCAGCACTAAATACATAAGATTCCGTTTCGGAAATAAATACCTGAACAGCATGAAGTTTTCCCGATGGGTAATCATATATAATTCTGCACTTTTGTAATTCATGCCGTCTGAAAGAAATATATTTCAATTCATTAGAATCGGTTGTGTATATAAGTTCTGCACCGCCATTTTTTACGTAATGATAGGCTTTATTCTGGGTTCCGTCATCTTTTATCAGAGTAAAATCATGATAATATTTCGGATATTTATCAGTCTTAATCTCAGGCTTTATTTTACTGAAAATTATTGCAATAGTTTCATTTACCGTTTCATAATTTTTGCTCTGAGAAGCAGTTAAAAATTGAGGTTCAATCTTTACGTAATTAGCGGCAAAAGTTGGTGACACAATTAAACATAAAATAGAAAACAATAATACTATCTTTCTCATAATATAACTCCTGTTTATATAATAACACAAACATTCAATTACAAAGAATTTTCACCGTTTTAAGCGTGAACTTATTTAAGAAATGTAAAAAATTGTCCTGAAAACTAAAGTTTTTTCATAAATACTCCGAATAAAAATATATATAAATTGATTGACTTTTATAAAAAAATCGTTAAAAAAATTGTAAGAACAGAAAGGATATGGGTATGTCGTCAATCAGTTATATAAGCAATACACAAGCAATGGCAGTGTCTGCTTATAAAAAAGATGAACTCAGCACTTCCACAAAAATGAAACTGGAAGCACTAGGTATAGACCCGACTACTGTAACTTCTGAAGCACAGGCACAACAGCTTATTGCGCAGGCAGAAGCGACAAAACATCAACATAATTCTCAAGAAAAACAAGGAGGTAATACATCAGAACAGCAGCTTTTATCTGAAGCAAAAGAACTTGCTTCAAAAGTCGGTGTAACAGTGTCAACTGAAGATACTCTGGATGATATTACGGGTAATATCGCTGATCGAATTCAGGCAATGATGGATTCCGGTGATCCGTCAAAAATTAAGAAGGCTCAGGAATATCAAACCGAACTCGGAGCTATTTCGGATAAAGCTGACTCTATTTCAATCACACAACAGAATATTTTTAATGCAATGGATATGATCTCTGTAAGCAACAAATATGCATTGGGCTTACAGTAGACAAATTCAGATTACTGAAGAAAAACTAAAAAATTTGGAAAGGCTTTCATAAATGAAAGCCTTTTTTGTCAATATTTTAAGTTATATATTAAAAGCTGCCCAATTTATAATTTTTTCAAAATAAAAATCTAAATTGTCTTTAACTTTTAAGGAGTCCCAATTCATATTTACAAGAAGAACTTCTTTATCTTCTCCGTCAAGAAGCTGAACCAATTCATTTTTAGAGCCTATATATTCCGTATTCCTTGAATAATAAAGAGCCTGTAAAATAAAAAATATTGTTTTATACCCGTCATACAACACATCAACATTTTTATTTTCAAACAGATATGCATGGCACATACGATGATAGAGGTTTGCGGTGTTCATTTTTATTGAGTCAAGAATGTCATTACGCTTGATAATCGGAATAAAATCTTGCAAATTACCGTGTAAAGAAACAGTATCATTTAAAAGCTGAAAAAGATCAAATTTCGGCCAGTTGTATATCTCTTTTTCGCCTGAAATAAACCCGCAAACTTTTGTTGAAAACGGCATTGATTTAACTACTTCTTTGTAAGAAATTAAATCCTCAAACGAAAGTTTATCAAGAATAATTACAATATCAATATCACTGTCTGGCTTTGCTTCTCCACGCTTGTAACTACCCTGAAGTCCTATAAACTTTATACGGGTGCTGAATTTATCAAACAATTTTTTAGTAAAATCCTGAAGCCAATTTTCAATTTTAAATTCCATAAATGAATTATATATATAGTACTGATAAATATCAATACTTAAATAAAAAAGCTGAAAATTTTCAGCCTTTTTAGAATTTTATTTATATTCTTTATCGTTTACCGGCTCAAGCCAGGTTGTCTGATTATTTGGAATATTTGTCTCTATTGAAATATGAGCAAACATCCCATCAGGTCCAGCTCCATGCCAGTGTTCAACATCAGGCGGAATCTTTACAACATCGCCTTTTTTAAGGATTCTTATTTCCTTTCCTCTTTCCTGATAACGTCCTTCGCCGGCTGTGACCAGCAAAATTTGACCGCCAGAATGCTTATGCCAATTAGTTCTTGCTTTAGGTTCAAAAGTGACATTAGCTATTGATGAATTCCAGATATCATCATTTGCACATAATCTTTGAAGATAAGTTGTTCCTGTAAAAAATTTGTTATAAGGATTAAGTCCACCCATGTTAAATGGTTGTTCAAAATCTGCCGCCATAACACCTCCTACTAATAATAAAACGTATAAAATAACAACTGTAAAAATTTTTTTCATATGTTCTCCTATATTTAACAACATTAATATAATAACACTTGATAGCTGTTATCAGTCAAGAGAGTAATAATTAAATAGTAGTCAATTAGATATAACTCTAAATGACAAATCTAATTTACACATTACAATAAGAGAAGGAATTTATAAAGGAACTCCGGTAAATATATTTCAGAAAGGACTCTTTTTATTTAAGGAAAGAGAATTTTGATGCAACCTTGTTAAAATTCTCTACAAATTGTATCAAATAAATTATCTTAAATCTACGAAAGCCCGCACTGTGCGGCGAATTTGGTATTAAAAAAGAGGCTATCACAAGCCTCTGAATTTTAATGGTGGAGACGAGGGGAGTCGAACCCCTGTCCAAAACGGATCTTGATAAACTTCTACGAGTGTAGATATTTATTATCTCGGATTACTCAGGGAATATCAAGACCTTTATAAATAATCCAAAGTGTTTTTTGCGGAAACACTAACCTTTAACGGTTATCTTGATGCATCTACCGTCATCAATGCACTGCCGCTTGCATAATGGACCCATAAAACCGGCAAGCTGGGCTTTATGAGTAGCTATGAGCTGACTTATGCTGCTAAAGCTTGTGCTCTAGAGAAGTCTGCTTTAATTACATTGTTAGCATTTAATTTGTTTTGCTCGTTGATAAGCGGGAACAGCGCCCGCACTCGCAATCTATCTCAACCGAACGTCCTGTCAAATCCAAAACGTCCCCATAAATGATTATTTGGGACGTCTGCTCCTGTGGTACTCGATTTACACCTGCGTTCCTACGTCGCTGTCGTTAAGTTTCATCCTCAGTTTGCCGGCTCATCGCCGCCAAATTCGGATTTCACTCCGGCTGATGCTTTTTCAAAACGTCCCCATATTTAATTGTGAATGTACTGCTATTGTTATTATAAACTATTTTATATTTATTTCAAGCTATTCTGTTATATGGAATGAACATTTTGAACAGTGTGCTTTGGGATGGAGCATCAAATTATCTTCCAAATCATATAACTTAGCAATTCTTGTAATCAAAGGTGCACCGCACTTAGGGCATTTCAGTCCGCCGGCACCGTTTAAAATAAGTTCTTTCAAGCTGTCTATTACTTCCTGTGAAACGGTATAACTTGTAAAATCTTTTTCTAATGCTTTTATTTCTTTAGGATCGCATTTTAGAACTTTTGCAAGATTTTGCCTTACAGTGACAGGTAAAAATAATTCTTTGCCTGCTTCTATATCTTCAATTAAATTTAATGGAAGATTGCATTCTTTGGCAAGACCTTTGGGTGAAAATCCTGCTTCATCTCTTTTATGTTGTATAAATTGTGCCAGTGTTTTCATAATTTATTTATATAACTTAAACACCCTCTTTGTTCAAGAGGGTGTTTTAAAGTTTATTTATATAAATATTATTAATCAACAAATGTTGATGATGTACCTGTAGGGATTTTTTCGAGAGTTACCCTGTCTGACCACATTTTTGCTTTATCAAAATCATAATATGCTTTTTGCGGTTCACCATCCTCATCCAAATACGGGTCACCATTGCCGTCATAAACAAAAGTTCCGTACATAAATGTTCCCGGGTTTTCACCTCTTCTGTATTCACCTTTCCATATTAATTCATTATTATTATCAAATACCGATTTAGTATTTGTTTGACCATTTCTGTTGTTGGTACGTATTTCATATCCTGCATAATTCCATTGCCATTCTTCCGGTTTTTTCGCAGAATTTGACATATATCTTGTCAATTTGATACCTTTTCCAGGAACGTCTGAAACTTCTGTCCTTATCCAAGAAGTTTTCGGATTTTCAGGATCTTCATAGAAGTCCAAAACTTTTGTAACAAGTGCAAGTCTGTTTCTGTTTGTACCAACACTGTCTACTTGAGTTTCATAGTATTTATCATCGTATCTGTTATGTGCCTTAGAGGCAACAAATGCAACATCGTTATTATCATCTTCCGGAACAGGTCCGTCAAGTTCCACACCTATATTTAAACCTTGATTTATTATAGAATCAGCAAGGTGGAACGGATATTCTTTTACATAAATAGGTTTAATTATAGTATTAATTATTGTGTCATGAATAATCGTTGTATCATTTTTATCACATCCGCCTCCTATACCGTAAGCCCATGACCAAGCTTCTGCATGAGCCGACGCATGCGGTCCCCAATCTTCACAACTTGTAAGGCTGCCTGCTCCGACAGATGCACCCAATAACATTAAACCGTACATCATATTTCTTAAAGCTCTTGCTGAATTTTTAGATGCAGGGTCAGTTTGCTGCGGATAATCATGTTCTTGTTTTCTATTTTCAGATTTTTTAGTTTTACCTTCAAAATTTACAAAAGAAACATTATTTATAGCTTTAACGTTCATAGTGGTTTAAACCTCCAATTTACTTTTTAGTATGTATATAAAGTAAAAACATGTTTTTAGTTGCTATTAAAATTTTACCAAAAACATGTTTTTAAATAAATTTATTGCTATAACAGGTTTTGAGGCTGTTTACAAATCTTAATTATTCGCAAGTTTTTCTCTTACAAGAGTTTCAATGGTATTTAAAATATCCGGATTTTCAACTAAGAAATCTCTTGCTTTATCTCTGCCCTGTCCTAATTTTTCATCATTAAAACTGAACCAAGAACCTGCTTTTTTGACTATATCAAGATTAACAGCTACATCTAAAATATTGCCAACCTTGCATATGCCTTTTCCAAACATAATATCAAATTCTGCAGTTCTGAATGGGGGAGCAACTTTATTTTTGACAACTCTTACTCTTACATGATTTCCGACATCACCATCTTCGCCTTTGACACCTTCTGTACGTTTGATTTCCATACGAACTGATGCATAATATTTCAAAGCGTTACCACCGGTTGTAGTTTCAGGATTACCGTACATAACACCAATTTTCATCCTCAATTGGTTGATAAATATAACCGTTGTATTGGTTTTTCCGATAATACCTGTTAATTTTCTTAGTGCTTTACTCATCAAACGAGCTTGAAGCCCCATTTGCTGATCTTCCATAGAACCTTCAATTTCGGCTTTTGGGACAAGAGCAGCAACAGAGTCAACAACTACAACGTCAACAGCCCCTGAACGCACAAGTTCTTCCGTAATATCAAGAGCCTGTTCGCCTGTATCAGGTTGTGAAATTAGTAAGTCATCTATCTGAACTCCTAAGTTTCTTGCATATTCAGGATCAAGGGCATGTTCCGCATCAACAAAAGCGGCAATACCACCTCTTTTTTGGCATTCTGCAACAATATGCTGTGCAAGAGTCGTTTTACCGGAGCTTTCGGGTCCATAAATTTCAATAATACGACCTCTGGGGATACCGCCTATACCAAGCGCAACATCCAATGATAAAGCGCCTGTCGGAATTGCATCAACATTAACCGTCGGCTTATCGCCCAATTTCATAATTGAGCCTTTTCCAAAATCTTTTTCAATTTTTTCTATAGCAAGCTTTAATGCTTTGCTCCTTTCATCCGCATTTACAGATGTTTCAATTTCTTTTTCTTTTACAGCCATTGTTTTCAGTGTCCTTTAAATAAAAATGTCATGAGATTTATAAAAATCAATCCCAGATATGTTTTTCTTTTTTCTTATAAAAACCTAATCCTACAGGTTTGTATGTATTAAGATCATTTTTTAACTGATAAATTTCTTTGTTTAAATCAATAATTTTTTGTCTTAAAGTTTCGTTGTCTGTTTTGCATCTGATTAGTTCAACAACAACTTCATCCATTCCTTCAAGTTTTTCATCAATAACTTTAGAGATTCTGTCACTTAATTTATTTTCCATATCTCTCAAGGAATTTAAGATATTCAAAATAGCCGAAGATTGCTTTGCCGGAACATTTGACGGAGGCATTGAAGCATTTTTCATTGCCTGAACTTTCCTCAAATTTTTTACTTCTTCATAAGAAAAATATGTTTGTCCCTTGCTGTTTTTTCTGGGTAAAATAGACGCGCGCTTGCAAAGTTCAACTATTTCTTTGTTATCTGTTTTTAAAATACTTCTCACTTCTTGCGGAGATAAAGTTTTCCCCTCTAACTCTTGTTCTAATATCATCTTGTATCCCTCAAAATTTCTCCACTTATATTGTATTTTATATATGGAAAAAAGACAAATATTTTAACAATCTTGTAACATCGCTTAATAAAAATTGTTATAATATAACAATTTTACTTGCATAAAGACAAATTTTTGTACTGTAATTTTGGAAATCTAATTTTATCCAGTCTGTTTTTTATAAAGTCTGCCTCTGAAGAAAACGGTTTTAGTGTTAAAAATTTTCTGTAATATCTTTTTGCATCATTAAACTTGCCGAGCTTGTCAAAACATATCCCTATACCGGCATAAGCTTTGTAATAATCAGGATTCAGCTTAAGAACTTGACTTAAAACTATTGAAGCTTCTTTGTACCTTTCAAGTTTCATTAAAAGAGTTGATTTGTTTTCATAAGCTTTAATAAATCCCGGAGTATTTTCAATAAGTTTTTGATAAATCATAAGGGCAAGATCGTATTCCTCACAAAGTTCATGAGCCATACCAAGCTGCAAAATAGCATCAGGATTTTCAGGATTAAGCTGAATAGCACGGACAAAATTCTTTATGGCACCACAGGGAATCCCGTCTAAGAGATAACAAATTCCAAGTTCATAAAATGCTTCAAAATAGTCTTCTTTAAGTTCTGCTGCCATCTCAAAATATTTTATTGCTTTTGTATATTCTTTCAAATGTTTATAACATACTCCGAGTCCGAGATAGCTTTTTGCGTTGCTTCTATCAATTAAAATTGCATTAAGATAATTTGCGGCAGCTTCTTTATATAAATTTTCAAGACAAAGCGAATTGGCTTTTTCATAAAAGCTGTTTGCGGCAGTGTTATCACATTTTTTTGTATTGGAACTCAATTTTTTAAAACCTTTCTCTCTGTAACAATCATAAATTTTCATAGGAATTTGCAGAACATCCGTTTGATGTATAACTTTATCAATCATTGGATTTATTATTGAAGTTGTGCTATAAAATTGTTATGAAAAAGTATTTAATTTTTCTGTTAATAATTTTCACAGGGATTCCCGTACCGGCTGACGAAGTCCGGCTCGACAACGTTGAAACACAAAAAATAGAACTTCCGAAAACCAATATTGATACAAAAAAATCCCTTATAGTAAATGATCAGCAAATTATAGATGAACTTATTAAACTCCAGAAAGACAAGGACATTGAAGATATTGAAAATCTCTGGAAAGGGACTGTTGAAAACAATCAGGTTATCGGCTTTGCGTTAAAAAAGCTTGCTACTCCTGAGAGCCAGAGAAGAATTCATTCATCCCTGATGGCAAAAACTCTTTCTGCGGTTGTTGCGGGAGCTTCACTTGCACCTTCTTTAGTCGGAGCTGATTATATGATGCAGTCGTCGGCTTTTGCTGCCGGACGTCTGGCGCAAAACTTGATTAACAGAAAAAATATGCCGACGGAAATTCCTCTGACAGACACAGAACTTATTGAACTTGCAGGGTTAGTTGAAAGCTTGCAGGACAAAATTATAACAGCTTATTATAATTATAAAAGTTCACTTTCTCAACTAAAAGAAACCCGCCAAAGGCTGCTTTTATACAACAAAAATTATGCAAAAGCACTGGATGAAGAAGATTTGATGGAAATAAGCATATCTTCCGCTCTCTATGATAATATGCGCGTTGAAGAATTTTATTATATGGAAAATGCAAAAAAATATCATCTTGAATTACAACGTCTTGCAGGTAAAAAAGTGGTTGATAAGTTAAATCTGTATCAGTTTAATTACAATTCAACACTTGTAGGGGAAAAGGCGGTGACAAAATGAAAAAAATTATTATTGCTGCATTGTTAATGTTCATTGCGCTTCCGTCCTTTGCTGTCAAATACGAAGATATTAACCAGCCAAAACCGCCGGCGTACCGCACAGGGCTTTCTGAGGAACCTGAAAAAGAATACATGGAAGCCAAAGCCGAAGATAAAGTTCATCAGGAATACGTAAAAAAAGATGCGGAACAGTTTGATGTCAGTGATTTAACATACGCTGATTTAAGCATAAAACAGATATCCAGAGAGGTCGCAGCAGACCTGGAGCTTGATCAGGAGGATATGGTGGGCGACCTGTCAGTTCTCTGGCAGGGTGCTGCGAGCCAGAGCGACACAATAAATTTTGCCCTTTATAAACTCTCTAATCCTGATGAAGACAAACCGGATGAAAAATCAGTTAAAAAAGTACTTACAACAATCGCAAGCATGTCAACACTTGTCGGTGCCGGTATGGGAAATCCTCTTCTGGCAACAAGTTCAATAATCGGTGGAAATATTTTAGGTATTATGTCACAGGATACAAAGGCACTTAACTATAAATATACAAAAGTAACCGATGCGGATATGATTATTCTTGTTAGAAAAATTGAAGATTTGCAGCAAAAAACAGTAGATTTGTATTACAACTATATGACAGCACGCAAAAAACTCAAAATGCTTGAAAAAATCACTGAAGACAGAAAAAAGAATTACGAATTATCTCAGGATATGCCGCGCGAAGTTATTTTGATTACCGATGCCTATTACAGAACAGCTCTTGACAATCAGATGAAAGCAAGTTCGGATTTTTACGCAAAACGCGCCGCACTGGAGCAGTTTGTGGGTAATGATGTATTTTCACAATTTGAACAGGAATTGAAAAAGCGGGAAGAGAAAGACAAATGATTTTTATCCCGTTTGAAGTGAAATCCGGTTATGAAAATATGCAAAAAGATGCAGAATTGCTTGACAATGCAATTAAAAACAACCTTGCCGAGCCTGTTTTCAGATTATACGGTTGGTCGCCGGCTTGTGTATCTTTGGGAAGAAACCAGAAAAGTGATTTTTTGGATGAAAAATTTTTGAAAGATAATAATATTGATGTTGTAAGAAGATTGACCGGCGGACGTGCACTTTTGCATGATAATGAGATAACATACAGTTACGTATGCCCCGTTTCGAATCTTGAACACGGTGAAAATGTAACTGAATCCTACAAAGAAATATCACAAATGTTTATAGAAAAATTTAAAGCAATCGGGATAGAACTTGACTTCGGAGGCAAACCTGCACGAGGGCATTTCGATTACTGCATGCTGGTTTCAACAGGTGCTGATCTTTGCTATAACGGGAAAAAACTTATAGGATCGGCTCAGTTCAGAAAAGAAGGTTATATATTACAACATGGTTCTATTTTGTATGACTACAACAAAAAACTGCTTGAAAAAATATTTAACGAACCTGTTGCTTCAACCTCTATTACCTGTATAAAAGAGATTAATCACAATATTACAAAAGAAGATATTATAAACTTATTTGTAACAAAATGTTAATAAAATTATTTCCTTTAAGCAATTTGTTAACCATAAATTACTTTATATAAATACGGGGAATTTAAATTAAGGGGAATAGAAAAATGCTTAATATTAACTATCCATTAACATCATTTGATTACAACAGTTTTTATGGTCCGATAACACCAACAAATCCGTATGTTAATCCATACGTACAATTTCCGATATCTATGCCGTTATTCCAATTTAACAGTGGTTTAAGCGGTAATGATTATCATAATATGGGCTATCAGTGGATGCAAAATGCAACAGCTACACAAGCATTGTCAAATGCAGCTCAAACCTTGACTGCACTTGAAGCAGGAGTTACTGAAGCGAAAGAAAATGAATCTCTTAATAAAGAACAAAAAGAAAAATTACAGGAAATTTTAAATAAAATTGAAACTTTGAAAAAAGAAATTGCATCTGCATCAGATAAATCAGCAGCAGAAAAAAATGCTCTGGTTTCAAAAGTAACAAAATTGCAGAAAGAAGCTGCTGAAGTAGCAAATCAAATTTCAGAAGAAATTCAAAAAGCAGCAGCTGACGGCGATGGTAGTTCTGATACTTTAACCGGAGAAAAACCTGACGAAAATGTCACAAATTTTGATGCAACTACCGGCAGATCTTATGATTTAGGAGAAGCCCCGACAAAAGAAGCATTAAGAGATCTAAACTCAAGATTATTTAATGCTATTGACGGCCCTGGTACAGAATATGATGTGCTCAAATCTGCAATTATTTCAAACAAAGAACTAAATGCAGGTAACATTATTGAAGTTATAGATCGCTTTGAAAAAGATTATGGTAAAGGACAGTTATCTGCTGAAAATCTGAACAAACTTGATTTTACCGATTTTGACGATACAGACAACGACGCTTGGGATCAAACTTTTATAAACAGGTTTATTGAAGATTTAGGGCATTATGAAAAGAAAGAATTTGTACCTGTATTATTGAATGCATTAATGACACGTGCAGAAGCTGCAGGTGTACCGGATGAAAAGATACAAACATATGTTTCCAAAATTAACAATGAACTCGGTGACTGCTGTATCGGGGAAAAAGAAATCGTAAAAGGTTTACTCGGTATATATAAAGAAATAAAGCTGCAAGAAATTGAAAATGCCAAAAAAGAAACTAAGGCACAAGAAGATAAAAAAGCAGAAAAAACTAAAGAAACCGAAGATGAAAAACTTGAGGCAGAAAAAGCTGAAACAGAAGCTATAAAAACATTCCTGATTGATATGCGTGAAATCTGGAAAGATGATGAACTTGAAACTTCTGACAAAGTTAAATATAAAGACGGAAAATTCGTTATAAGAATTGAAGGCAGAGATTACACAGGTAAAGACTTCAACGAATTATGCGATAACATAACCAAAGCAGGTTATGATCCGAAAAAATATTTAACAAGACAACAGCTTGATCAAGCAGCATAAAAGTTGTAAAAAAATTGTACATTAAAAGTTTAAGTGATTCCTCATAATGGTAAAAGGAGAGCCTATTGAAAGTATGTAGGTTAGTTGAAAGTGAAGAAAAAGACCTTGGTTATATTCAAGGTCTTTATTTTTATTTAAAATAATTTTCTAACCGTTAGTTGTTAATTTTATTCAGGTAAACCGCTGCAATATCTATATCATTCTGAGTTGTAATTTTTATGTTTTTGTAGCTGCCGTCTAGAATATAAACAGTTTGCCCGAGTTCTTCAAGCATTCCTGCATCATCAGTAAAATTTTGTCCGTATAATTTTTCATGCGCCTGTTTTATAAGATTATATTCAAAGGCCTGAGGTGTTTGGGTATTATAGAGTTTAGAACGATCAATAGTCCTGATTATTCTTCCGTCAACAACTTCTTTAATTGTATCAACTGTTTTTGTTGCAACGGTCAGCGCTTTTTTATCTTTAACCATTTCAATTGTACGATTTACAAGTTCTGTTGAAATCATTGGTCTTGCACCGTCATGTATCAGAACATAATCGCATTCACATGCATTTAAACCGTTAAACACAGATGCTTGACGTGTTTGCCCGCCTTCAATTATTTTTACTTTAGGACTTTCTTTAAAAACTCTGTTTAATTCTTCAATAATTGCTTTATTTGCACATATTATAATTTCGTCAACATCAGATGCTTCAAATGCTTCAACCGTATATTTTATGACTTCTTTCCCGTTTATTTTTTCAAGCAGTTTATTTTTGTTGCCGAAACGGGAAGATGTTCCGCCTGCCGGTATTATTGCATTAACTTTGAAGTGCATATCTCTACTCCTTAAAATGATTAAATAAGCTGCTGTCAGGTTCGTTAAATATTTTTCCGTCAATTTTAACTGACGGCAAACCTTCTTCAACACTTCCAATTATCTTATAACCTGAAATCTTTTGCAACAGATTTTCAGGAACTGCTGCCACAAGCTGATAATCTTCTCCGCCATAAAAGACAGTATGCATATCAACCGAAGGGTCATGCGGGATTTTTTTTGTATCAATATTCAAACTGACTTGACTTGTTTTTGCTATCTGAAAAAGCGCATCGGCAAGCCCATCCGAAGTATCCATCATAGCATAATCTTCTTCTATATTTTCAGAGATTTCACGTGAAAATTTAATCTGCGCCTCTGGCATAAGATGTGCTTTGATAAATTTATTGTTTATCTCTTCTGTTTGCAAGAAACAGTTTTTTTGCATTAAAAGTTCCAATCCTTTTGCACTGTTTCCGTGTTCCCCGGATACTATTATTTTATAACCGGATTTTGCATGACTTCTTGATGATATTTTTCGACCTTTTACATCTCCTATTGCCGAAGCTGAAATATAGATTTTATCGCTGCCAGTAATATCTCCCCCAACAATTTCAACATTTCCTGCAGCATCTTTTGCACCTTTATAAAAATTTTCAATAAAATCACTACTCGTGGTCGATGGTAATGATAATGCAATAGTTAAATATTTCGGACATGCCCCGCTTGCACAAATATCGCTTATATTTACCATAACTGTTTTATATCCGAGCAAATAAGGTGTTATAAATGTTTTCTTAAAATGAATATCTTCAACCAGACTGTCCTGACTTATTACAATACCTAAATCTTTTAAATAAGCACAGTCATCCCCAATATAGGAAGAATTCAAAGTTGATTTAATTATTTTTATAAATTCATGTTCTTTCATCAGATATCAAGGTCTATAAGTGAAATAAATTCTTGCACCAGAGCATTATTCCATTTTTTGCCGGCATCATGCTTTATAACTTCCATTGCCTGTTTAGGAGTAAGTTCTGCTCTGTAAGTCCGGGGTTCGGTTAAAGCAAAATAAGCATCAACAATCAAAATTATTTGAGATGTCATAGGAATTTCTTCTCTGGCGATTTTGGCAGGATAACCAGAACCGTCCCAATTTTCATGGTGGTGCTCGATTATAGGAATAATATCCTGAATATAGCTTATTGGCTGAAGAATTTCCCTTGCAGCAATAATAGGATGTTCTTTTATATGGCTGCGCTCTTCATCTGTAAGAGGTGTAGTTTTTTGCAACAGTTCTTGCGGCAGCATCAAATTCCCTATATCATAAAGAAGCATTGCTATTTTTAGTTTGTCGATATCATCTTTCGGCAGGTCAAAACGTTTTGCAAGGCTGACAGCAAGCAGAACTTTAGATTTTACCGTACCCTTGTGGTGAAGCGGATTATAAACTTGTGTCAGCATATCGGCAACCGAATAAAGAACTTCTTTGGGAACTTCATTTTCGGTATTTTTAAGTTTATTTTTAAGCTGCTCCGTTACATCAGGATTTATAGGAATATTATGTCTTGACAAAATGTCTGTAAAAGTATTAATTGCAACTTCCTGCCAGCTCGTTTCAGATATCGGTTTTGCAAGAGTAACACGATTTCTGCCGTTTCTTTTTGAACTGTACATTGCCTGATCTGTCAATTCAAGAATATCTTCTATATTATCCGAATGTTCTAAAAATGTTGCTACACCAATACTTGCAGTTATATGCCCTATTGTATCCAATTTTTCTTCTTCAAGAGCTTTTCTTATTCTTTCCGCGGCTGCCATTGCACCTTCCGATTCAACACCCGGCAATATTACGTTAAATTCTTCTCCGCCCATACGTGCTGCTGTATCTATTGCACGGGCATTTTTCTTTAATACATCGGCTACAGTTTTAATTGCAAGATCACCATATGCATGTCCGTATTTGTCATTAATTTCTTTCAAATGATCAAGATCCAGTCCTATTATACTGAAAGGCTGTTTCTGACGAAGAGCACGTTTAACTTCTTTTTTTAAATATTCCTCAAAATATCTTCTGTTATAAAGTCCTGTAAGCGAATCTGTTACCGCCTGTGCTTTTACTTCTTCAAACAATCCGGCAATAGTTATCGCCATTTCTATCTGTTGGGCAAAAATTGTCAAAAAATCCGTTTCTCCTTCAGTCAAATCTTTTCTTGAAGAAAAAACGTTAAACCAGCCAAAAATAACATTCCTGTTATAAAGCGGTACGGTAATTATAGATTTGCTCGGGCTCCCCTCTACAACTTCATCTATTATTTCGTCGGCAGTATCGGGAATAACCGATTTTAAAGTACCTCCAATATCAGTTGTCTGCAGAATTTTTTTTATTTTTGCCGCTCTGGCATAAACACTCTCATCATTATAAACCAATCGTCTTGTCTGAATAGGTATTTTAATAAGTTTATTTACCCGCTTAATCGACGGATCATCAGATTGAGCCAAAACAGTAAGATATGAACCTTTTTCATCTTCACATTTTTTTATTATATTGCAATGAAGATATCCGAGTTCTCCTTGAATATTATTTACTATAGTTTCCAAAACACTCTGTAAGGGGCGTGAAGCATTCATCATATCCCATATATGCTGGAGTGAAAGCATTCTTTTATTTGCAATATTAAGTTCTCTTGTTCTTTCCTCAATTTCTTTTTCGAGTTGAATATTGCGTTCATAAACTTCCAGATAGTCTTGTTTATTGTGGTATATTGCACTCTCGACTTCTGAAACTTTTTTGTAAATATCTTTTAGATTTTCGAAAAAATTCATACATATATTATACACTATTGTTTCACATTTTGTAATATTTTGTTAACAATATTTATAATTTCATCAGCACTTGGTTTTGTTCTGCAAAGTCGCGCTTCCGGTCCTGTTAAAGGACAATTCCTCTTATGGCAAGGCTTACAATTAAGATTTCCGCGGACGGAATAATATTTTTCAGGATTACCCAGAGGTCCGTACATAGTCGCAGGAGTACAGCAAAAAATAGTAACAACAGCCGGTACTTCTGTTGCACGAGCAAGATGCGCACTGCCTGAATCAGGAGACATTACAAGCGCGGCACGTGAAAAAAGTTCTATAAGTTCTTTCACTCTTGTTTTACCTGCAAGATTTATAAAATTTCCGCCGCTTATGTAGTTGATTAAATCATTATCGCGTTCTGTTCCTGTAAATACAAGGGAACATTTATCCTTAATTGCATCAACAACAGCTTTCCAATTATCTTTTTTCCAGTGTTTCATTTTCCATGTTGTAGCAGGACAGATGACAACCATCGGTTTGGATTTATCCAAACCTTGCAAAAGTTTGTCAATTTTTGCTTTAGTTTCTTCGCTCGCAGGCGGCAGCGTGTATTTGATTTCATCAGTACCTTCAAGCCCGAGATATTTTGCGAACTGCATATACTGAATTATTATATTTGTTGTACAATCAGGATTTGGCGCTCTTTGTACCGTTTCATTACCGGCAAGATTAGAAAACTCTCTGCTGTGCTCAAAAACAAGTTTTCGTTTTGCACGGGCAAGAAGCATCCACTGCATGCTTTTGAACATGCCTTGAGAATCAATTGCAATATCGTATTTTTCTTTTCTTACTTCTATAGCCAGTTTAATGAATTCAAAAAAGTTCGCAATAGAAAACCCTCTTTTTTTCCACTTTTGAATAGGAATAAGGATTGTATTTTTTACTGCGGGGTTGTCCTTTATTACATCATACCCTTTTTCTGACACAAGCCAGGTTATTTCATAACCGTTTTTTTGTAAAACATTTGCAAGCGGAATATTAAATATTATATCACCGAGTGATGAAAGCTTTATCAGGAGAAGTTTTTTCATAGTATTCTATCCTCTAAAAATGCAGCGCCTATAACACCGGAATAATCTCCCAGTGCAGCTTTTCGAAATTCTATTTTAGCCGCCGGTACAGGTAAAGACTTTGCACGGGCTTTTTTAATTGTTTTTTGATAAAAATAATCAACAGCCTCAATTAATCCGCCGCCGAGAATAATCAATTGAGGATTAACAAAATTTATAACGCTTGCAACCCCGCCGGAAAGATATTCAGCCGCCTCTGTGACACATTGCAAGACAAGTTCATCTTCTCTTTCTATTGATTTTTGAATCATACTTGATGTAATCGATTTCCCAGGTTCAAGATAATCCTGAATAACCGACTGCCTGCCTTTTTTCAAAGCACCCTCTATACGTGTTTCAATTGCAGAACGTGACGCATAAGCTTCCAGACATCCATGAGCCCCGCAGCCGCATTGTCTGCCGTTTAAATCTACAATAATATGACCTATTTCACCTGCAGTACCTGTGGCTCCATAAATTATTTTTCCGTTTTTTACAATAGCTGATCCTATTCCGGTTCCGACAAATATACATACAAAATCATTGCAGCCTTTTCCTGCGCCAAATTTTTGCTCGCCTATTGCAGCAATCTCAACATCATTGCCAACAAAGACAGGAATACTAAAATGTTCTGTTAAAACTTTTTTAATATTTACATCAAAGCAATCCAAATTTGGAGCACCGATTATAACTCCGTTTTCTCTGTCAATCTGCCCTGCTGCTCCTACACCTATAGAACTTATTTCATCTTTGGGAATTTTACTTTCTGCTAAAAGTTCTTCAATACTTTCAATCAATTTTTTTATAATATTTTCCGAACCTTTTTGTTTTTTTGTTTTCTTTTTTACATGATAAAGAACTTCCCCGGAAGTTTTTTCCACAAGGGCAGTAAGAATTTTTGTTCCGCCTAAATCAACTCCAACTGAATACTTTTTCATATATTTATAATTATATATAAAAACTTTAAATTTGCAAAAAATTTCATTATCTGCTAGCATATTAATTAATATAAAGGGGATATTTTTATGAAATTTGTTAAAAGCTTGGTTATAGCTCTTATTTTGACAATGCTCACATTCCAAAGCGGATTTTGTACTGACGTGTGGGTAAACGATTTAAGAAAATTATTTTTAAACAATGAGGCAATCATTTACGAAATAAATTTAAGAACTTTCGGAGCACAAGATACTAACAAAAACGGAATAATTGACTTTGATGAAGCTGAAGAGAGCGGAACTTTTTTGAATGCGGTTTCTCGTCTTGATGATTTGAAGCAAAAAGGGATAAACACTATCCATATAATGCCTGTAACACCTGTAGGCAAAACAAAAGCTCTCGGGACTGCAGGTTCTTTATATTCAGCTTTAAGCTTTGACAGTTTAAATCCACAGCTTGCAAGCAAACAAAGTGCTCTTTCTATTGAAGATCAAGCAAGAAAATTTATTACAGAAGCTCATAAAAGGAAAATTCGTGTAATAATAGATTTACCGTCATGCGGTTCTTATGATTTGTATATGCAGCGTCCTGAACTTTTTGTTAAAGATAAATCAGGTCAGCCTGTTATACCCACAGACTGGACAGATGTAAGATTATTGAATGCAGGAACCGAAATTGCCGTAAACAAAGATGTTTATAATCTTTACAAAAGTTTCGTTGATATGGTAATGGATCTTGGTGCAGACGGCATCAGGGCTGACGTTGCCACAAACAAACCGGCAAAATTCTGGAAAGATTTAATTTCATATTCACGGAAAAAAGATCCACAGTTTATGTGGCTTGCGGAAGCTTCAGAAAGCTGGACACAGCCTGCTTCTCCTTATGCTGTTTTTACTCCGTACAATAAACTTTTAGAAGCAGGATTTGACGGATACTACGGAAGTTATTTTAACCTCAAAAATTTTAAAACAGGGAAAGAACTTACTTCTTTGATTGAAAAAACAAATGCAAATCTTACGGGATATACCGATCATAAAGCTGTTATCGGGAGTTTTTCAACACACGATGAAATGAGTCCGGTACTTATTAACGGTAAAAGATTCGTTGAAATGATTATCTGGCTGAATGCAACATTACCTGTTAATTCATATTTTGTAGACGGCTTTGATACCGGAGATAATTATATTTATCTATGGGCGAATAAAAAAGCACCAAAAACATATACTGATGACGACTATTATTTTGTTCACCGCGGGAAAATGGATATTTTTAATTTTTCCAGACAACCGGGCGGCAATGATAAAGTAATCCCATGGCTTTTTGCAATTGCAAATAATTTAAAGACACAGTTTACACAGGTAATAAATAACGGGAAATTTATAGCATTGCGGACGTCTAATCCTTCTGTATTTGCTTATGCCGTTACTTATAAAGACAGAACAATTATTGTGACAGGGAATCTAGACTTCCGAACTAATGCGGATACAACTGTACATGTTCCGCATTTCAGCCCTGACAGCAGTGTTATACCTATAAAAATTGAAGATACACCTATTGCAAAACGCGGCTCATTTACAGTTACCTTAAATCCCGGAGAAACACAGGTGTTACTGGTTCAAAATCTCGGATTGAAATAATTGAATTTAAGGTTAAGCATAATAACGTCTTAAGTATTTCATCTTCAACTTTTTGCGGCGTTCAATGTTTTCTTCAATAATTTCCTGAGTTCTTTTTGTTAATTTTATATCAGGACGAACTTTTCGCTTTGTATCATCGTCAGTTTGGTCATTATTTGTCATGAAGTTGCCTGCGAGCTGCCCTGCTGCACCTATAAGTTCCATAACAGACTGCGCTTTTTCCATAAAGCTAGATGAAGATTGCGGGATTGCAATTTTTGAAGTATCTATTACATCAGGGGTAGTATTAGCAAGATTTTCAAACACATCATCAACCGGATTTTTGCCATTTAAATCTTCAGGGTTAAGGTCATATTTGTTATGGTCAGTTGAATTATTAACTCTCTCATTAATTTCGGTAATTGAATTTTCAGTCTGCGTGCTTGCATCCATTGTGCCAAGCTGCTTCAATTCTGAACCCTGTTCAAGCTGGACGTCTGTCGGAGCTGCAATTTCTTCAGGACTTACAATCGGATTAGAGATACTATTATCCACTGCTATTTTAAGTTCTTCCGGGTTGACAATATTTGGATCCTGGAATGCTTCCGGCTCTTCGCCTTCTCCTTTTTCTCCTTTTGTTTCTTTTGGGTTTTCACTATCTTTTTTGCCGTCTGTTCCTTCTGTTTCTGTAACAGAATTTTCTTGATGCTTAGTAATAGCTCTCTGTGTCAAAGTACCTGCAGTACCTGCAAGAGTTAAGCCCATACCGATTAAACCTGTAATATCAGCAAACTTGCTTGAGCCTTCTTTTCCTGCCCAATCTCTGACCTGATTAGTAACCTGACTTGTAGTTGAAAGGAGGCTGCCTGACTGCATTGCGATTGTTGATACTTTTGTTAATGCAGTGGTACCGGCTTTACCTAAATCTTTAATTGCAGTGATACCGCCTGTCACAGCTGAAGCTGCTCCGGCAATTGTTGCGATTGAATTTAAGAAACCTGCATCTTTACCTCTGAATTCCTGAACAGATGCACCTAAACTTGCCGCAGAACTGGTAACATTCAACGCTGCCGTTACCTGCTGTAATGCAGTGCCGGCACCGCTATTCATTGTCACTACCGTCAAAGCAGTAGTTGCAATAGACATACCTAAGGTAATAAATGCCTGATCAATCATTCCGTTTGCAGCCATAATACCTGATTTTACAGTCGCACAGAATAA
>CALUPR010000025.1 GCA_944322705.1 Candidatus Gastranaerophilales bacterium
AGGTGCAAAAATCTATCAAATACCCGAAATTCTTTTTTATTACAGAAAATCTGAAAATCAAGCAACACAAACCGCTTTAAAATTCAAAAATTACTTAACAATAAGAAAAAACATAATTAAAAATCATAAAAAATTATATTTTACCCATCCCTATGTTTTTATTCCGATAGGTTTTCTAATATGTAAAAATCTTGCATACAACATTTACAACATTATAACGCATCATAACAGGCAAAAAGAGGAATAGTATGCCGCAAATAAGTATTATAATGCCTGTATATAACAGCGAAAAATATTTAAAAGATACTCTGGAAAGTTTAAGACAGCAAACTTTTCATAATTATGAGCTAATCTGCATTAATGACGGCTCAACAGACAAATCTTTGGAAATTTTAGAAGATTTGAATAAAAAATATAACAATTTTATAAAAATAATTTCAACAGGAAATCAAGGTGCGGGTGCAGCCAGAAATTACGGATTTCAGTTTGCTAAAGGTGAAACCACAATATTTCTCGACAGCGATGATTATTTTCATCCGAATTTTTTAGAAGAATTGTATAATCAGTACAAAAAAACAAATTCCGATATTGTTATTTGTAAATACGATGTAACTTTACCTAATGGGAGTTTGTATCTTAAAAATCAGGGAATTAGGTTTGACACGATATTTAAAAAAGAAATATTTAACAAATATGATATCCCTGATTATATTTTCTGTTTCTGCAACTATTCTCCGTGGAATAAGCTTTATAAAACCGAATTTATCAGAGAACATAATTTAAAATTTGATAACATTCCGTACAATAATGACGTATTTTTTGTTATATCAAGCCTGTTTTTTGCAGATAAAATAACAACAGTTGATAAAATTCTTGTAAATTACAAAATTTTTAATCCCGAGTCTGCAACAAGTAAACGAAAACAATCCAGAAATTTAAATCTTTGCCAAATTTTTGACAGATTAGAAAAAATCTTTTTTGACAATTCCGAAAATGAAATATTCAGAAAAAGTTTCAACAGTGCATACATGTTTGTTTTTATGTACTGTATAAAGTTTTTAGGTCACAAAGACAGAAAACAGCTTGTAGAAATAGTTAAAAATAGATTTAAACAAATACCTGAACGGAAAGATTTTTGCAAATCTTATCTTTACCGGAATTTATTGCTTATAAAAATTTTCCCTGCACAGGTTTATGTTTTAATATATGAAGTTAAAAACATTATAAAAAAAATGCTTAAATGTTCCTGATAACTTTACACGGGTTTCCGTAAGCAAGGACATTTGACGGAATATCTTTTGTTACAACACTTCCCGCTCCGATTACCGTATTATCACCGATTGTTACACCCGCGAGCACGACAACATTACCACCAAACCAGACATTATTTCCTACTTTTATAGGTTTTGCATATTCAAGTCCTTTATTCCTTGTTTCAAAATCCATAGGATGAAGCGGAGTATAAAACGCACAGTTCGGTCCGATAAAAACATTGTCACCAAAAATAACCTTTGCCGGATCCAGAATAATCAAATTATGGTTTGAATAAAAATTTTCGCCGATTTCAATATTATAACCGTAATCACACATGAATGGCTGCTCTATTAAAAAATTTTCTTTGGTCTTGCCTAAAATCTGTTTAAGGAGTTTTTTCCGCTCATCAGTATTTGCCGGATGAAGATTATTATACTCATAACATAATGATTTGCACTCAGTTCTTTCTTCTATAAGTGATTTATCATAATTTGCGTCATACAACAAACCTTTGAGCATTTTTTCTTTTTCGTTCATTATTTTTATCTCCGTTTTATAATAATAAAATAAACATGAAAAATTTTGGTATAATTTATGAGAAAAATATTATGTTTCGGTGACAGCAACACATACGGATTTAATCCGAAAGACGGCTCAAGATACGACATAAATACAAGATGGTCAGGCAGGTTAAAAAATATCTGCGAAGTAACGGAAGCAGGCTGCAACAACAGAACTGCATTTTCTGACAACCCTGCAGGTGATAATTTCACAGGATATAAAATCCTGCCTCAATATTTAAAACAACACTTTGATTATATATTTGTCCAAATAGGTATTAATGACCTGCAAAAATCATATAATGTTAATTTGAATGATTTTGAAAATGGGATGACAAAATTTTTTAATCTTATAAAACTTTATTCAACGTCTTCAAAGGTTATTATTCTAGCTCCCTGCGTTATAAAAGAAAACATTTTAAACAGTTATTTCAAATTGTTTTTTGATGAAAATTCAATAGAAAAATCAAAATTAATACTACCTGTATATAAAAAAATTGCAAAGCAGAATAATTACACTCTTGTTGATTTAAACGAAATAACAGATACTTCAAATATTGACGGGCTGCATTATGAGCCTGAGCAGCACAAAATAATTTATAATACTGTTATACAATTAATCAGCCAATAAAACCGGTACATTGTGTAATGTTTCTTTTCAAAATACAATACAAAATTTTAGTATGGATTTAACATGGTATAACACATTAAACAAACCCGCCTTCAATCCGCCGTCTGAGATTTTTGCACCTGTATGGACGGTTATGTATACCCTTATATTTATTTCTTTTGTTCTGTTTTTAAATTCAAAAAAATCTGCACACAAGACTCCGGGACTTGTTGCCTTCATAATCCAGATACTCTTAAATTTCAGCTGGAGTCCGGCGTTTTTTCTCCTGCACAGCCTTGAATTAAGCTTTGTAATAATCATTCTACTTTTAATTTCTACTGTTTTAACGATTATATTTTTTTATAAGGTTTCAAAACCCGCAGGGATAATTCTTATCCCGTATCTGATCTGGGTATGTTTTGCAGCGTATTTAAATTATTCAATTATGATATTGAACTGATTATTGAATTTTTTTCAACGATGAAATAAAGTTGTTATGCTGTACATCGCCGTCAACTTTTGTTAAAAATATCTGGCAGTCTTTCTCATCTGCATCAATAGGCGGCAGTTGAGAAATTTCAGCTGCATAGTAATTGCTGTCATTTCTTGCACTCAAAGGTATCCTGTTTGCAAGACTATTCAGTGATATATTTCTTAAAAATCCTGCAAAACCTTTGTTTCTGTTGCTGAATTTTGTATAAATCCTCAAAGATGCATCACCTGATTCCAATTCATAACGTCCCACAATAAATGAACTTAATTGAGGCGCAGAGGATTTAATCATCATTCTTTCAACATTATTATCTTTCAACTCAAGAGTTCCGTTAATTTTATCAAAATTTCCTTCCGGTATATTCACGAGATCTCCAAATGTTGACGGACTAATCATTACAAGCGGGTTTCTGAATAATGCCGCAAATTTCAGAATATATTCAACCAAACCTACTTTTTGAATAGTTCCGTCCTTAACATTAAATCTTATAGAACCGTTCATTTTTAATGAATCATCGGTATTTAAAGCAATAATTCCGCTCGCCTTGCCAGTAATTTCTCTAGGCAGAGCAAGCAATGTTGTTGCAATTATATCGGAATTAACATCTTTTATACCTAGTACAAGATTGTATTTATGTTTTTTCAAATCGCAGTTTATCTTGGCAGATGAATGTCCTTCAGCTATCTCAAATCTGTTTGAATACATATTTAAAACACTGTTTTTATCTAATGACAAGGTAGCTTTTACATCTGCGAATTTAATATCTTTATAGCCTCCGTTAAGGATATGCAAAACACAATCTTCCACTATAAAATTCCCGATATCAAAAGTCGGAGTGTTGTCATCATCATCTTTTGCTTCATCGGAAGCTTTTACATCAAATTTTGTTTCCGTAACCGTTTTTGAACTCTGATTATTTGCAGATAACAAGAATTTTTCAATATCAACGTCATCTACAGTCAGATTAACATTTTTTACAACAACAGGGAATTTGATTTCATTTATAACACTACCTGAAAAATCGTAGGCTGAACGTCTGTATCTACCTTCCGCCGCAAGTTTTAAAAGTCCGTTTACAGCTGACATCTCACCGTGTTTTAAATAAACTCTCTGAGAAGGAACTCTAACATCATCCATTGTGAGATTTCCCTTTAGTGCGGGGTATTTTGAAGTATTGTTATACTCCATAATACCTGCAATTTTACCACCTCTAAACAATTTTTGACCAATTAAGACATTCAAAAATTCACTGGGTAATGGATTTGGAATTTCAAACCCGAGATTTTTCACATCAGGTATAGGATTAGCGCAATCTATATTACCAAAAACTCTGACAACAGGTTTAGCATTTTTCTTTTGTTCTATAGAAAAGCTGTCAGGCACAATATAATAATCAATTGATTTTATACTCAAAAGGTTATCTTCAAAATGTATATCACCTTTAAGCCCCCTGATAAACTTATTAGGTGTTAGAGAAGCTCCGTCAATTAATATATCCTGACCTGACTTCAAACCGAATAACCAGACTAAATCAATCTTGTTATTAATCGCTTTTATATCAAGTCTGGTTTTTGTAGTGCCTCCTGTCAGTTCAACAGGAATTCCGACCATTTTAGAGAAATAATTTTTAGCAAAATCGTTTGTTACAACTGCTCTTGCCACAACATTTGTGTCAATAGATTTCAGATAATCCTTGACAGTGCCTTCCATTTCAAGTTTGTTTTCTTTACGGTAGTTATAGTATCCGTTAAAATCTTTCAGGGTAATATCATTCTTTGTCATAACGATTTTACCTTTTTCAAGCATAACAGGGATATTGCTTATAGGAACAATTTTGCCTGAGATCTTATTCAAATTCACAATACCGTTTACATCATTTTTTGTAAGCTTAATTTTAAAATTAAAACTTCCTTTTAAGTCCTTGAAAAATGCAAGCGGCTGGTCAAGATTATTTTCAACAATATCAGAATCAATCAAAGCCAGAACATCTTCTATATCAATTTTATCCGTAAATATTTCAAGCCAATAACCAATTTTACGGCTGGCTTCGGCATTAAAAAATATTTTGGATTTATTCATTGTCAGATAGCAGTTTTTTATAAAAAGCGTTTTATTCTGCGTGTAAACAGCATTTCTGTCAGCTATATTGAAGTGTGTATTTTGACCGTCCTTAGTAATATCTGCGGTTATATTAAAATGAAGATATTTAACATCTTTTTGATTGTTATCAAGTTCTAAATCATCAGCTTTAAGAGATATATAAGTTTTAGGTTCTACTTTGTATAAAAACAGAGATTTTTTTACATATAAAAGGGAATCAAAAAAATCAATATTCCAATCGCTTTTTTGCTGTTCTTTTTTTTCAGATTGAGGGAATGTCAGTTTTGACAAATTATTTATATCAACAAAAATATAATCAGCACCTAGCTTTCTTATTATAATGTTTTTACTGAAAACTTCTTTAAAAGAAACTGTTGTATCAAAATTTTCAACAGCAAGAAGCTGCTCTTTTTTGTTGAACAGCGAAAGTTCATCAACTTTAAAAGATATAACCGGTGACAACTCCGTTTTTAAAACAGGATTTTTAATATTTAATTGCAAACCTGCAATATCATATAATGTTCTTTCAACAATATTTATAACATGTTTATTTGAAACAACAGCCGGCAAAACTTTTAAATAAATGCCCATCATTGCAACAAACAAAACTAAAACTGCTGAAACAGATATTATAATAATTTTTAATCTTTTTGATACATTAATCATCTTTTCCCTCTCCAAAAAAATTATAACACAAATTATGAATTTTATGTTATTATACAGGTATGAAGAAATTTGCAACAATATTCGGGATAGCTTTATTTTTAAGCAGCTGTGCAATTGCAGAGGAAAGCTCAGTTCAGCCTTTGGAAGGTTCTGTTGTAAAAACAAAACTTACTGTTTTTAGTGACGAAGACAACAATTTCGGGCTGAAAGACAGTGCCGGTAATGTTATTGTAGAGCCGGAATACAAAAAGATGATTAAACTCGGTGATTCCTGGATTGTTCAAAAAAAATCAAAATACGGTCTGATGGATAACACAGGTAATTATTTGATTGAACCGAAATACAGACATGTTGACAGAATTTTAGGGAAATACGTAAAACTCGGCAATGATAATGATTTCGGTATATACAACGAAAAAGGTGAAACAGTTATACCTCCAGAATACACATCAGTTGACATCCTTTTTGGCGGAATGTTTTTAACTAAAAAAGACTATAAATACGGTGTTTGCGATAAAAACGGACGTGTAATCCTTGAAAACAAGTTTGACGATATTTATATGCCAAAACCAAATGTTATGAGGATACAATATAACGGTCAGTGGTATGAAATTGAACAGATTGCAGGCGGAGAATTTGTTCCGCCGGAAGATATCCAGAATATTAAAGACAACGGAGCATTTAAAGTAACTGCATTTGTAACAGATCCTGTCGCAGCTTCAGGCTATTCAGCCGTAACATTTACGGATTATTTTTTAAAAATATTCTCATCAATTTCACCCGCACATGAACAGACAATTGATGATTTGATGTTGTCGCAGGGTGCTGACACGGTTAATATATTTATAAAATTTACCTGGCTTCCAAAATATCCGTTTACATTTGCCAAAAATTATTATCATAATTTGAGAACTCCGAATAACGGACCTCTCGCAGATGTAAAAACAGAACTTATTCAAAAAATGCAGTAATTATTCAACAGCGTGTTCTAACGCTTTTTCCAGAATAATTTTTACATGGTGATCATCCAGAGAATAAAACACATTCTTTCCGCGCTTTGTAGATTTTACAAGTTTTGCAATTCTTAAAATTTTTAATTGATGAGAAACAGCAGACTTTGTCATATCAAGAAGTACAGCTAAATCATTAACACACATATCAGCTTCTTCCAACGCCCATAGTAAACGTATTCTTGTATTATCCCCCATAACTTTGAAAAAATCCGACAACTCATAAAGCACATTCATATCAGGCATATCAGGTCTTATCTTATCAACAAGTTCAGGATTTATTGGCTCACAATCAGTTCTTTTTATTTCCATAATCATATTATAGTTTAACAATTGCTCAATTGTCAAACTTTTGTAACAAAACTGCATTTTACACTTGACAATTGAATAGTTATTCAATTATAATACTAATAGAAATAGTTGAATAATTATTCAATTGTTATAGGAGAATAAATTATGCATGACCATCATCACTCCCAAAGTAATGACAAATTAGAACTCTTGAAAATTGCTTCTGCTCTCATCTTATTTACAGCTGCAATAATTATGAATATAACAGATACTTTTAAAATTTTAATATTCTTTGCTGCATATCTGATTGCCGGTGGTGATATAATAATAAAGGCTTTAAAAAACATTTTTAAAGGTGAAATATTTGATGAAAATTTCTTAATGGTTATTGCAACGGTTGGTGCTTTTGCAATAAAAGAATATCCTGAAGCGGTTATGGTTATGATTTTATACCGTATAGGCGAATTGTTACAACACAAAGCCGTTGAAAAATCACGAAAATCGATTTCACAGCTGATGGATATCCGTCCTGATTACGCAAACATTGAAAAAAACGGGAACTTGACAAAGGTAAACCCATCTGACGTTAAAAAAGGAGATATTATAACTGTCAGAACCGGAGAAAAAATTCCGCTGGACGGAACAGTAATCGATGGGCATGCATTAGTTGATACATCAGCACTTACGGGAGAATCCGTTCCTAGAGAATTGAGAAAAGATTCACATGCGATAAGCGGATGTATAAATACAAACGGGTTATTAAAAATAAAGGTTGATAAAGAATTTGAAGAATCAACCGTATCAAAAATATTGGAACTTGTCGAACATGCAAGCTCAAAAAAAGCAAAAGCCGAAAACTTTATCACAAAATTTGCAAGATATTATACTCCTGCAGTTGTTGCTGGAGCATTGATTCTTACGTTAATTCCGCCCATAATTTTAAATGAACCATTTAATCTGTGGCTTCAACGGGCACTGACCTTTCTTGTAATATCATGTCCGTGTGCTCTCGTAATATCTGTACCTTTAGGATTTTTTGCAGGTATAGGCGGCGCATCTAAAGAAGGCATACTTATAAAAGGGGCTTGTTATCTTGAGGCATTGTCAAAACCTGACTCCGTAGTGTTAGACAAAACAGGGACATTAACAAAAGGAACATTTAAAGTAACGGAAATTCATCCGGCAAACATTACGGAAAATGAACTTTTAGAATTATGTGCACTCGCAGAAAATTATTCAAATCACCCTATTGCAGTTTCTTTAAAAGAAGCGTACAAAAAAAATATTGTTACCGAAAAAATTAGAGATGTTGAGGAAATTGCAGGTAAAGGTGTAAAAGCAAATATTGAAGGAGATGAAATTCTTGCAGGAAACGCTAATTTAATGAGAACGTTTAACATTCAATTCACAGAAACGGATACCGCAGGTACAATTGTTTATAGTGCAAAAAATAAAAAATTTCTTGGTTATATTGTAATCTCAGACGAGTTAAAAGAAGATGCAGAATCAGCAATTAAAAATTTAAAATCACTTGCAAATCAAACAATAATGTTGACAGGTGACTCAAAAAAAACTGCACAGTATATCTCAGAAGAACTTGGGATTAATAAATTTTATGCAGAACTTTTGCCATCACAAAAAGTGGAAAAACTTGAAGAATTGATTGCTAATAAAGAAAATAACAAAAGTATAATATTTGTCGGTGATGGCATAAATGATGCCCCTGTTTTGACAAGAGCTGATGTTGGAATTGCTATGGGCGGATTAGGTTCGGACGCTGCAATAGAAGCTGCAGATGCTGTTATTATGGATGATAAACCGTCAAAAATTGCCAAAGCAATACTCATTGCGAAAAAAACAATGAGTATTGTCAAACAAAATATTATTTTTGCACTAACAATTAAAGCTCTATTTTTAATTCTCGGTGCCTATGGATTCGTCACTATGTGGGGCGCCGTATTTGCTGATACGGGAGTGGCACTTTTAGCTGTAGTGAATTCACTAAGAGCATTAAAATCCTAGCGTATAAAATTAGTCATAATTTTATCTTCAGTCTGCGGGTGGCTAATTCCTGCTTTTTTCCCCGCATCTATACATTTAAGAATCCAGGCCATATTTTGCCCGAGTACGCGCATAATCTGCATACCTTCCAAATCCTGCTTTGCCTGTTCCGGAGAATTTTGTGCTCCATGTGTCATACACCAGTAATTAGACGAAATGACAGGCATCTGATTAATTGTAAAATGCTTAATAATAGCATCAAGTGAGGCAGTAGTACCTGCTCGTCTTGCAGAAACTACTGCCGCTGCGGGCTTAAATGCAAAAGCTGCACTTCCTGCATAAAATAATCTGTCCATAAATGATAAAAGTCTACCGCTGGGGTGAGCATAATAAACAGGAGAGCCAAATATAAATCCGTCAGCATCTTTTGCTTTTTCAATAACCTCATTTACAATATCATCCTTAAATACACATTTTCCATTAAATTTTCGGCAGGCACCGCATCCGATACAATCACGTACAGCATTTTTACCTACCTGAATAATTTCCGTTTCAATCCCGTTTTTTTCAAGTGATGATGCAGCTTCTTTCAGTGCAGTATATGTACATCCATATTCATTTGAACTTCCGTTGAATAATAATACTTTCACAAAAACACCTCCTAAAAAAAATAAATAAATATTTAATTTCAATTCTTATGTTATCATAAAATTATGATTTTGAAGAATGAGTTTTTGGAAGTTGAAGTAACAGAATTCGGTGCATCAATCGTATCAATAAAAATTCCTGATAAAAACGGAAAAATAATTGATGTAGTATTAGGCTATGACAATCTTGAAAATTACAAAAAGCAAGATAAATATATTGGCGCAACTATCGGCAGATGCTGTAACAGAATTGCTGACGGATTAATAAAAATTAACGGGAAAAAATATAAATTAAACTGCAATGAAGGGAATAAACATCTGCATGGCGGTTTCAAAGGATTTGACAAAAAATTCTGGCAGGGGACAAAAGAAGAAAATACAGTAAGTTTTAATTACTATTCAAAAGACGGAGAAGAAAATTATCCGGGTAATTTAAATGTCAAAGTGACTTACACTCTTATAAAAAATACTCTTATTATTAATTACAAAGCTATTTGCGATAAAGATACCGTCTGCAATCTTACAAATCATACCTATTTTAACCTTAACGGCGAGGGGAATATACTTGATAACGAAGTTCAAATTTTTGCGGACTATTTTACTGAAAATAATACACAATCACTTTCTACAGGGAAAATACTGCCCGTGGAAAATACTCCTATGGATTTCAGAAAACCTAAGGCTATTGGAGCAGATATAAATAGTAGTTATTATCAAATACAATATGCAAACGGCTTTGACAACAATTGGATCGTAAAAAATTTTAACGGGAGAATAAAAAAAACAGCAAGAGCTTTTTCAAGGCAATCAGGCATTGAACTTGTCGTCCAAAGTAATTTGCCTGGTGTACAATTTTACAGCGGGAATTTCCTAGCAGGAGCCCCAAACGGGAAAAATAATAGCATTATAAAAAATCATTCGGGCTTCTGCCTTGAATGTCAATATTTTCCAAATGCTTTTGCAAATAAAAACTTCCCCCAGCCTATCTTACGGGCGGGAGAAGTCTACAATAAAACAATTAAATATAAATTTAAACACCTATATCCTTAAGCGGTTTACCTTCCATTAAGTTCTTCTCAATATTTTCAAGAGAAATACCCTTAGTTTCAGGAATCAGCATAATTGTCAGAATGATAAATGAAAGGTTTAATGCTGTATAAAGCCAGAATGTAACGGCTATCCCGAATGTATTTATTAATGTTAAAAATGTTGCACCGATTATCATATTTACAATCCAGTTTGTAGTCGTTGAACAAGCTACCCCGAAATCCCTGCTTTTTAACGGTTGAATTTCAGAACATAATATCCATACAACCGGACCGGCACTCATTGCAAAACTTGTAATTGTAAACAAAGTCATAAGAATTGCAGCTATTGAAATCCATAATGCGCTAAATCCGGCATTAATCATATACAAGCAAACACCAAGTAAAAATGTTCCTGCTGCCATTCCGGCAAAACCTATTTTTAAAATAGGTTTTCTTCCTTGTTTATCAACTGTTCTCATTGCAATCAATGTAGCAAGAGAATTAACAAGACCGCATATAACAGTTGCAAGCATTTGCTGTTCTGTATTCGCAAACCCTGCATGTTTAAAAATTTGAGGTGCATAATATAAAATTACATTCATACCTGTAAATTGCTGCATTGCCTGAAGCAGCATCCCCAGATAAACAGCTCTGCGCACATTTTTATTAGCCTTAAAAAGTTCCCATCCTTCTTGTTTAACTTTCAAGCTTTCTTTTATTTCATTCAATTCACCATCGGCTTTAGCATCAATTGTACTCAACATTTTTAAAACATCCTTGGCTTTTTCAAAATGCCCTTTAGATGCGAGCCATCTCGGGCTGTCAGGTAAACCGAAAACTGAAAACATGAGCAATAATGCAGGAATACTTATTATTCCAAGCATCATTCTCCAATGTCCACCGTAGCTAAAGATTGTATCAGAAATAAATGCAACAAGTATACCTATTGTAACCATCATTTGATACATGGAAATAAGTTTGCCTCTATCTTCTTTTTCAGACATTTCAGACAGATATAAAGGCGCAACATAAGAAGCAATACCTACAGCAAATCCAAGCATTACTCTTGAAACCAGAAGTGTAATGACATTAGGAGCACAAGCACAACCTATAGAACCTAAAACAAAAAGGGCGGCACCTGCTGTTAAACTTTTTTTACGTCCAAGCTTAAATGAAATCCAACCCGTTGACATAGCCCCTAATGCTGCACCAAGCATCATTGTACTTACAACCCACTCCTGTAATCTGCTTGAAAGTTCAAAATGCGTTGTAATAAACGGTAATGCTCCGGATATTACACCGATATCAAGCCCGAATAAAAGTCCGGCCATGCCGGCAGCAAATGAGATAAAAACTTTCATTAACTTAGCTTTTTTTACTCTTGCTACATCATTAACCATAGAATCTTCCATAAATAAAATCTCCAAATAATAAACTGACAAAACTCTTAAAAATTTAAATATAATTTATTATACCCGATTTTTAAATATTATTAATCATTCAAATTATATAGATATAAATTTTTACAAAATATCAACTGAATAGTTGTTTCATTTTTGTCCTAAAAAGGAATAAAATTATAATAAGGAGTTTATATGATAAATAGAGAAAAATTAAAAGAAGATATTAAAAACGGCATTTATAATAAAATAATAGAAGATCTTTATTGCATAGACAGTGATAATATTAATTTTTATATAAAAAGATATCTTGACCTGATTGAAAATTTTGAAAAAACTTTTGGTTTCACGGAACAAATAGGGCTTTTTTCTGCGCCTGGAAGAACAGAAATAGGAGGGAATCATACAGATCACCAACATGGTTGTGTTATAGCGGGAAGTGTTAATCTGGATGTTATAGCAGTTGCATCAGTAAACAATTTAAATGTAATAAGAGTACAGTCCGAAGGTTATCCTGCCGATATTATTGATTTAGAGGATTTGTCCCCTAACAAACAAGAGTATAACAGTTCAAAATCTCTTATAAAAGGAATAACAGCAAAGATAAAAAGCATGGGTTATAACATAAAAGGCTTTGATTGCTACACGACGTCCAATGTACTTAAGGGTTCAGGATTGTCTTCATCTGCCGCATTTGAAGTCCTCATTGGGAATGTTATAAACGGTATTTTTTGTAACAATGAAATTAGTCCGGTTGAAATCGCTAAAATAGGACAATACGCAGAAAATATATATTTCGGCAAACCATGCGGTTTGATGGATCAAATGGCATCCTCCTTAGGAGGCATTACTTTTATAGATTTTTATGATACTGACAATCCACTGGTACAAAAGATTAATTTTGATTTTTCATCTTCAAATCACGTTCTTTGCATTATTGATTCAGGTGCTGATCATGCTGACTTAACAGATGAATATGCAGCGATTCCATTTGAGATGAAACAGGTTGCAAAATTTTTTAATGAAGAATTTTTGAGTTCTGTTGATAAAGAAGAATTTATAAAATCAATTCCACAGTTAAGAAAAATTACTGGTGACAGAGCTGTTTTAAGAGCATTGCATTTCTTTAACGAAAATATGAGAGCAAAAAAAGAGGCAAAAAGCCTTGAAAATGATGATTTTGATAAATTTCTTGAATTTTTAAAAGAATCCGGCAGATCATCATATATGTACCTCCAAAACGTAAACGTATGCGGTTATTTTAAAGAAGAATCAGTTGCATTGACTCTTGCTTTATGCGATGAATTCTTGAAAGGTAAAGGGGCATTCAGAGTTCACGGCGGTGGTTTTGCCGGAACTGTTCAAGCTTTTGTTCCGAAAGAAATGCTCACAGAGTTTAAAACGGGTATAGAAAACATTTTAGGTAAAAACTCCTGTCATATCCTAACAATAAGAAGTATTGGAGGGACAGAAATTGCTTAGAGGGAATTTATGATTTATTCATCAATAAAAAAAATGTTTCAATATGGTGTTGAAAAAGATTTAATAGATACTGTAGATAAAAATTACATTATCAATAATATCCTTGAAATTTTAAATCTTGAAGATTATGTTGAACCTGATGAAGAATTTCATAATATTAACTTGGAAAAAACTTTAAAAGAAATTCTTGATTATGCAGTATCTAAAGGCATAATATCAGACAGTACTGTATATAAAGACTTATTAGACACAAAAATTATGGGAGCTTTAACTCCGCCACCGCATGAAGTTATTTGGAAATTTAAAACGCATTACCAACAATCACCTGAAGATGCAACTGATTGGTATTACAAATTTTCTCAGGATACCGATTACATAAGACGTTACAGAATAGAAAAAGATCGCCGCTGGCAGGTTCAGACAGAATACGGGAAATTGGATTTGTCAATAAATCTCTCAAAACCTGAAAAGGATCCGAAAGCCATCGCTGCAGCAAAAAATGCGGCACAAAATTCTTACCCTAAATGCATGCTTTGTCCGGAAAACGAAGGATATGCAGGCAGAGTTAACCATCCGGCAAGAGAAAATCACCGTATTATCCCGATCAAACTTGACGGAGAAAACTGGTATTTTCAATATTCTCCTTATGTTTATTATAATGAACACTGTATAGTTTTAAATAGTCAGCATACCCCTATGAAAATTAATAAAAATACATTTCAAAAACTTTTTGATTTTATTAAAATATTTCCGCATTATTTTATTGGCTCAAACGCTGATTTACCAATTGTCGGAGGTTCAATCTTAACTCATGATCATTTTCAGGGTGGACATTATGAATTCGCAATGGAAAGAGCCGAAATTGAAACACGTTTTAAAATAAAAGGATTTGAAGATATAGAAACAGGTATTCTGAAATGGCCAATGTCAGTAATCAGAATAAGAAGTAAAAACAGCGAAAGACTTATTGAACTTGCAGATTACATCTTAAACAAATGGAAAAATTATACAGATAAAGACGTATTTATTATTTCTGAAACCAATGGACAACCCCATAATACGATAACGCCTATTGCGCGGAAAAAGAATGACACTTATGAACTGGATCTTGTTTTAAGAAACAATATAACAACAGATGAACACCCGCTTGGCGTTTACCATCCTCACGAAGAATTTCATCATATAAAAAAAGAGAATATAGGACTTATTGAAGTTATGGGACTTGCTGTTCTTCCATCACGACTTCAAAAAGAATTGGCAGAAGTGGCAAAACTAATTCTTGAAAAATCAAATCTAAACAATAATTTGTTAACCGAAAAACATGCTGACTGGGTCAAAAGTTTTCTTCCCAAATACAATGAAATTAATAAAAATAATATCATGCAAATCCTTGAATATGAAACTGGACTTGTCTTTGTTAAAGTTCTTGAATGTGCAGGTGTTTTTAAACGTGACCCAAAAGGGCAAGATGCCTTTAAAAAATTCATCTGTGCCCTTTAATTTTAGAAAAAGCCGGCTTATGAAAAGATTTATTATTTTGGTCAAGAAGCAATTTATGTGCCGGCATAGAAATTTTTGTAAACTATATTATTTTCTCTGCAGTATTTTTCAATTTCCATATTCATTTCTTCAAAATACTGAGGATTTTTGTTGTTATAAATATCATTATACAATGATTTGTATATAGGATACTCATCATTAATGAATTTAAACATTTTAGTTTTAAATGTACTCCTCAAATTCAATTTATCAAACCAATATTCATCTGTAAAATCTTTTGTTTTTTCTATTATTGCTTTGAAATCTGTTATTTGAGGAATTATCGGTGAAATAAATACAACCGACTTAATACCATTTTGCTTTAAAATTTTTAAAGTTTCAAGTCTTTCTTCAATAGTTGAAGAATTCGGTTCAAGTTTTTTCTTTATATTTTCGTCTAACATGCAGACAGACAGGGCTATTTCAACATGTTTCATTTTCTTAAACAAATCAATATCTCTTAACACAAGTTTAGATTTCGTAACAACACTTAAATATGCTTCTGAATTCACAAGCTGTTCCATAATCATACGTGTTGTTCCGTACTTTTCTTCATAAATATTATAAGGATCGGTTACTGTACTTATCATAACCTTTTTATCCTTGATTTTAAATGTATTAATTTTTTTTCTGGTTTGTTTTATTCCTATGAACTCGCCCCATGGTTCTTTATGCTTACTAAAACTGGACATATAAGCCGCATAACAGTATAAGCATTTATTTGGACAGCCTACATAAGGATTTATTACATAATCCAGTGTCGTTAATTTTGTTTTTGTTAAGTAATCTTTTACTCTCGTCGTATCTTCAGCTACCATAACAGCATAATACGGTTTGAATAAATATATGTCAATATCATTGAGTTCTTATTCGTGAAAAGAGATATCTTTTTCTATAACAGGTGGAATAGGTGATGTAATAAGCATTTCAAGGTATTTATCATTTTCCTTTTTAACTTTATCAGCAATAGTTTTTATTTCTTCGTTATTTGTGAAGAAATACTTCACAGCATACTTTAAGACCATCATGCCTTTAGAAGGATGTTTTTCAAATTTATATATATCATATTCGAAATATTTCTTAGCATTTTCACATCCGTTTACTAAAAAACTTATTGCAGCTTTGTCAGATTTTTTATTTTCAATTAATTTTAAAAGTACGCTGTTTTCAGTATTTTCAACTATTTTATCAAAATTTTCAGCATATTTTACGGGATTATTTTCATTAGGATAATAGTAAATTCCTATCATTTTTGTCCAGTTTGAAACATTTTCATATTTCTTAAAATATTCGTTGCCGTAACCGTTTGTGTTCGGAGCAAGCGCGCTGTATTTTAAAGTGTATACATCATTATCAAAATGAATATCTTCGGCAAGACAGCAAATCTGTGAGAAAAGTATTATTAATAAAATAAAAAAAATTCTTTTCATATAAAAATTTAAACATTTTTCTGTATGAAAAGAATTATACTTATGAGTTATATTTAAGAGTAATTTTATAAATTATCATCTATAATTGTATAATCTTTTCCGCCAACTGCTTTATAGACATCAACCGTAGAAATAAGATAATTTACCTGGTTATTTACTTTGTCTTTATCTGCGACAATAAGCTTTTCAGAATCTTTCATCAAATCAAGATGTGACTTTGCACCAATATTAAACTTTTTATCCGCAAGTTTATATTTTTCATTCTCAAGATTATATCGTTTTACGCTTTCGTTATAATTTTTTTCTCTTGTTTTTGCACCGCTCAGAGAATCATTCACCTCCTGTATTGATGTTAAAACCGTCTTTTCGTACATCTGCTGAGCCTTTTCAAGTTCAAGTTTCGTCCATCTTAAGCGTGCCATTTTCGCACCGCCCGTAAACAAATCAAATGACGGGACAACTCCTGCAAGAGATTTGAAAGTGTGATTTCCAAAGATATTTGTAAAATTATATGCGCTGAAACCCGCCTGACCGTATAAAATAAATTTTGGCAAGAAATCGCGTCTTGCAACCTTTGCATCTATACCAATTTTTTCAATATAATCTTCAGCTTTTAAATAATCCGGTCTGTACTGAATAACTTCCGCATTAATAGCCTCAGGTAACGGGAGAAGAGATATAGTTGAATAATCAGACCTGCTCATTTGTGATAAATCTTTTTCTCTTAAGCCTGTCAATACCCCGAGTTGTCTTGCAACAACTTCTCGTTTCTCATTATAAATGTTTAACTCTTCTTTCAGTTGTGTAAGAAGTTGTTTTTCATCCATAAGTTCGGTTATGGGACACAAACCGTTTTTATATTTAATCTCTTCAAGTCTTACAATTTCTGTCTGAAGTTTAACGAGTTCTTCCTGATCTTTTATTAATTTATCAAATTTAATAAGGTTAAAATATTGAGATGCAACAGCTGAAGTTAAAGAAATGTAAGAAGCTCTTTCATTTTGCTTAACAATTTCATGCTGTTTTTTAAATGATTTGGTTCTCAAATAATTTTCACCCCATATATCAATTTCATAGCTCATTGTAAGCGGCAGGAAAAAATTGCTCTGTTTATAATCCGGAATTACAACATCGCCGAATTTTACGGTTGATGATGTAAAATCTCTGAACAAATCTCCCTGAAAACCGACCTGAGGGAGCTGTCCGGCAAAAGCCATTTTAACAATCTGCTCAGACTGCTTTACGTTAAGAGATGCAATTTTTAAGTCCTGATTGTTCTTGAAGGCAGTTGTAATATAATCTGTCAAAACAGGATCATTATATTTTTGCCACCAGTCAAGGTTTAAGTATTCAATTCTGTAATCAGGGGTATTTTTTTTATTTTTTGCTTCAGCCGTAATATTAAATGAGCACAGCAAAATAAACAGGGTAAGTAATATTTTAAAATTTTTCATGCTTGATATTTCCTTTTTTGTGTTATTATGATAACACAAAGAAAAATCATGGACAAGCACAATTTATTAAAAAGCAGAATCGGAATGAAATTAGTGCGTGTAGGCAAGATGGTACGCGCTATTGCAAATCAGAAATTTATTAAGGCAAATTTCCCGATAACCCCTGAACAATTTACGGTTTTGACAGCTATACTTGACCATGACGGTTTATACCAGAGGCAAATCGGTGCACTTACCCTAAAGGATCGTCCGAATATAACGAGAATTATAAATATTCTCGAAGAAAAAGGACTGGTTACAAGAACTCCTGATATAAACAAACGTAAAATATTTAAAATTAATATAACCGAAGAAGGCAAAAAAGCATATAATGCAGTTTTACCAACAGTCGCTGAGCACTGGCAGAATACGGTAGAAGGAGTTACAGATGAAGAACTTGAAAATTGCCTGAAGGTCTTAAACAAAATTAAAGCGAACCTGGAAAAGAAATTAAATATACAAATATAAGAGGTAAAATATGACAGACAAACCCCAGAATAAAAATCATGACGAACAATTTGAAGAAAAAGCAAAAGAAAGATTAAAAGAAAGAAAAGAAAAAGCAAAAAAGAAACGCCCCGAATATAAGAAAAAAAGAGTTTTTGTACCTGTAATAACAGCGGTTATTCTCATATTAACTGGGATTTTTCTTGCAATACATGCAACATTCTATCAGTCAACAGATGATGCCTTTGTTGAAGGCAGACTCATCTCCGTTGCTCCGCGGGTATCAGGACCTGTAATAAACCTTCTTGTCGATGATAACGACATTGTTGAAGCCGGTCAACTTCTTGTCGAAATTGACCCTGCAGATTATGAAGTTAAGCTTCATCAGGCAGAAGCAAAGTTAGCCGAAGCAAAAGCACAGCTCAATGTTACCGAAAAACAAATTGAAGAAGGCAGTTCAAATGTAAATCAATCTTATGAAGATGTTACATCTGCCCAATCAAAACTTGATTTTGCAACAAAAGACCACAAAAGATACACTGATATGTATAAAGAAGGCATAGTATCCAAACAGGACTATGATAACAGCAACACAAGTTATACGGTTGCACAGGCTAACCATAAAGCTGCAGCGGAAAAATCAAAGGCTATGGAATCAGCTTTAGAATCACACAAAGCAAAAGCAGAAGCGGTTCAGGCAGAAATTAAAAGGTTGGAAGCTGAAGTTGAACAGGCAAAATTAAACCTTTCATATACAAAAATTTATGCCCCGCAGTCAGGTATGGTGTCTGCCAGAAGCGTTGAAAAAGGCAACTACCTTCAGATAGGTCAGCCTTTAATGAATATAGTACCTGAACATGTATGGGTAATTGCAAACTTTAAAGAAATTCAGCTTACACACATGAAAAAAGGACAACCTGTTTCAATAAAAGTCGACACATACCCCGGCAAACGCTTTAAAGGACATGTTGACAGTATACAGCGTTCAACAGGTGCGAAATCGAGCTTATTCCCGCCTGAAAATGCTGTCGGAAGCTATGTAAAAATCGTTCAAAGAGTTCCTGTCAAAATTTTATTTGATGAGGATATAAAGGATTACAACATAGTACCGGGAATGTCAGTTGTACCAAAGGTTAAAATAAGATAATGGAAGAAACAAAAAAGCAGACAAACCCCTATATAGTTGCAATATCTGTATTGCTTCCGGCATTTTTGTCGCTTGCGGCATCTTCTGCCACAAACGTCAGCCAGCCGCATATTGCAGGATTTTACGGAGCAACACAGTATGAAACAAATACCGTTATAACCTGTTATATTATATCAGGCGGGCTTATGCTTCCTGTTACAGGGTATCTGGTCAGGACAATAGGTAAAAAGCTTTTACTTTTTTACAGTATCTGGTTATTTGCATTAGGCTGTCTGCTATGCATACTTGCCCCGAATTTGCAGGCGCTTATTGCCGCAAGAATTGTTCAGGGTATTGGAAGCGGTGCAATACTGCCTTTATGTCAGGCTGTTTTGCTTGAAATTTTTCCGCCCGAGCAAAGAGGGGTTGCAATGGGATTATTCGGAGTTGCCGCAATGTTTTCTCCTCTTGCCGGACCTTTCATCGGAGGGTATCTGACGGATAACTGGTCATGGCAGTGGATTTTTATTATGAATATTCCGTTGTGTATGATTTCATTTGCGCTTGTAAAAATGTTTGTACCTAACGACAAACCACAAAAACAAAAGTATAATAAAAAATTTGATATAATCGGATACGGCTCAATAGTTATAGCAATGGCATGCATGCAGATTGTGCTTGATAAAGGACAACAGTACAACTGGTTTGATACAACATGGATATGCTGGACAACAGGTGTATGTATTTTTGCTTTTGTATTCTTTTATGTATGGGAACTTGAATACAAATATCCGGTTATTGATATCAGGGTATTCAAAGACAGAAACTTTATGTTCGGAACTTTAATGAGTTCATTTATCAATGTTACAATATATTCAACCCTGCTATTAGTTCCGATGTTTGTCCAGAGTCTTTTGGGATACAGCCCTTCAAAATCAGGACTTTCTATGTTTCCGCGCTCTATAGTATGTCTTATCGGCTTATTGCTTTTTGGAGAGCTTTCAAGATATATAAAGCCAAAAATCATGGCAACAGCAGGACTTTTAACAATATCGGTTTCTTTATTAATGCTCACACAATTAAATACAACATCTTCAATCGAAAGTGTTGTATTACCGAACCTATTATTGTGTATAGGAGTTCCGATGGCATTTGTTCCGATTACAGCCCTGTCGTTCCAGACACTTCCTGCTTCAAAAAATGCCGATGCAGCTTCTCTTCATGCATTATTTAAAAATATCATAACCGCAATTTCAACATCAGCTTCTGCAACTTTTATAGCAAGAGTTTCACAGGTAAGACAAACATACCTTGTCGAGAATTTGTCGCCGCATAACCCTGTATTCCAGCACAAACTTCTTGCATTGAAAACAAAATTTTTAATACATTACCCTGATGTTATTGCCGCGAAAAAAGCAAGCGGAACACTATATAATCAACTTTTACAGCAGTCAAA
>CALUPR010000026.1 GCA_944322705.1 Candidatus Gastranaerophilales bacterium
TAACAATAAGCTCCGGTTGTGGAATTATCACACACAGGACAGGTTACCTCCCCTGTAACCGCATTTACTACACATGGAGTCTCTATTACTGATACTGTTTCATCAGGGCATACTCCCGTTAATTCCCCGTTTTTAGTTATATAAAATGTAAATATATCTCTTCCGCCTATATTTGGTTTTTCCTGACCGTTTGTGTCCATGATAACACTTAAGTAAGGACGTACTTTATTAGTTGGATAGTAGGTTGTAGTCGAACCTTTAACCGCAGTTACGCATATAGATGCCGAGTTCGCAAGTGCATATTGGCTGCCGCTGCAAGAAAATGTTTTGCTTCTGTTATCAAGGGCTCTGTAGCTTGATGCAAAACAAGGATTACTTGAATCACATTTTTTTACAATTCTAAGATTTGATTCAATGAAGCTATCAATCCCCGGGACATTGCCGTCTTCATCTTCAGCAAATATTCCTGTGGCTGTTAATGATGTTTTGCCTTCTGAGGTTATATACATATCTACTGCATTGGCAAATTCCTGAGATGCTTTTCGTATCTGAACAGCCTGAGCTTCTCTCTGATACTTATTCATTAATGTCGGAACAGTCATTGCAGATATTACTCCGACTATACTAAGTGTTATTAAAACTTCTGTTAAAGTAAATGCAAATTTTTTATTCATAAATTATCCCCTTATATTTTAGTATTTCATTTCCCAGTTGTCGTTGAGAATTTTCCCAAAGCAGCCTACGCCGGATGCACTTGATACACCGTATTTTTTGAATAAATCTTCTCTTGCTTCTACGGCAGTTCCGTCTTTAATCTTTTCGGGTCCTATAAAGTTCCCCGAAGTGCCGTCATCAATTGTGTAGTAATCATATATGTAAAAAGAAAATTTATCTCTGCAAGCAAGGTTCGGTTTGTCTTTACCGTTAACATCAATAATTACATGTACAGGTGTTGCATCAACTGCTTCTGTGCCCGCTTCTTCATCCTCTTCTATTTTTGCTTTGCCGGGAACTATACAAATAGAGGCTCCTCCCTTAACAACTGCCGAATACCCGCCAACACAAGATATTGCAGCACCGCTTTGCGATTTATCTATTGAACTGTATGTAAAATTAAAACATTCCGAAGGGTATTGATTTTTCCCGCAATCAGTGGTAATTGAATAATACTCTTTAAAAAAATCACCAACATCATCAGTAGAGCCGGCTAGTTTTGTCTGATAGAAATTTTTGTTAAAATTATCAGCATAAAATAACAGAAGATTTTCCTGCAATTCAACATAATTTTTCTTTAAAAGGGCCAGCATTGATTGCTGCTGATATCTTGAAACAACTATGGGAACCGTCATTGCTGCTATTACACCAATTATGGTCATTGCTATCATCACTTCCGAAACGGTAAATCCGAAAAAAGCCTCACTTTTCATAAATAAAAATTCCCTAATGTTACTATTCCCATTATAACCTTTTTTACGGGAAATGTCAATTGTTTCGGACTAGACTTCAATAAATAATCGTTGACCTACTATATTTTGCTTTCCGTTATAATATCCGGCAAAGTAGCCGCCTCTGACAGGAGAGTTTTTTGCGTAATTATTCAGATTGTTCCCGTTGTAACTTACAAAAGGGTTGTTGCTGTACGGATTAGTATTATTTCTAACCGGAACCGTTACTGCTGTTGATTGCGGAACAAACATTTGTGATAATAAATTTACAATACCTGCCATTTCTACATAACCTCACTTTTATAATGAATGTTTAATTATAGATTTAATTTTGTCATTATTATAGCACAATCTTATTTTAAATCTTAATTTTTCTTAATAAAATCATATATTAAGATGAGTTTATTTGTTGTATAATAATTTTATGAAGGTTTCTGTTCAAAAAGTTTTAATAGTCGGTGCGTCTGCAAAAGAATATGCTCTTGTAAAAAAGATTAAAAACTACGGATGTGAAATTTTTGTCGCACCAGGTAATTCTGTTATTTCTGAAATTGCGAATTGTATTGACATAAGAGAAGATTGTGTAGACGATTTGCTTACTTTTGCTGTTAAAAATTCAATTGATTTAACTATAGTTTCATCTGAAACCGCAATAAAAAATAATATTGCCGAACTTTTTCAGGCAAATGAACAACTAATTTTTGCACCTTCGGCTAAAAGTGCTGATTTTGCGCTGAGTCGTGCAGCAGCTAAAAAGTTTTTGTATAAATTGAGAATTCCGACTCCGCGTTTTGCAATTTTTGATAAATCGCAGTTTGCCTGTGATTATTTAAAGACGGCAGTTATGCCTCAGGTTATCAGAGCTGATGAAAATTCTTACGGAAAAGACAGGCTTGTTTGTACAACATTTATTTCAGCAAAGACATTTGTGGATGATTTGTTTGCCAGAAATGAAAAAAGAGTTGTTTTAGAGGATTATGTTTACGGACATGAATTTACCGTTTATGTTGTTACAGACGGATATCAGGCTCTGCCGCTTGCTGTTGTTGCCAATTACAAATTTATGGAAAACGGTAACGGTGGCATTTTAACAGACGGAATTGGTGCTTTTACTCCTGATTATAAGGTTTCCAGAGATGTCGAATCTTCTGTGATGTTTGATGTTGTTGAAAAGATATTAACCTCACTTCAGAAAAAAGAAATTCCGTATCTTGGGATTTTAGGCATAAATTGTGTTTTAAAAGATGATAACGATTATGTAGTTCTTGATTTTAAACCTTTTTTATCTGACCACGATTGTGAAGCTGTGTTAAATCTTGTTGATGAAAATTTGCTTGTACTGTTCAAAGCTTGTGCGTTGGGTTCTTTTGCAGATGACTATCAAGCTATTAATGTATCTGATAATGCTTCTGTTTCTTGTGTACTGTCATCAAGAACCGCAGGAAATATTATCAGCGGACTTGATATTATTGATTCTGATGTAACGCATTTTCCTGTCAGAAAAAATAAATATTTAGAATATGAAACAATTGCAGGAAAAACTTTGGTGCTTACAAAAACAGCTAAAACGCTTTCAAGAGCCAGAAAATATTTATACGAAGATATAGAACAGATAAATTTTGACGGTAAAAAATATCGTAGTGATATTTGTGAGCAGGTTGAAAATTTTTAATTCTTCATTATATATAAAAATATGAAGAATTATTATTCTATTCTTGGAGTTACACCTGACAGTACTGATGCGGAAATTAAAACCGCATACAGACGTTTGGCACGAAAATTTCACCCTGATGTAAATCCGTCGGGGGCTGAAATGTTTAAAGATATTTTGCAGGCTTATGAAACACTTTCTGACCCTAAAAAGAGAATCCAATATGATACTATAAATGGATTTTTTAAAACATCAAAAAAAAGTGAAAAACAGCATACTTCCTCAGAACAAGCTCGTTCTGAGTATAAAAAAAATTCGTCAGAAACAAAGTCTTATGATTTTTCCGATAAGATTAACGAAATATTTGAAGAATTTACCAGAAAGAAACCGAAAAACGAAAAACTTACTCCTCAAAATGGCGATGATATATATGAAGAGATTTCTATTCCGTTAAAAGATGCGGTTAGAGGTGCACAGCGGGTCGTAAATGTTATGCATACAACCCAGTGTGCAAAATGCAAAGGACGTAAATTTATAAATGGTTCAAAATGTCCTATCTGTAATGGTACCGGAGAAAAAAACGAACATAGAAAAATTACGGTTAAAATTCCTAAAAACGTTAAAAACGGTACCAAATTACGTATTGCAGGAGAAGGTAATTTAGGCTTAAATGGCGGTAAAAACGGCAATTTATATATTAAAATAAAAGTTGAACCGAATTCTAAAATGAGTTTTGAAGGAAATAATATTATTTACAATGTTCCTGTTTCTCCATTTGAAGCAGTGCTTGGCGGAAATATTTCTGTTCCGGCATTTGAAGGTGATTTGTCTTTAAAAATTCCGCCCAAAACGCATTCAGGACAAAAATTCCGTCTTGCCGGACAGGGCTTAACACAAAACGGAAAATCGGGAGATATGATAGTCATAGTGCATATTGAAATTCCTTGTTCTTTGTCGGATGATGAAATCAGGCTTTATGAAAAGCTAAAAAAAATATCATCACAAAATATAAGAGAGAATTTGCTAAATGAGTAATAGGGTAAAAATTAAAGAAATTTTTGAATCAATACAGGGTGAAGGTCCGTATGTCGGCTATAAACAGTTATTTGTACGATTTTGTAATTGCAATTTAAAGTGTAATTATTGCGATACAGAATTTTCATCGGATAACGATTTTGCGGAATACAATCCATGTGAACTCGCTGAGATTGTAAATCGGTATGAAAATATTCATTCAGTTTCTTTGACCGGAGGTGAACCGCTTTTATCTGTTGACTTTCTAAAAGAATTTTTGCCGATGGTAAATAAAAAAATTTATCTTGAAACAAATGCTACTCTTGCCGAAAAATTTCTTCAAGTAAAGCCGTTTATAGATATTGTTTCTGCAGATATAAAACTTGAAAGTTCTACAGGTATAAAAGGTTCTTTTATATTTCATGATAAATTTTTTGAAAATTGCAGAGGAGTTGAAACTTTTGCAAAAATTGTTTTTAACGACCGGATAACTGATGATGAGATTTCAAATTGCTGTGTGTTGGCAAATAAATATGGTATTGAGCTAATACTTCAGCCTGAAATGAAGCTTGAATCTATGTCAGTTTCTTCTGATTTTTGCGCACAAATCCTTGATAAATTTCTTGAAAGATATCAAAAAGTAAGACTTATTCCGCAGGTGCATAAATTTTTAAATGTAAGATAACTTTTTTTTGTTGTATAATACTGTTGTTGGTATGTAAAGGATATAAAAATGTCTGTAAAAAGAGTTTTGCAATACGGAGAAAAAACTTTAAGAGAACCTTCAAAAGAGGTTCATAAAGTTTCTAAAAAAATTCAGGAACTCGTTCAAGATTTGCTTGATACTATGTATGCTAAAAACGGTGTCGGCATGGCTGCTCCTCAAATCGGTGTGAATTACAGGGTCTTTGTTGTTGATGTTTCAAAAAATGATGAACCTCTAAACCCTCTTGTATTTATAAATCCGAAAATTATTAAAAAATCAGGTGCAATTATTGCTCAGGAAGGTTGTATCAGCTTCCCAGAAGCATATACTGATGTGAAACGATATAAAAATATTATGGTAAAAGCTCTTGATATCCATGGACGTTCTTTTGTTATGGAAGCTAAAGACGGTTGTCTGTTGGCTCGCGCAATCCAGCACGAAAATGACCATTTAGATGGAATTTTATTTATTGATCACTGTGTGAACAGATTTGAAACTGATGAAATCCTTGCAAAACATCATCTCCCGCCGGTGGAACCTGATAGACTTGTAAATGAGCCAGAAATTGATGAGGAACTTAAAAAAGAACATGATTAATATTGTTTTTTTCGGTACTCCAAAAATTGCGTTAAATTCACTTGAATATCTTTATAACTCAAACGATATTAATGTGCTTGCCGTAGTAACACAGCCGGACAAGCCGGCGGGCAGAGGTCATAAAATTTCTATGCCGCCGATAAAAGAATTTGCGATTGAAAAAGGTATCCCTGTATTTCAACCAAAATCTATAAGAAAAGAACCGGATATTCAGCAAGAACTAAAAAAACTTAATCCTGATTTTTTTGTTACTTTTGCTTTCGGGCAAATTTTGTCACAAGAAGTTCTTGATATTCCGAAATACGAAACAATAAATTTGCATGCTTCTCTTTTGCCAAGATACAGGGGGGCTAATCCTATCCAGCGTGCAATTATTAACGGTGACAAACAAACAGGTATTTGTACTATGATTACTGAGCTCGGACTTGACTGCGGGGATGTTTGTCTTAAAGAATTTATCGATATTACTGATAATATGACTTGTGTAGATTTGTTTGAAATTGTAAGTAAAAAGTCCCCAAAATTAATTGAAAAAACACTCAAAGGACTTATAAATAAATCTATAATCCCGCAAAAACAAACTGAATACGGCGTTTGTATGGCGAATAAACTTACGAAAGAAGAAACGCAAATTGACTGGTCAAAGTCTGCTGAAGAAATTCACAATCTTGTCCGTGGAATTTATAAATTTCCGTCAGCGTATTTTTTGTACGGCGGAAAAATAATAAAAGTTCTTGAAACTCGTGTTCTAAACGGTTCGGGTAATTGCGGCGAGTTTTTAAAGTTTTCTAAGGAAGGTGTAGAGGTTGCTTGTGGCAAAGGTTCTATACTTCTTGTCAAAGTAAAACCTGAAGGCAAAAGTGAAATGTTTGCAAAAGACTGGGCTAACGGTCTGCATAAATAAGGAGTAGTAATGATTACTAAAGGTATAAGGGGTGCAATTACCGTAAATTCAAATACGGACGGCGAAATAAAAAATGCCACTTTAGAGCTGCTTTCCGAAATGGTCAGGGCTAATAATATTAATAAAAATCTGATATCTCATGTGATTTTTACGCTTACGGAAGATTTAAATGCAGCATTTCCGGCTAAATTTGCGAGATTAGATTTAGGGTGGAAAAATGTTGCTATGATGTGTTATCATGAACTTGATGTGCCGCAAGCACTGCCTATGTGCCTGCGAGTACTGATTGTCTTAAACTGTGAGAAAGATTTTACTCCGCATTTTGTTTATTTAAAAGGTGCTGAAAAATTACGATAATTTCGTAATGTCGCTCATAGCGGGGTCAAGCAGTCTTCTCCCGATATTTGGAAATTCTATTGAACAGAGCATTTTGTTACCGTATTTTATCATTTTTTCTACTACGCCTTCGCCGTATTTTGGGGTTGATACTCTGTCACCCGGTTCTAACTTTTGATTTTCTTCCGTTTCAATGTCTTCTCCCGGGTAAATCGGTAATACCGGAGGATTTTCTTCACTATAATCCGTTATTTCTATATTATTGTCTTCAAGATTGTCAGAATTTATGTCATCAATTAAATTTAAATCGTCTTCGGTAAGTTCATCTGTTTCAATATCATCAAATGAAACTTGCTCATCATTATCCAGTTTTTCATAAAAAGCTTTGTCAACGTCTTTTGCTACCTGTTGTACAATATCGTCCTCGTTTTGCTCTGATGGTTGTACATCATCCGGAACAATATGTGTATCTTCAGAAGATATTTCGATTTCCGGTTCTTCTATTGTTATTTCTTCCGACTCAGCTAATTCGTCAAGTGAAGCATTATCATATAGCGGTTCAACTTTAATATCATCTATATTCGTGTCTTCTCCGTTTTGGTCGACAGTTTCATCCACAAGGGCATTTTCTTGCGGTACTTCATCTGCAAGAATATTTGGAATAATATTATCTTCCTTCGAAATTTCTTCTTCTTGTGGTGTTTCAACTATTTCAACAGGTTCCTCTATCGTAATATCAGGATATTCAATTTCTTCAGGATATTCTGTTTCAGTGTTGTATATATTTTCTTCAATAACCTCTTCATCCGTAATTTCAGGTTCAGAATCCTGTTCGGATTTTTCCGTTGTTATATCATCAGATGGCAGATTTTCTTGAATTTCTTGTTCATTTTTAGCATCATATGGCTCGTCTGTTTTTTCAACTTCTTCATAACTGTCTTCTAAAACTGTTATAAGCGGTATATTCTGGGTATGAGCACCGTATATTATAAATTCATCAGCATTAAGTTTATTCAAAAGCGTATTATAACTTGCAAAATCATGCTGTAATGTTAACGGTGCAAACAAAATCATATTTTGTGCATTTTCTTTTAAAATATTTATATATTTATATTCATGCGGACAAATAATTGTCGTAAATACATTGCTTTTTTCAAGAAGTATCTTCAGTAATTTTTTGTCTGTATTATCATTATCAATTTTAGCAAAAGAGTATATTTTTGACTTTACGCTATTTATAACGTGATATGCATAAGTCATAACCTCTTTTTGTAAAATTGGAGATATGTTTGATAAGTCAACGCTTACAAAATCGGACTTTTCAATTGCCATACTAAAGTTCAGTACATCTTTAAGAGTTTGAGCAAAAACATTTGCTTCTTTATATTTAAGCAATTTATTTTTAAGAAGTACTAGCTGCGTAATGCCTGTTTCTTTATATTGTTGATCAACAACATTCAAAAAACTGTCAAACGGCAAATACCCTTCTGGGAGTGTTTTAGTGTATTCCTGAACTTCAAGGAAAATATCTTGAATAATGGCTTTACTCGTAGCGTCAATGTCTTCAAGATCATTATCATAAATAAAGTTTATGGTGTCGTAATTAAGCGGAAGTTTAAAATCTTTACCGAGAGAAATTGTGTTATTAAGTCCGAGTGTTCCTTCATTATCAAAAACAATAACTTTATCTTTCAACTGTGTTGAGATATTTTTGACTAATCTGGCTGTGTTTTCCGTATTGTTAGAACATATCAGTAAATTATTTTCAAGTATTGATTGATCAACTTTCAAAATTGTTTCTTGCTCGGCAAGAACTCCTATTTTCAGCGGATTGTTTGTAGGAATTATATCAAGAAGCTCACTTGTTGGCAGTTTAGTAATTGTAGATTTCAGAGAAGGGATTGTGCCGTTGTAATTTTTTAATATACCGTCTTCGTTAAAAGTGAATAGTAATTTTACAATAGCATAATTTGATGTTACATCCGCTTTAAGATTCATCACCTGTGCAACGTAAGGTGTATTAACATCCTGAATTACAACAAAGCTGGAAAGCGCTAGATTATCCGCTGCATCATATGCAATCTTTACTAAATTATTCTTAATTTCCAATACTTTCATCTGAACTCCCTCACTTTGTTTAATATTTTACCATGAACATGCTAATTTTGTACTGAATCTTGAAGTTTGTTGTAGATTTCAACTGTCAGCAAACATATTTTTAAATCCCGTTTGACAAGACTTTTAAGGGTCTCTTTGTAGCAGATTAATAGTGCTTTGTTAAGCCCGTTTTCTTCTTCAAGTATCGTAATAATTTTTTTAGAATATTCTTTATCTCTCGTGTTCGGTTCAATTTTATCGGCAAGAAAAATGATTTTTTCAAATTCTGTCATATTAAGTTGCCCTAATGTATGCCAGCGAATTGCAGATAATATTTCTTTATCGGTTATACCAAATTTTGTTTTAGCTATATATGCACTTACCGGGGCATGAAGCGTTTTATAATTAAGCATTTCACTTTCATCAACCTTGAGATTTTTGTTTATGATATCAATCAGTTTTTCTTTAGAAAAACATTTTGCACAGTCATGCAGTAACCCTGCCAGATATGCCTTCTCCCCGTTAAGATTATATTTTTGAGCAAGCTGCTTTGCACAGTCTGCTGTACCTAATGTATGCAGATATCTTTCATCATTAAGATTCTCTTTAAGCCATTTCTTTATTTCTGTATAATCCATTTTCTTTAATATAATCCTCGACTTCTTGTGTTACAAGACTTTTTATAGATTTGCCGTCAGCAATTTTTTCTCTTATTTCAGTTGATGAAATATCCATAAATTTCATCGGCATAAGTTTGAAATTGTAACCTTTGTTTTTTAAATAATTGAGTTCAACTTTATCATTTTCTCTTATAAAAACTATAAAATCAACAATTTGTTTTAATTTTTCAGCTTCATGCCAGGTTTCAATCTGTTTAAATGCATCTGTCCCTATTATAAGGTTAATTTTCCCTTCAATATCAAACAGTTTATAAAGTTGAACTACTGTATCATACGTGTATGATTTGTTCTCTCTTCTAAATTCAATATCTGATATATCAAAATGCGGATTGGTTTTAACTGCAAGTTCAACCATATTATAGCGATGCATACTTAAGTTAGGGTTATAACCTTTGTGTGGAGGTTTGTATGCCGGTATAAATAGTATTTTATCAAATCCGAAATTTTTTAAAACATACTCAGCCATTTTTAAATGAGCATTGTGTATCGGATTAAATGTCCCTGAAAATATACAAAGTTTCATAGTCAGATTATATCACATAAAGAAAACCTGATTTCGGGATGAAATCAGGTAAAAAATTTGTAGGGGAAAAATTAATTGGAGTTAAATTATTAGATTAAATGTAAAGCTTGTTTGTTTGCCATTGCGATGAAATTCATCTGTGCAAATAATAATTCGGAACGATCTTCAAACGGCTGATTATTATTGACTGTTACTTCATTTTCATAGATGCTTTTTAATTTGTCATCAATTTTTTTCAAATTTGCAACTGCCATTTTACGCCTCTCATTCTTCTTATTTACTTCTGATGTATATATAAAGTATATAAAAAATATTTAATTTCATAAAACAGTTATTTTGTTACATTTCTTTACAAATACTTTAAATAAGCAATTAATATGCAAATTTTGTTTTTATATTTATATAGGGGGAAATAGGAATATTATGCTCGAAAACAATGTAAACAACCCAAATCAATTACCGCAGTTTCAGGCGATAAACCCTCAAACTCTTCAAGGACAGCAGGTACCTATGCAGGCTGTTAATCCTGAGCTTTTGAAACAAAATGTTCAGGACAGTTATGTTAGTAACAGGGTAACTGAAACTACAGATGACCCTAAAGGTATGATGTATACGGGACTGCTTGCTATTCCTTCATGGCTTGCTATTGCTAAAGGTATGGACAAATTTGCGGAGAAAACAAGAGGCGACTATGAGAATACTATTTATTATAAAATCGGGCAATTCGGCGATGATATAACATCCCGCGTAAAAAGTAGTTCTTTTGGAAAATCATCTTTTGCCCAATCATTAAATGCAGGTTATAGTAAGTTTAAAAATTTCTTCAAAAAAAATGTTACAGACAGATTTAGAATTACACGTGCATTTGCCTACACTCCTTCCAGACCTGAAAATCCGATGGTATTAACTCAGGCAGACGGTATACTCGGATTTTTCGGAGGAGATTATCCTCAGGTATCTGATAATTTTATAAAGCAGTCGGCTGCTGTTGACGATTTGGTGCGTTATGGTGCGGATGCTAACGATATTTCAAAATTTAAGAATGCTTTTGACGCTGCAAAAACAAAAGAAGCACGTGAACTGATTTTGCAAAAAGCTGAATTTGAGTGTTTATCTAAATACAGCAGAGGCACACAGTTAAACGGCAATGTCCTCAATACTGCTATTGATGATTTTAGTAAATTAAGCACAAAAGATCGTATTGCAAAATTGAAGGATATGAAAGCTTTTGAATGGGGTTTTAAGGATTTTAAAGACCTTGAAAATTTAAAAACTAATATTCATAGCAATCCTGCAAAAATAATTGAAGTTTCGTCTTATGCTAATAAAAAAATGATGTCGCGTGCATATCTTAATGAAAAGGGTTTAATATACTCTTTACAGCGTAAATTGCTAAATCGTGATGTTTTTGGCTCGGAATTTACAAATAAAATGGCGGCATCAATAGGTAACATGGATTTGAATGCTCATCCTGAGTATAAACAGGCTTTGCAAAAGGCCGGACTCTTAAATAAAATTCCAAAATCAGCTCTCGGTAAATTTTTGAATAAGTATACAAATATTATTCTTGAAGGTGCAACAAACAGAGTTGCGGGCGGAAAACTTGTAGCTCTTATGCAGGCGTTTTATTTTGCGGATGTTCTTTATAAGAGTATGAAGGCAGATGGCGTCAGTGAAAAGTTTAAATCTTTTGCGGAACGTTTCACTGAAATGGTTGCTTTCTTCGTTGCTATGCCGCTGGCAATTAAACTGATGCATAAAGTAGGAGGTTTGCAATACGCCGGTATGACCAAAGAACAAGTAGCAAAATATCGTGCTAATTTGAAAGCCCATAATATGAAAGCAATGTCCGGAGGATTTGCGAATAAAGCCGAGTGGAAAGCAAGTAAGAATGCTTTACGTACTGAATTGAAGGCAAACGTAAAAAATCCTGTTACTAAATTGTTTAAGAAAATCGGTCGCATAGTAACAGTAGGACTTGAACAGATTAGACCTTATGATAAAAAAGACATTGCAGATATTGCTGCTGACGGCACAAAAACATATAGAAAAGGCTTAATGAGTAAGATTAAAGACTTTTTCCGTCATCCTAAGTTCGGATTTAAACAAATGGCTGGTTATCCGATGAGAATTGTTCTCGGTATGATGATTATTTTGCCTTTCCTGAGCAAACTCGCAGTAAAAGGTTCTCACTTGATATTCGGAAAACCAAAGAATTCATTGCTTGATGAAGGAAAAGAAAAACCGCAGGAGCAACTTCAAAATCCTCAACAAACTCAAATACCGCCGCAGCTGCAGCATCCTCAAAATGTACAGCAGCCTGTTTCGCAGACAGCAACTCAAACAACTGTACAATCAATGCAAAACTCATCTAATTTGTTGAATAAATACAAAAATAATACTGCATCAACAACGACTACTCAAACAGTAACTCAAAATAATAATCCACCCGAACCTGTAAGAACATATATTCCTTCTCCAGCAGGAGTTAAGATAGTAAATCAGCAGGAAGACACTTCAGCTGCAGATAATGCTTTGACTAATGCCGACAAGGCAGAAAAATTGGCTATGCAAACCCTTAAAATGGGATAATTTAAAAACTTGCCCGAATATAACCGGCATGGTATAATTTGTCAAGGAGGGTTTTATGTCAGTTACATTTGATTATAAAGGTTTTGCAAAGAATTTAACAAAGCAGGCGGAAGATATTTTGCCTGAAGATATTGCATTAAAGCATAAGAAAGACTTCCTTGAAAAAATTTATAATTTTACTTATGTTGCAGGCGAAGCTTTTTCAAAAGATGATACAATCGAAAGCCCTGATACGGCTATGATGCTTACCCAGATTATTTCTGAGTGGACTTTTCACAAATATGTTGATTTACTGCGCTCTGGGATACCTGAAATTTACCATGAAGCGATATTACAAAAACTGGCTTTTGTAACTTTTGAGATGACAAAGGAGTCAGTTTTAAGCAATCTTTCTGAGGACAGAATGTTAAAACTTGTAGAAGTACAGCTTAATAAAGCTTACGAAAGGGCATGCAAGCATCTGCTTGAAAATGGACAAATTTCTCAGGTAATTTTTGATAAAGCAATGAGCCTTTCAAACGTTGATTCTATGAGAAATATTCCGCTGCCTCAAGATATTAATAGTGTAAAAAGAAACAAAAGTACATTAAAATTTACTGTTGCAGCTTTAATTCTTGCAATATTTACAGCGTTATTAAATGTATTCTATTCTGATAATGCTAATTTAATTATATTTAATCCGATTGCGATTATTCTTCTATCAATTTATGTCGGTTTTTATTTCGGCGCTAATAAATATTCAAAATAAGCATAACGGTTAATGTTGAATTAGCAAAAAATATATGTTATAATAATATCAGCTCTGTACGGATGCTCATTTTGTTCCTACATTTTTTATAAAAGGGAGAATTGACTCCGACAGGATGTGAAGTATACCCGCCGATTTATAATCGCCAGCGGGAAACGGATAATCCGGGGCATTCACCCACCTGCGAGACCACGCAGGCAACAAAATCACATTCGTGCAGGGTTTTTATTCAGATAAAAATTAAGGAGCTGTCAATGAAGAGATTAAAAGTAGCATTATTACGGAGCTTCGGGGGGGGGGCACTCCTCGGCTAAATAGAAGGCAAGAGGGCAGGAAGCTCGGAGGTAAAGCTTGTATAAAGCAAGATAAATTTAGCATTTGCGCAAAAAAAGAATCTCAAAACAATTGCAAAATTAATAAAAAATGTTATACTAGTGATATGGTACATCACTATAATAATACTTTGAAACGAATTTATTTACCTTATAAAAAAGCGGGGTTTACATTAGCAGAAGTTTTAATCACCCTCGGCATAATCGGTGTTGTAGCAGCAATGACGATGCCGACTTTGATTGCTAATTACCAATCAAAAGTCTATGCTACAAAATTAAAACATGCTCACAATTTACTTTCAAATTCATTAAATCTTTATAAAGCAAAAAATAATTGTGATGATTATCTTTGTTTATTTGATACAACAAAAAGTTCAGCTCAGGTTGCAGCAGAATTTTCAAAAGTCTTGACGGCTGCTAAACTTTGTGAAGGTCAATATGATGGTAAATATTGCAAATACTACGATATAAAACAAAATAAACCTAGTTATAAAGTAGACGGTGTATATGCACCTTCTGACAGTATGGCGTATGAGGGAAGAATATATCTTAATAACGGTATTATTTATAATATAGTTCAATTTTCCTCATGTATAAGGACAACATCCACGCCGGTTATAGATGAAAACGGCAATGCAACAGATGATAAGGTGACTTATGAGGTTGATAGTTGTGCTATGATTTATTTTGATACAAACGGTATAAACCCTCCTAACCAGTTTGGAGTTGATGTTATACATTATAAGATAATGTCTGACGGGAAATTGCACTGCTTGGATGAGAATTTGTTAAATAATGCTCTTTTAAACGGTAAAGTTGAATATACACCGTATAATTTCGGAGATGAGCCTAAATAACCTTGTTTCATCACATTATTAGTGAAAAATGTATTAATTTTGTATTGTAATTTTTCTTTGTTCTTGATAAAATTTCTGTAAATCAGAAATATAAATAGAGGACTAAAATTATGACACAGAGAGTATTATTATGTATTATGGATGGTTGGGGAATAAGTAAAAATCACCCCGAATATGATGCAACAAAACTTGCTCACCCGATTCATGTTGACAAGCTTGAAAAAGAATATCCAACAATATCTATACATGCAGACGGTCAGTATGTTGGTCTGCCTGAAGGTCAGATGGGAAACAGCGAAGTCGGACATTTAAATTTAGGTGCAGGTCGTGTTGTGCATCAGGATTTGTCCAGAATTAACAGAGCAATAAAAGACGGCTCATTCTTTAAGAATGAACGTTTTTTAATGGCAATAAATCATGCAAAAGAAAATAATTCTTCGCTGCATATATTTGGGCTTGTTTCAACAGGCGGTGTTCATTCTTCTCTGGAGCATTTGCTGGCTCTGATTAAGATGGCTGCTGATAACGGTCTTAAGAAAGTCTATGTTCATGCATTTCTTGACGGACGCGATACCCCGCCTCAGAGTGCTTGTACATTTATTCAACCTGTTGAAGATGAGTTGAAAAAATACGGATTGCCTCCTGTTGCGACAATTATCGGTCGTTATTATATAATGGACAGAGATAATCGTTGGGATAGGGTGGAAAAAGGTTACAATGCATTGCTGTTAGGTGAAGGAGAAAAAGCTCCTACCGCTTGCGAAGGTGTTAAAGCTTCTTATGCCCGTGGCGACAATGATGAATTTGTTCTTCCGACAGTTATAGGCTCAGAAGAATCAAGAATTCATGACAATGATGCAATTATTTTCTTTAACTACAGACCTGACAGAGCCAGAGAAATTTCTAAAGCGCTTAATTTTAAAGATTTTGACGGATTCCAAAGAAAGAAAGTTTTGAAAAATCTTTGCTATATAACAATGACAAGTTATAACGAGGATTTTACTTTCCCTGTTGCATTCCCGAAAGAGCATCTTGTAAATATATTAGGCGATGTTTTGGAAGCTAACGGCGTAAAACAATTCAGAACTGCCGAAACAGAAAAATATGCTCACGTTACATTTTTCTTTAACGGTGGTATTGATGAACCTCAGCCTCATGAAACACGTGTGCTTGTTCCTTCTCCAAAAGTTCCCACATACGACTTGCAGCCGGAGATGAGTGCGCCTGAGGTTTGTGAAAATGTATTAAAGGCTATTGAAAATCCTGATTACGGATTTATCTTAGTAAACTTTGCAAATCCTGATATGGTCGGTCATACAGGAGTTCTTGAAGCTGCTGAAAAGGCTTGTCATACTGTTGATGAATGTGTCGGTAAAATCGCGGATGCATGTATAAAAAATAACATTATTATGCTTTTAACAGCTGATCATGGAAACTCTGAAGTTATGGTAAATCCTGATACAGGTAAACCTCAAACTGCGCATACAACAAATAAAGTGCCGTTTGTTTTAATAAATGCTCCAAAAGATATGAAACTTAAAGAAGATGGAGCTTTATGCAATATTGCTCCGACAGTGCTGCAGCTTATGGGTATTCCAAAACCTGTAGAAATGGATTGCGATTCATTAATTAAATAAATAATTTTCTGACAGATGCTCTGATTGCATCTGTCAGTTTTAAAATAATAAGTTGGATTGGAAATTTATGGCAGATATAAAAAACTTGGATATAGATTTTTCATTTAAAAAAAATAATGTGGACGAACTTTTCTTTAATTTGTCGGAAAATCCTGACGGATTTAAGAATAAGGATTTTCGTTATACTTTGAGTTTAATATATCAAACCGTTGAGGATGAGTTTGCAGGAATTTTTTTAAGCCCTAATGCGCCTGCAAGAAATACAAATTTTTATCTTGTTAATAATAATGATAAATTATCTTTTTTTGTAACTCCGACAAATAATTTTCAATATTACTTGAAGTCTAAAGGTTCATTATTCCGTTTTAAATCAGAAGTAATGGACGATAATGTCGGTTATTCAATGAGCCTTGATCTTGTTATGGATTATTTCGGCGGTTTTGGAAATGTTGTGGATTTGGAAGCTCTGTCTCCTACATTTATTTATCTGAATAAGCTTACGTATTTTGTTATGAAGCTTATTGAAAAACTTTATTTCATCCCGACAATTAAAAAACACGGTTCAATGTTTAAAATTGTGTATGAGCCTATTATTAATTCTCAGCAGCTTGCCCGTATAATAAATTTGTTTGAAGAAAATATTCCAGATGATCTTTTTATAAAAGGCGAAAAACCTAAAAATTTTATAAATGATTTTATTTATAACTATTTAAATTATGTAATTTACAAGTTTTTAAGCATTAAGGCATACAAGTTCAAGGATGTTAAATCAGGAACTTATATGATAAAAGATCTTGAACAGCGTTCTGTCATGAAAGGACATGATATTGCAGAAAGCTTTGCTCAATGGTTTGATGAACTTTATCTCGGTAAATACGACGTAATTCCTTTCTTCAAGATAGATAAGCTTGAAAATCAGGAGCTTTTCAGGTTAAAAGTTCATATCAAGAACAGAAACACTGATGAAGATATTCTTGTTGACAGATTATATACTGATGAAGAAGTTTTCGGCGCAAATTCTTCCGATATTGCACGAATTGTAGAAAAGCAGCTAAACTACGCAATTAGATATATGCCTGAACTTGAAGATTTATTTGAGGATGAAGAAAAACTTTATCTGGATTTAGACTTAAATCAGGTTTATCAGATTATTACAAAAACCGCGTATTATCTCCAAAAAGCTCAAATTGAGGTTATTCTTCCTAAAGAGCTTACAAATATAGTTGTTCCGAGAGCTTCTATAAATGCAAAGGTTAAAACATCACGTTCAAAAGATCTTGCCGATATATTTAACAATACGTCTTCATCAAAAATTTCTCTTGATGATATCCTTGATTTTTCTTATGAAATTGCAATCGGAAATGATAAATTATCTGTAGAAGAATTTAATAAGCTTGTCGAAGGACAAAACGGACTTATAAAGTATAAAAATAAATATGTTCTCATTGATAAAGAGGATACTAAAAAGATTTTTGAACAGATTGCAAAAGCAAACCTAAAATCAATGACGAGAATGGAACTTATTCATGCCTCTATGTCCGGACAGCTTGCTCAGTATGATTTTGATTATGATCAAGCATTTGCAAAAGTGATTCAGGATTTTAACAAGCCTGTTGAAGTAACCCCGCCTGAAACGTTAAACGGAGAATTAAGACCTTACCAGCAGACAGGTTTGAAATGGCTGTGGACAAATGTTTCTAAAGGCTTTGGTGCCTGTATGGCTGATGATATGGGACTTGGTAAAACAATTCAGGTAATAAGTCTTATATTAAAACTAAAGGAAGAAAACAAGCTTGATAAACCTGTTCTTGTTATTTGTCCTACAACTCTTATGGGAAACTGGATGAAAGAATTACAAATGTTTGCACCTTCTCTTGATGCTGTTATTTATCACGGTGCGGAACGAAAACTGGATTTAAAACACGATGTAATTCTGACAACTTATGCAATTATGCGTATAGACGTAGAAGAGTTAAAGAAAAATGAATGGGGTATGATAATTGTTGATGAAGCTCAAAATATTAAAAACCCTGATACTGCTCAAACAATTGCGGTAAAGATGCTGAAATCAAGTATTAAAATAGCAATGACGGGTACTCCTGTTGAGAACAGGTTGACAGAATTGTGGTCTATTTTTGATTTTATTAATCAAGGATACCTCGGATCACTCAGAGAGTTTCAAAAAAGTTATGCAATACCTATTGAGCGTTTTAAAGAAAATTCACGTGCAGCAAAATTAAAAATGTCTGTTTCTCCGTTTGTTTTAAGACGTTTGAAAACAGATAAACACGTTATTACGGATCTGCCTGAAAAAATGGTTATCAATGACTACTGTTATCTGTCTAAATCTCAGGCTGTTCTTTATGAAAAAACTCTTAATGAGATGATGGAAAAAATCTCAGGTTTCACGGGCATAAACAGGCGTGGAAATATCTTCAAACTTATTACAGCATTGAAGCAGATTTGTAACCACCCTTACCAGTTCTTAAAAGGCGGTGAAATGAGTAAAGAATTGTCTGGTAAAATGGATAAATGTATTTCAACTGTCCAGAGTATTCTTGATAATAATGAAAAAACTCTTATTTTCACACAGTATAAAGAGATGGGTGATATTTTGTGCAAAGTTATTCCTGATGAATGCGAAACAGAACCTTTATTTTTCCACGGTTCATTGACAGTTCCTCAAAGAGAAGATTTAATCCACCGTTTCCAAAACGATGATGACGCAAAAATCATGGTTCTATCATTAAAAGCCGGCGGTACTGGGCTTAACCTTACAAGTGCGACAAATGTTATTCACTATGATTTATGGTGGAATCCGGCTGTAGAAGATCAGGCAACTGACAGAACATATCGTATCGGTCAGGATAAAAACGTAATGGTTCACAGAATGATTACGCTCGGAACTTTTGAAGAAAAAATTGATGAAATGCTAAAATCTAAAAAAGAACTTGCAGATCTCGCTGTTTATGAGGGTGAAAAGATTATTACAGAGCTTTCAGACGAAGAAATTTACCAGATATTTACTCTGACTGCTTAAAGCCACTTGAAAAATTTTTCTATTCAAGTTATAATCGCATTGTATTATTTGTGTAGCTAAAAATAATGACCATAAAGGTGGTGAAAATATAAATGGCAGAAGTTAAAGTCGGCGAAAACGAATCAATCGAAAGCGCTCTCAGACGTTTCAAGAAAAAAATTCAGAAAGCCGGTATTCTTTCAGAAGTAAAAAAACGTGAAAGATATGAAAAACCGAGCGTTAAAAGAAAACGTAAATCTGAAGCTGCTAGAAAAAGAAAAGTTTAATCAGGTTTAAATATATTTAAAACACGTCTTTGTTAATTTGTCATCCTGAACTCGTTTCAAGATCTATAATAACAAAGACGTTGTTTTTTATAGTACGCAGGCAAGTATCATTAGTAACAATGTTCCTATCTGCATAGCTGTTGCCATGTTCTGCGAAAATTTGTTTGAATCATATTTGCTGGCTGTTTTCATTGCTTTGTATGCGCTTGATATACGTCTTAATCTGTCGCTTTCACTATCAGAATCAAATGTTGTACCAAACATTGTACTCTCAAGTCTGGCAAGTCTGTTATCCATTGAATCCTGATTGAAACTTTGTTTGAATATTGTTTTTTCAACTGAGGCAAGATTTATTCTTACAGGTTTTTGATTTCTTGCATTGTAAGCGTCATAGTCAAATTCGGGCGGCTGATATTCTGAAAGATTGTAGTTCTGATCGAGCGGTACTGAGCCGCCTTCGTAATATTCATTGGAGTCCTGAGCTATGCTGTTGTTCATTAAGGAGTCTGGTTTGATTTTTGCCTGCAGTCTTTCGACTCTTGATGAAAAAGCATCGTTATCGTAACTCTGTCCGAATGTTTCTTTTTCAAGTTTTGCAAGTCTGCTGTTTAAATCCTGATTTTTAAATTCTTGCTTAAATACTTTTTTCTCAAGTTCATTAATTGAAGGATAATCAACATTAGCTCCTGCCGGCGGCATTTCTTCTTGTGCTATGGTTTCTCTGTAGTCATCTTCTTCCATAAAAGTGTCTTCTTTAGGCGTAATTTCTTGACCTATTTGTTCTGCTGACATATCTTTGTTCAGTGCTGCAATTCTTTGCTGTGTGGATTGATTTGGTTTTGCCTGCCCGTAAACGCTTTCTTCAATTCTGGAAAGCCTTGATGCATCGTCAGAAGTTGTATATGTAAAACCGTATAATGAATTTTCAATATTATCAAGGATTTGTGAATACTGGCTTGCAGCTATTGAGCCGTTTATACTTAATAAAAAGCATAAGGTTATAACAATTTTTTTCATGTCAAAACTCCTTATGCTACAGAATAAGCTTGAACGTCATTCAAAGCTATTCTACACGGTCGGGATTTGAAAAA
>CALUPR010000027.1 GCA_944322705.1 Candidatus Gastranaerophilales bacterium
CATAGTCGTAAGCTGTGTCGGGTGAAGCGGCACACTAAATTTTTATGTAATGCAAAATATTAAAAGCAAAACAGGTGCGAGGGACAAGTTTTCAAAATTCTGAAACAAGTTCAGGATGACGTACCCGAGTGCATTGACTTATAAAAGCGATATTAAGAATATTAGAAAATATTTTGAATACCGTTAAAAGCGCCACATACATAGTCGTAAGCTGTGTCGGGTGAAGCGGCACGCTTCAAAAAAAACGCCGCCTTCTTTCGAAAACGACGTTGGAATTCTTGAACAATTCCTCGTAATAGTGTGAAGTGTAGTGTGCAATAAAACGCTTTTTTTGATTCCTCGTTTTATGCATTTCCTCGTGTCATATATATAAAAAATTTTTTGTATATATAATTGCTATATTTTAAATATCAAAATTATATTTTGTTACAAAAGTTAATATTATCGATTTATAAAATTTTTAATTATAATATTATAGAAATATAATCAATTTGTTTGAAAGGGCAAAATATGAAAATATTAGTATCTAATGATGACGGTATAGCCGCTAACGGAATAAGATGTCTTACTGCTACTCTTGCAAAGGAACATGATGTTTACGTAATAGCTCCTGACAGAGAAAGAAGCGCAGCAGGTCATTCTCTTACTCTGCATACACCTTTAAGAGTGGAAGAAGTAGAAGCGTATAACGGTGTGAAAAGGGCATGGGTAACTACAGGAACACCGGGGGATTGCGTTAAAATAGGGATAAATGCTATTTTAACTAAGGAAGAGCAGCCGGATATCGTTATTTCCGGTATTAATCACGGACCAAATTTAGGAGCTGATATTTTATATTCCGGAACGGTAAGCTGTGCCATGGAAGGAGCAATGCTCGGGGTTCCCAGTATTGCAATGTCTTTGGCAAGTATGAACTACGAATATGAGAACTTTGAATACAGCGCAAAATTTGTAAATCTTTTATTGAAAAAACTTAAAGGATTTAATTTCCCGAAAAAAAGTATTTTGAATATAAATGTGCCTGCGCTTGATGAAGAAGACATTGCCGGTGTCGCAATAACAGAACTTGGCAGGAAAATGTTTACAGACAACTATGAAAAAAGGATTGACCCGAGAGGTAAGGTTTATTATTGGATGGCAGGAGAATTGATAACGGAAGCAGAGGATTCAAATACGGATATTGCAGCCGTAAAAAATAACAAGATTTCAATAACACCTGTAACTTATGAAATGACTAAGGAAGATGTTATGGCAAATCTGGACAGCATATTATGCAAAGGCGATTCCTGCAACTGGTTTAACTAAAAAAAGAGTTCTTTGAAGAACTCTTTTTTTATTCCATAATTATTCTTGCAGGATAATTGTTACGTAAAAGATCATTTACAACACTCTGAGCTTTTTCTCTTGTTGTGTATGAACCGACCTGAATGGTGTAAGCTCCTCCAATACTTCTTACAAACGGGGATATATTCATGCCTGATTCAGTTATTATACCTTTTGCAACTTCTGCCTGTTCTTTTGTTGCATAGTAGCCTACAACAACTTTTGCAGATACATTTTGCTGAGCGGAAACAGTTTTCGGAGCCGGAGATGCTGTTTGTTCAGGTTTAGGATTAGCCTCTTGATCAGGCAATGTTATAGGCTCTTCCTCAGTTTGTTTTTCTGCAGTTTTATGTGCTTCTTTATCTTCAGGAATTACAACTTTTTCTTCAAGAGAATCATTGAACATTTTATCATCTTGAATTCGGTTGTCTTCTTCTTGTAAAAGCTTTAATCTTGCATCAACAGAAGATTTATACATATCATCATCAACCGTTGTTTGCTGCGTATCATCACCTATTGAAACATCTACTTCAGGTGAAATTTGTTTGGCTATTCCTAAAAACAGCAGCAATAATATAAAAAATGCCGAAACAAATATTATTATTCCTTCATTTGGATTTTTCGTAACTTTCTTTTGATATTCTTTATAACTTATATGAGAAGGTCTTTTTAAATCTTCTTCCATTATACACCTCTGACTTTTGTTGATGCCAATATTATATCATCAATTTCATTTGAATACTTATCCATAATTTCTTTTGCAAAATTTTCTATATCAAAAATTCCAAGCTCACTTGACAAACCGCTTGCTTGAACCGGTGCCCCCTGTGAATCAATATTAATACCTGTATGGATTAAAATTGAGTTTACCGACTTTGTAGCAATAGAAACAGTAAGTTTTTTATCATCAAAAAACAGATCATCACCGTTTCGTTTTATCTTAAACCCGCGTTTTTCAAGAGCTTCTTTGATAATACATATTAAAAGCCTCTGCCTGAAAACGCCCTCTACAAGCCCTACATTAAACTGTTCAGAAATAAAACTCAGCATGGATTTGCTATATATAGGCTCATTGTTTATGACATCTTCAATATCAACCATTTCAGAAAGTTTTACTTCGCATTCACCTATAAACGCAACAATAGCATCGCCTTGAATCTTGAAATTTTTATATATCCAATGCGGTGCAAGCTGCCATCCTTCGTATTTTATTTCATCTTCAATTAATTTTGTTTTCAAAAAAGTTCCTCTATATAACGATTATCATTATTGTACAACAAAGCATTTTTTAATCTCATACAAGATTCACACTTTCCGCAATGTTTGTCACCGCCGTCATAACAGCTTCTGACATATTCAAGCGGGATTTTATTATCCAATGCCAGCTTTACTATATCATTTTTATCGGAATTTAGCAAGGGCGCAATAACTTTTGGCTGCTTGCGGGTAGAAAATTTAAAACAATCATTTATTTTCTCTATAAACTCCGCTGAATTATCCGGAAAAGTACGTCCCTCTTCTTTATTAGCACCTATTATTATATAGTCATAATCTTCTCCGTCTGCAAAAGCAGCAGCAAAATTCAAAAAAAGTCCGTTTCTGTTAGGAACCCAAACATTTTGAGCCGAACGAACAGGATTTTTTAGAGCCTGCCCCTGCGGTAACTTTTTATCTCCTACCAATGCGGTGTGTGTAATATTTTTAAGCCAATCCAGTTTCATTACTTTGTGTTTTAAATCGTAATATTTACAGATTTTAGATGCCGCATCTATTTCTTGCTGTGCAGACTTTTGTCCGTAATCAAAAGTTAATGCCAGACTGATTTTATACTTTTCTTTTCCTAATCCCAAACTTACAAGAGAATCAAGCCCGCCCGATAAAAGTACTATTCCTCTAGGCATCTTCGCTTGCTCCTTCATCTTCATACTCTGATATCATTGAAACAGCCTCCATTTTCAAAGAGTCAGAGTAATCTGAACCGTTTGCGACTTCATCCAATATTTTACGTCCTATCAGATTATACAGAGCTATCAAAGCATTTTTCTTAACTTCTTCATCTTTATCTTCCACAAGACAGTTCTTTATTGCTTCTACAGCCTGCGGATTATCAGTATCCATTATGGCTTCTATTGCATTAATTCTTATTTGCGGAGATTCGTCCAGCAGAGAATTTTTTAAAGCATTAAAAACTCTCTCGTTATCATCACATCTGAGTTTCCCAAGTGCTTCTATAACACGTTCTTTTAAAAAAGTAAATTTATTCCATATACCTTTTTGAGCTTCAAGAATACTTACAAGCGGATCTACTGCCCTTATATCACCTAGCATGCCCAGAGCGGATGCCGCTGATTCTCGCAAATATACTGATTTTTCACTCTCATCCTTTACAACTTCTATTAACGGAGCTACGGCATATCTGTCGCCTATTCGCCCGAGAGCGTCAGCACATGCAAGACGGACTTTATAATTTTCATCTTTATTATTAAGACAGTATAGAAGCGGAGTAACTGCAGATGTGTCTTTCAAATTTGCAATTGCCTTAGCACACATTACTCTGACATTTATCAGAGAATCCTTATCACCTTCAATATTTTTCATTAGCAACAAATCCAAAAGCGGACTCAAAGTTGATTTATCACGGATTTTATCCGAACATTGAATAACACACATTAAAACATCAGGATTTTTTGCTATTGAAAGAAAGTAATTGTATATTTTAACAAGATTTTCATCTTCACAAGTTTCATCAAGTGCTTGTATTTTTTGGATAACCGAGTTAACGTCAGTTTCTTCTAAAAGACCGCATTCTTTGGCTATTAACTCTAAATCCAAAAAATCTTTTTCCACCAATATACCCCGTATTTTATTGAAAATATACAATAAAAATCTTTTTTAATCAAGCAAAAAACAAATTTTTACTACACACTTAGTAATATATCCATTTGAAATTTTGCTTTTTTACCGGCGCCTCAAAAACATTATTTATATGAGTTTTTGAAAAGCCTAATTTTTCCAGCATACTGACAACATCACATTGTATTATATTTTCAGAATTACCTGTAACAAGCATAGAATTTTTTCTGAGTAATGTATGCAAATCTTTAGCCAGCACATTTCTTTGTGCATCACCATCTAAATATATCCAGAAATTACGAGCCATCACAACGGTATTATCAGGTTTTACCGAATAAATATCACGTGTTATATCATTTTGCTGAAAAATAACCTTATTCCGCAATAATGGTTTTACTTTCCAAACCGCATCACTGCCGTAATTCTCAGGAAGTTTTAGATTTGTTTTTATAAAATAATGAGGATATTTTTTAAGAATATTCTCTTCCGTTTTGTGCACCGGCAGCAAACCGTCAGATGCCAGAGATATCATTTTTTTATCAATATCTTTTGCACGTATCGGGAAAAATTTGTCACAATTAATTTTCAATTTTTCAGATTTTTCAAGCAGCTTTATAACAAGAGAGTATGGCTCCGACCCATCTGAACAAGCATAAGAATAAATATTAACTTTATCAACGTCTTTGTATTTAGAGATCAGCAGCTCTGCAAATCCGTCCCAATCCAGATCTTGACGGAATAATTTTGTAGTATTCATATACTTCAATGCATTTGTACTTCTGTTATACACACATCTTAAATTAGAAGTAAAATTAATGTTTGAAGATGTATTGTTAAGCGCATAAATCATTGTTAACCGATTTTTTTATCAGAAGCTTGTGCCTTAGCTTTTTTATTGGCAAGATACTTTTCACATAAGAAGTTTGCCGGTTTTGTTACAACAACCGGAACAAAATAACGATATACAAAACCGAATACTATCATTGACCTTAAAGGTGACATACCTTTTACTTTTGTCATTAATGTTCTGGCATCAGTTTGTGATGTTTTTAATAAAGTTTTGTAATAATTATGTTTTTCAACCAGTTTTGTAACCTTAGGTAATGCCTGTAATTCAGGTTTTACACCTTTAGCTTTAGCATTTTTAATAAGTTCTTTATTAGCATCAATTATGGCTTGTTTTTGTTTTAAGTAATCTTTATAGAAATTTTTAGGATCACCCAACAGATGTCCTGCAAATCTTGCGGTTACGTTATCCCACCAGCCTTTTACATATTTATCAAGTGCGTAAGCACCGACTGTTGAAACAGCAAATGTAAGTCCCTGATTAACAGCCAGTGTATTTTTTCTGTCTTTGTCAAGTTTGTCATTTGCAAGAGTTCTTTGCATATACAAACCGCTTGTAATTACAGAACCGATTGTTAAACAATGCTGATAAAGATTTTCACTGTTTTTAAATTTGTCTGCAAGTTTTGATAAAGCCTCTGACTCAACAATTCTTGAGGTAAATTTTTCGGCAATACTGTCAGTAAATTGTTCATATTTATCACTGAAAAATTTAAAGAATTGTGATTTTTCTTTTACTGCTTTACTAACCATATCTTCAGCCGGTTGTATCTTTGAAGTAAAAGCAGGCTGTTTAAATTGGTAATTAACTCTGTTATTATTATTTCTTGGAAGTGTATTATTAATCGTAATATTCATTACTTGACACCTCCTTTGAATTCTTCAAAAGCGGGTTTGTCTAAAAAGTCCATTTTTGGGGTATCCGTATTATTAGTGTTAACATTTTTATTTTCTGACGTTGCAGGTTTCTTTTTCTTTTCAACGCCGAATACATATTTCAAGATCGGCGGAATAAGTGCAATTGTAAGAATTGCTCTGGGAACACCGATTATCCAGTCCGGAATATTTTTAACAAGAGTATTTAAAGCATTTCTGCGTCTTGTTAAATCCTTTAAAGTTTGTTTTGCTTCTTTTGTAATTGTTCCTGCTTCTTTTTGCTTAGTCAAATCTGCAATTGTTTCGTCAAGAGTTCTGAATTTTTTACGTTGAAATTTTTTGTTATTAAACAATTTATGTATTGATTCGTCAAAAGGGCTGGTTACGGCTGTTGAAACCAAAAAGCCTATAATACCGGATGCAATTGCATGCCCTGCAGCATATGTTTTATCTTCTTTATCTTCTTTTCCCGGCAAGGAAAGAATTGTTGCAGGTCTCATAATACCGGCAAGAACAAGTGCAATAAGTGCACTGGCAGAAATATTATGTTCCTCCGCATATTTTGCAAGCTTTCCAAACCAACCGCTGTCAAGAATCTTATCTAAAACAGTTGCGGCAGGTTTACTCTTTCCCGTAAAACTGCCGCAATATACATTATATCCTCTGTTTTTATCATACAAGCCCGCGCTATTCTTTTCTCTAAAATTATGAGATTCCGAATGGAGCCTTATATTGTCCTGTTTAAAGGACGTATCATAAAGTATTGAATTTATTTTCATTTTTTCACCAAAAAATTATATCTTATACATTCATTTTAAAACAAAGAAAAAAATTTTTTGCTAATGTATTTAAGAAAATTTACAATTAATATAAATAAGCCTGAAAATAAAGCGTGACACTATTTTAATAAATGTTATATATCGCAGGCTACATATCAAGAGCCAGATCTAAAGTTGAAGCCTTGGCAACAATTGCACTGGATGAAATAATATCGACACCTGTTGAAGCTATTTCATTAACAGTTTCAAGCCTTACATTCCCGCTTGCCTCAACTACAGCAGTATGATTAATTGCTTTAACAGCTTCACGCATTACATCTACGGACATATTATCAAGCATAATAATATCAACATTCAAACTGACTGCTTCTTTTACCTGTTCTAAAGTATCGCATTCAACCTCTATCTTATGAGCATGCGATAAATTTTTACGTAATTTGTTTACTGCATTTGTTATAGAACCTGCAAGTCTTATATGATTATCTTTAATCATGGCACAATCAGAAAGATTAAACCTGTGTAAAGCTCCGCCTCCGGTTTTTACGGCATATTTTTCAAACATCCTGAAATTCGGAGTCGTTTTTCTTGTATCAACTATTTTGGCATGGTAAGGCGATATGGCATCCTGATATTTTTTCGTTTCAGTTGCAATACCTGACATCCTCTGAATATAATTCAAAGCAACTCTTTCACCCATAAGTAATTCTTTTGCAGGTCCGGAAATATCTGCGATTTTGTCTCCTTTTTTTATTCTGTCGCCGTCTTTGAAATAGAAATCTATTTTTATATCATCTGAAAGAATTTTAAAAACACATTTAAAAACCTCACACCCGCATAAAATGCCGTCACTTCGAGTATTTAATTCTGCTTTTAATACATCATCTGCTCCTGCAAGATTTTCCGTAGTAACATCGCCAAAACCTATATCCTCTTTTAATGCAGATTTAACATGTTCCTGCATATAAAATTTATTTAACAAAATCCGGTACTCCTTCTTCTCTCGTTATAAAACTATGAACAGCTTCATCTTGAATATTCGGGAAATCAATTCTATAATGTGCTCCTCTGGATTCTTTTCTTTCAAGTGCACAATAAGCTATAAGCATAGATACTGTAAGCATATTTTTAAATTCGTATTCTTCTCTGCTTAAACACTTATAGCTGCGGGGGAATTGTAATTTCAGCTTTCTAATCTGTTCAATAGCGTCTGATAAAGTTTTTTCACTTCTGAATATTCCAACATCATTCCACATTATATCCTGCAATTTTTTCTTTAGCGATAGGATATCAATCTCATCTAATATAACATCTTCATCCGAATATTTATCTATTAAAGATTTTATATCTTCATCAATTTGTTTTGGGGTCTTTATTTCTGATGCTTTAAGATACTGGGCTACGGAATATGCACACACAACGCATTCCAATAATGAATTGCTTGCGAGTCTGTTGCCGCCATGCAAACCTGTTGATGAAGTTTCTCCAATAGCATAAAGACCTTTTAAAGATGTTTCACCATTCAAATTGGTTTTTATACCTCCCATAAAATAATGAGCGGCAGGTGCTACCGGAATAAAGTCATGCGAAATATCAATACCATTTTCCATACATTTTTTTGAAATAGTCGGAAAACGCTTAAAAAGTTTGTCTTTTTCAATACAAGCAGCATTTAAATACACATTATCAACTTTATGTTCGCTCATTTCACAGAAATTTGCGCGCGTAACAATATCCCTTGGAGCAAGTTCTTTTCTTTCGTCATATTTTGACATAAATTCCACACCGTCAGCATCACAAAGCTTTGCACCTTCCCCTCTGACCGCTTCCGATATTAAAAATCGGTTTTCTTCTCCGTCTATAGCAAGTGCTGTCGGATGGAATTGAACAAACTCCATATCCTGCATAACAGCCCCTGCCCTGTATGCAAGAGCAATACCATCACCCGTTGCACCTGAAGGATTTGTCGTATATTTATATAACTGCCCTATTCCTCCGGTTGCAAGAATAACTACGGAAGAATAGATTGTTTCATATTCCTGCGTTTCATCATTAAACACAATGACTCCACGGCATTCATTCTTTGAATTAACTATGAGTTCTACAGCACATGTGTTTTCATAAATATCAATATTCTCATTTTCTTGGGCTTTCTGACACAAAGCAAGTTCAATCATTCTTCCGGTTGCATCTCCGCCGCAATGAAGTATACGTCTTACACTGTGAGCAGCTTCTCTGGTAAAGCAAAAATTATTTTCAGCATCACGGTCAAATTCAACACCGAATTTCAACAAATCTTTTATTACTGTATCCGAAAGCTCTGAAATATATTTTACGGTATTAAATTCGCTTAATCCCGCACCTGCTTTAATAGTGTCCGATATATGGGAAGCGGTTGAATCAGTTTTATTTTCTTTCATAACACCGACAATACCGCCTTGAGCATATAATGAATTACTTTCTCCAAATTTCGACTTGGTAACAAGCAGTAATCCGTCATTGAGGTTTACCTGCTGCTCTGTTTTTAATGCCGCGTACAAACCTGCAATACCACTTCCTATTATTACAACCGAATATTTTGAGTACTTCATATCACAATACACCTTATGTATATTTATCATTTATATAATAGCTCAAAATAAAATATTTTGCCATTTATTAATATTAAGATTTAATTAAATTATTAGCAAAAATTTTTATTTTCATTTTTTACATAAATTGTTGCAAAATAAAAAAAGGAGAAATTATGCAGACAAACATTAATCGTATCGGACAAAACCCGCAATTCGGAATGGCATTCAGAATGCCTAATAATAAATCTGAACTGCTAAAACTTGGTGAATTAGTAAAAATTAATACAGAAACAGGGAAAAAAGGCTTTTTGAAATTTAAAAATGAAATGGATAAATGTACTAATTTTGATATTAAATTCTGCCCTGAAAAAGAAAATTCCCTTCAAATTATAAATAATTCAACCAATGAAATTGTCGACGAATTTTGGGATTATGGCAGAACCGGTCTTGATGAGTTTGGAGTTATAAAATATCCCGGTAAAAAATTTATAGCTAAAAAATTTCATCCTGAAAAATTATTGCCGAAAAGTTTTCTTTTGGCTGCCCAAAGAACAGCCGAGCTTGAAAAAGAAGCTTTGAAAAACGAAAAAATCATTAATGAATTTAACAAAATTATATAAATTAAAAAGCCTCTTTTAAAAGAGGCTTTTTAATATTTACTTTTCTGCCTTTGGAGCTTTTTTGGCAGGAGCCTGTTTTACATGTTTTTTGTATGGCTTCATATTGTGTTTTTTATACGGACAATCCATACCATATTCACTGCCATAGTACATTGGTGCATCATAGCTGGGGAACGGCATCGGGCATGAACATCTAACCGGAGTTCCTATAGATGCATAATACAAGCATAATGCAATAAGAGCCCCAACGAATGATGCAAATATCGTTGCCAAAAATTTCTGGAAGTCAGGACTTACTGACCATCTGTTGTAATCTTGATTACCCTGTTTGTTTTCGTCGCTCATAAAATCTCCTTTTAATTTTCTAACTGCATACTAATTAAGACAGGATAATTATACATTATTTTTTTCAAAAAATAAACCTCTTTTCAAAATTTATATTAAAAGAAATTTTACTTCCCATCTAAATCCAAATATTATTTATTAATCAGCTTTGGATAAGATAGGACTAAAATCTTAACAATTACGGGATTAATTACCTGAAAAAAAAATTTATAAGTAATACAGGAGAAAAAAATTATGACAATAAATGTATTACTTGTAGAAGATCAAAAGCTCATCAGAGTAGGATTAAAGTCACTTTTTGAAGGACAAAATGATATAGAAGTAACATCTGAAGCCCAAACCGGTAAAGAAGCTGTAGAAAAATTCAGGACGAACCATCCCGATATAGTTATTATGGATATCGGACTTCCTGATATATCGGGAATAGAAGCAACAAAAAGAATTCTTGAAATAAACAATAAAGCTAAAGTCATTATTTTAACATCGCATCTTAGTGAACAGGAAGTACTTGATGCCCTTCATGCCGGCGCCTGTGCTTATGCAATGAAAGATATCAGTACAGATATCTTAAAGATGGTTATTAAAACTGTTGTCGATGGGGCAATGTGGCTTGACCCGCAGGTTGTACCAATTCTCAGAGAGAAAAACTGCGGTGTAATTCCTCCGCGTCAAATGTCAAGAGCAATGTTTAAAGAACAGCATGCTAATCTTACTCAAAGAGAATATGAAGTATTAAAACTTGTTGTTGACGGGCTTTCCAATAATGAAATAGCTCAAGAGCTGACAATTTCCGAGCATACAGCAAAAGCTCATGTCTGCAATATAATACAGAAACTGGTTGTAGATGACCGTACACAAGCAGCCGTAAAAGCTTTAAAAGAAGGATTGGTTTAATATTATTGAAAAATCAATAAATTTCTGGTATACTGGGAAAACCGTATAGGATTAATAATAATATGAAGACCAATATATTATCAAACTTTAAAGGCGATTTAACAGGCGGAATTACGGCCGGAATAATTGCGCTGCCTCTTGCAATAGCATTCGGAGTTTCCAGCGGTCTGGGAGCTACTGCAGGGATATACGGTGCTATAATTGTAGGGATGCTCGCTTCCATATTTGGAGGGACTCCAACTCAAATATCAGGTCCCACCGGACCGCTTACAGTTGTAGCCGCATCAGTTGTTGCGATGCATTCTTCCAATCCTGAACTTATTTTTACCGCAATATTTCTATCCGGTATTTTTCAGATTATTCTCGGAATTTTTAAAGTAGGGAAATTGGTTAATTTTATACCTTATCCTGTGATTTCCGGATTTATGAGCGGTATAGGTGCAATTATAATTCTTTTGCAAATTAATCCTCTATTGGGTTTGAATTTCTCAGGAACTCCTGTTGAAGGCTTGATAAACGCAGTAAAATCTTTTCATAATTTGGATTTTCAAAGTATAATACTCGGGTGCATTGCTCTCGGTATAGTTTTTTTTACTCCTAAAAGAATTTCTAAAATTGTTCCGCCGCCTTTAATTGCATTGATTGTCGGAACAGCTGCATCAATTTTACTTAACTTTGATGTTAATACAATAGGAGAAATCCCAAGAAGTCTACCTTCACTGATTTTACCGGATTTTACTCTCGGCAATATTGAAACAATTATCCCAATAGCTTTGACAATTGCAGTTTTAGGTTCTATAGATTCTCTTTTAACCTCGCTTGTTGCAGATTCTATGACGAAAACTAAACATGATTCCAACAGAGAATTGATCGGACAGGGGATAGGCAATCTTGTTTCTGCTCTGTTTGGCGGTCTTGTTTCCTGCGGAGCAACAATGAGAACTGCCGTAAATATTAAAAGCGGCGGGAAAACACGATTGTCCGGCGTTATTCACTCAATATTTCTTATCTTGATATTAGTTTTCTTTGCGCCGGTTGCAGCAAAAATTCCACTTGCAGTTCTTGCCGGAATTTTGATTAAAGTCGGGGTTAGTATTGTGGATTATAAATTTATTAAACTGTTAAAAGCTGCACCGCGAAATGATTTACTTGTAATGTTTTTAGTATTTTTAATTACAATTTTCGATGATTTAATGCTTGCAGTAGGAGTAGGTGTTGTTTTATCCTCAATTCTTTTCGCTGCAAATATTGCAAAACAAACAGATATAAAACTTATGGAGTTATCTGACATTACTGATAAAAATTATATTGATGAAGATTTAAAAAATGATACAATGATTATGCATATAGACGGAACTCTGTTTTTCGGTTCCGCGTCACAAATTGCTGCAAGAATGAATCAAGTTCTTGAATACAAAAATGTAATTATAGATTGTTCAAATCTGAAAAGTATAGATATTTCGGCTGTATTTGCACTGGAAGATCTTGTATTAACTTTAAAAAGTAAAAAAGTCAGAGTTATAATTATCTTTAATAATCGTGAAATTGCAGCCTCTACTTTAAAGTTAGGTTTAAGAAAATTAATTAATCAAAATGATATTGCTTTTTCTTCTCATGAAGCTGTAAACAGTATACAAAATTGATAAAAAATGATATTATGTTCTTATTAAGAAGGAGGGAATATGAAAAAACTTTTTGTATTATTGTGTATGATTCTGGCAATGCAAACCGCAGTTTTTGCTGATGCCGAAACAGATATGCATCAGGCATATATCGCAAAAATTCAGGCGCAGGGCATTGCATATAACACATATAATTTCTTCGGAGCAATCAGCAACGGGAATGTACAACTTGTCGATTTATTTTTGAAATCAGGCATGAGTCCTGAGGCTACATTTTTGAAGGCTCCTGCAATTTATGTTGCAATTTCAAGCAACCAGAATGAAATTGTAAAAATGCTGCTTGAAAATAAAGTAGATCCTAATAAAGAAATAGCAGGACTTTCTCCTTTAATTATGGCAATAAGGAACAAGGATGCCCAGATTGTCCAGACTTTAATTGAATACGGAGCCGATGTTAATAAAGAAGTCGGATACACAAAACCTCTTGCGTATGCAATTCAAAAAAAGCAGCCCAAAATTGTTGAACTCTTGATTAATGCAGGAGCAAAACCTGATAACGAAATTTTAATAAAAGCTTTAAAATCGGATGATAATTATATTAAAAATGCAGTATTGACAAGGTTCAAAACAATGGATTAAAAAAGAGGCTTTATAAGCCTCTTTTTTTTAAGCATTTTTCTCTTTTTCTTTTTCCAATTTCTTTGCTTTATCTTTTTCTTTTACTTCGTCTATCTTTTCCGCGACTTTTTCCTTGACGTTATGTGCCTTTTCTTTAATATCTTCTTTTACTTCATGAGCTTTTTCTTTAGCTTTTTCGGCATCAGCTTTTATATTTTCTTTAATTTCCGAAGCTTTTTCTTTAGTTTTATGTGCTGCATCATGTATTTTTTCTTTCATTGTTTCTTTATCTTTTTCATTTTGCATAGAATATTCCTTTCTTTTATGTATACAAATACATTATTTACTCTTTTAGAAGGAATTTTATGCGAAAAAAGTATTAGAATATAAATATTTTTTCTTAGTATGATATAATATTTTTATTGAATATTATAAAAGAGCGGATTTAGAATGGAAGGCAGTATAAGAAGAAATTATTATCTTATTTTTAACAATATAATGACTTACCTTCCGTCAAGAATTTTGATTATTTTAAACTCCGTTATTATAATTCCGCTATATGCTTACTTTTTAAGTGAAAAACAAATAAGTATTTATCTTATTGCACTACAGATTGTAAACTTGATCTGTACCTGCTCTTTTGACTGGATTACTAAAGCAGTACTCAGATTTTATGAAAAGTATAACATTAAAAATGCACTTGCTACTTTCTTTTCCAGCATTTTTTGGCTTTCTGTTATTGTATATACTATTATAATTATCTGTTATTTTTCGTTTAAAGATATAATTCTTGAAAAATTTGCCGTAGACAACACTGCATTCTTACTTTCAATATTAATTGTTATCCCTTGCGGAATAAGACAATTTCTCTATCAAATATTACGAGTAAGAAATAAAGCCAAATTGTATACTTTTAGTATATTAATGTACCAGCTTTCATTCATAGTTTTGTTTTTTGCAATTACACGAATAATACCGAATGCACATGCAGTACTATTTGCAATGCTGGTTGCCATATTATTTATTGATATTTATATAATACGGCAAATTTATCTTAACTATAAGATTGAATTTAAGATAAACAAATATATTCTCTTTGAAATTTTAAAATATGCTCTTCCGTTAATTGTTACAAACACCTCTTATTGGGCTATTTTAAATTATTCAAAACTTATATTCCAACATATGCATGAATATCTGAATACAGCAATTACAGGTATTGCCTGGATATTATCCGGCAGTATAATTCAACCTCTTGTCACTGTCTTTACTTTTGCAAGCTTTCCTGTTCTAATCAGAAAATTTGAGTTAAAACGACTTTATAAAACATATTTTACCAACATTCTTCAGTTATACTGCTTTCTGGTTTTACCTTTAGTATGTGTATTTTGTTATTTTTCAAAAGATATAGTTCATATTATTCTGCCTGAAAACTATAAAACAATATCTCTCATGCTGCCGTTTTTTGCTTCAGGAATATTTTTACACGAATTTATGAAACTCATTAACATAAAATACCACCTCAAAAACAGAACCTACATAGAAATGTTTTTTAGTGTTTTAATTGCTGCTGCTGCATATTTCATAAATATAAAAATGATAGACTTATATTCTGTTCTCGGTGCTGCTGTTGTTTTATTTATGAGTGAAGTTATACTTGTCTTTATTAATTTGTTTGTAAAATTCAGAAGTTTTGATTACTTAGATTACAAAAAAATTCTGAAAACATTTCTAAATATAGCTTTAATCGGTATTGTCCTCTATGCTGCCGATAATCTTATATTCATACCGTTTGATCCGAATAAATATATTTATATCGTAAAAATTACAGCCTATATAATTTCTTACTATGCCATTTGTTATAAGTTTAAAGATAAAATATTGGCTTAGGGTATAATGACAAATTTTCGTTTTAATTTGAAATTCTTTTTATCATCTAAGAGGGCTTTCCGTAATTTTTGATAATTTATATCTTCTTCGTACGAAGAATTATATCTTGCCCAAACAGTGTATTTAACTGCTGTTTTAGGATTTTCTCCAGGTTTTAAAAGTTTATATTCGGTATCAGCCAGATTATTTTCTGCTGCGAATTGCTTAAAATCTTTTATATTTTTTGTGAAACTGTCATTTAAAACACCCATAGTATTACGATCAAGCCAATATAAAGTGACTTTATGATAACCTGCATCTGTATAAATTTTATTAAACAAATCTATATATGAATTTAATTTATCTTTATCATGTAATTTTTCGAAAATAGTCTTATTAATTATCCGTTGAATATTATCCAAATTTTTTGCGAGCAATAAATCTCTAAACGCAATAACTTCTGAAGAATTTTGCAGCAAAAACATTTTCTGAAGTTGTGCAACTTGAAATTTTCTCAGATTATCAATCATTCCCTCACTAATTTCAGCACGCATCTCCAATTCATCAAGACATTTTGTCATAGTGTCATACATAACCCGTATTTTTTGTTCTTCAAGCAGACGCAAAAATAATTGAGGAGATTCTTGAATTAAATATATATTTACACATATATTGGAGTACTCATTTAATAGTTGAATATCACGATCTGATAAATTTTGATTTACAATATCAGCAATTTCACTGTAATCTTGTTTATCTATGACAGGAGAAATTATATCTGCAGTCTGCATTATTCGTTTAAGCATTTTTACAGGTCTGTCTTTAATCAGTTTTAAATTGGATATTTCCTGAAGATGTCTTCTGTAAGAAAACATTCTATAATACAGATAATCCTCATCTTCTTTAATATAAGATAAATTATTCAAATATCCGGCTGAATTTATACCAACAAAAACTGTAGAAGCAAAAAATCTTCGCGATAACTGAAGCCTTTCACCTAAAAATGCTTCAGGGACCACTTCAACAGTTACATTTTTATCGTTTGATTTTATCTTAACAAAAAATTCAGGTATTATGGATATTGTCCGCATATAACGTGGCATATTACTGTTATATAATATTGAATCACTAAACAGGTTTATAGGCGGGTATTCTTCTATTAAAATTTCATTAGATTTTAAAATATAGGGAAGCTCAACCTTTTCACCGTCAGGAGTACCATCCATTGTTTTTTGAGTATACCTGATATAATCCCGCCCAGCAAGAACAGTAGGAATTGAAGATGATACTACCTGAACATTTCTTCTGTGAACTGATGCAGTATCGTTCAGAATCTGAAAAATTGTTTTATCAATATATAAAGAACCGTCATTCAGCGTATTTATATATGAGTTAAACAAATATTGAAAAGAATCCATCTTATCAACTATGGAATTTGCGATTTCATCTGCGTTGCTCCCGTCATACACATACTCCCCCAAATAAACTCCTACAGCGAAATCCAGATCATTCGGTATAGGGTTATTCTTTAAAAAGCCTGAACCGTAAGCATTTTTGAATATATACTTAAAAGGATAGCCGTCACGTTCAGAAATATTTTGAGTAAAATCAAGAGCTTTATCAAGAGTTTTTATAGTAACTGCAATATCTCTGAACCCTTTTGTTTCAGTATAAGGATTTAGATATAAAAAGGTAACTTCTTTATTTGAAATAAAATAATAAAAGGCTGAAATACTTATCAAAACAAATAAAATAATGTATAATTTAATATTTTTCATAATACATAAATTATATATTTTGGTTAAACTTATGTCAATTTATACATGTAATAGCACATAAAAACATTGAACTTTTATAAAATTTAGAGTAAAATTTGCATATTACGAGGTGAGATTTATGGAAACTTACGGAATTGAGAAACTTGGAATTATTAATACTAAAACTATATACCGGAATTTAAGTCCGGCACAATTAACCGAAGCTGCGCTACGCCGAAATGAAGGTATTTTAAGCAGTACAGGAGCACTTGTTGTTACAACGGGGAAATATACAGGTCGTTCACCTAAAGATAAGTTTATTGTTGATACCCCTGCAATACACAATGAGATAGCCTGGGGAAAGGTCAACAAACCAATAAGCCGTGAGAAATTTAATATAATCAAGAATAAAATGGCTGCATATTTAGAAAACAGAGAAATTTTTATATTCGACGGTTTCGCCGGTGCAGATAACAAATATACCCAGAAATTTCGTATTATAAATGAAATGGCAAGCCAGAATTTATTTATTCATCAATTGTTAATTCGCCCGACATCAATTGAACTTACGAATTACGGAGAGCCTGATTATACTATCCTTTGCGTTCCGGGATTTAAATGTAATCCTGAAAGCGACGGTGTAAACTCTGAGGCTGCAATTATTATTGACTATGAAGCTCACGAAATACTTATATGCGGTTCTCAATATTCCGGAGAAATAAAAAAATCAGTATTTTCAACAATGAATTATGTAATGATTAAGAAAAATGTTCTCCCTATGCATTGTTCTGCTAATATGGATCCTAAAACCAAAGAAACTGCAATTTTCTTCGGTCTTTCCGGTACCGGTAAAACCACACTTTCTGCAGATCCGAACAGAAAACTTATAGGTGATGATGAACACGGATGGTCACCTGACGGAATCTTTAACTTTGAGGGCGGCTGCTACGCTAAATGTATAAATCTGTCAAAAGAACATGAGCCTCAGATTTATAATGCAATCAAGTTCGGAACACTTGTAGAAAATATTATTATTGATCCTCAAACACGTGAAATAGACTTTAATGACGGAAGTATAACCGAAAACACGCGGGCAGGTTATCCTGTAGATTATATTGAAAATGCTCAAATTCCTGGAATAGGAGGAATCCCTAAAGTTGTAATTTTCTTAACCGCTGATGCTTTTGGGGTTTTACCGCCGATATCAAAGCTTGATAAACAAGCCGCAATGTACCATTTTGTAACTGGTTTCACATCAAAACTTGCAGGAACTGAACGCGGAATAACAGAACCGCAGCCGACATTCTCAACATTATTTGGAGAACCTTTTATGCCTATGGATGCATCAGTTTATGCAAAAATGCTTGGAGAAAAATTAGAAAAATACGGTACAAAAGTTTATCTTGTAAACACAGGCTGGACGGGCGGCAGTGCAGCTTCAGGGGCAAAACGTATAAAACTTGAGTATACAAGAGCAATGGTTACTGCTGCTTTAAACGGATGGCTTGACAACGTCGAATTTAAACATCATGATATATTTAATGTGTATTATCCGCTGTCTTGCCCTGGTGTGCCTAACGGAAACCTGGACGCAAGAGAGATGTGGGCTGATAAATCGGCATATGATAAACAGGCAAACAAACTAGCACAAATGTTTGTTGATAATTTCGCCGCCAAGTATCCAGATATGCCTGAAGAAATTGTTGAAGCCGGTCCCAAACCAAAAAACTAAATAAAAAAAGTTTTCTAGGGTTCCGCGGGGATTAATCCGGTCTGGTCCGAGAGAAAACGCAAAGGTAAACTTTGTACACGGAAGGATAAAAACCAGGGAGATATTAACTAATAATATCTCTTTTATTTATGTAAAAATCAGAAAGGAAAAATTATGGAATGGATTCATTTATTAATCGCCGGAATATTTGAAATAAGTTGGGCAGTAGGTTTAAAATATTCTCACGGCTTTACTTTGGTTATTCCTGCAATAATCACTATTGTATGTATGATAGCAAGTTTTTATTTTCTTGCACTAGCCTTAAAAAGTCTGCCGCTAGGAACAGCTTATGCAATATGGACAGGGATAGGAACATTAGGTACGGTAGTCTTAGGAATTATTTTATTTAAAGAACCGGTGACTGCTATAAGAATTTTTTGTATTGCTCTTATTTTTTGCGGAATAACTGGTTTAAAACTGATTACAAAATAAATGTAAAAGACCAATTTGTTTTAATATATCTTCCACTTCTGGCGTTTTTTCTTTTAATATTTTAACTTTTTTCTGAACAGATTTAAGAATTAATTCCAAATGTGAAGGATATAGGTTGGTCTTTCAGCCCAACAATAAAATTGGACATTAATCGGACTTCTAATTTTCTTTGAATTTGGGAGTTTTTAGCCTAATTTAAAAATATTCTTTGTAATTTTGTGTCATAATAAAGTCCAATTTTGAACCAGTTTGATTTTGTATAATTAAGCAACTTCCAACCTGTACAAATTGGCTCAAAGTCTACAATTATAAGATCCTGAAACAAGTTCAGGATGACTGTAAAAGAACACATGGTTTGATTAT
>CALUPR010000028.1 GCA_944322705.1 Candidatus Gastranaerophilales bacterium
AGGGTGATGAGTACTTCAGCAAGAGTAAATGCGGCTCGACGTGTATTGTCAAAATGGGCTACGTGCGTAGCACCTTCAGCCAAGGTGAATGCAGATTTTTTATAAGGTGAATAAGTCGGTTTCGCACCCTCTCCAATGGAAGAGGGTTGAGGTGAGGGCTGATTTATTTTAGAAATATCTTGCGATTGCGGATCTGCTGCGCTGTCCGCAATGACGAAATATAGATTATTTACCCTAAATAGCCTGCCTTCATATCTTCTTTTCTTCTTTTCCTCTAAATTTACCCTCTCCCTTAATCCCTCTCCCAAGAGAGGGAAAATTTTTACGATACTAGCTCCGCTTCTTTGCCTCTTGGCATCTTTGCATCTTAATCCGTCAGCTTCTCTGCCTCCGGCGGAGCTTACAGTGCCCCCCCCCCGAAAGCGTAGCCGCTTGACACGTCACATCGAAGTCCTAATAAACCTTTAAGTTCTTGAAATCTTTTCATTCACTATTCCTTTCTTTAATATAATTTTTTTTATTATAACATATTTCTTAATTTTTTGCATTAATGATAGAAATATGCTACAAAATATTTATGAAAAAGAAAGTTATCGCGTATTTACACACTCACTGGGACAGAGAATGGTACAGAGAATTTGAAGTTTTTAGATTAAGACTTTTAAGAGTCTTTGATAATGTTCTTGATCTGCTTGAAGATAACAAAATCCCTTCATTTTATTTTGACGGACAGGTAAGCGCTCTTCTTGATTACCTTGAAATAAGACCTGAAAAAGAAAAACAGGTAAGAAAATTCATTGCAGAAAAAAAATTATTTATAGGTCCTTTTTATACACTTATTGATGAATTTCTGACAGACAGAACTGTTTTTGAAAAAAATCTTGAAATAGGGTTAAAAATTTCAAAGGACTTCGGCTGTACAGATTTCATAGGATATTTTGCAGACACTTTCGGACACAGTAAAAATATTCCACCTTTACTCAAAAAATTCGGTATTGATAAATGCATTGTCTGGAGAGGATGCGGGGACATACCGTCAGAATTTAGATTTAACGGAATTAATACAGTCAATCTTATCCGCGGATATTTTATGGATATTTTTTCTGCGCCTTTAACAATTGAACAAAAAGCCGAATGGCTCAAAGGAAATCTTGATAAAATTGCAGCGAAATCAAAAGATTATCTTTTGCTGCCTATTGGCGCAGATCACTTAGGCGTTGAACCAGATATCACAGAACAAATAAATAAAGTCAACAGCCTGCTTGAAGATTACGAAATAAAACTTTCTAACCCGTTTGAATACTTTGAACTTGTAAAAGACAATTTCAAAAGGTTTGAATGGAATGATGAACTCAGAGACAACAGTCTTACATTCATTCTTCAAGGATCGTTTTCCGCGAGAATGAAACTAAAACAATATAACGTAAAGTGTACATATTTACTTGAACAGGCTGATAAACTTCAAAAAAAATACGGCTCACAATACAATGCAATTATAGAATACGCATATAAGCTTCTTTTAAAAAATCAGGCGCACGACGGTATTTACGGCTGCTCGACAGATTTAGTACACAGAGAAAATATTACACGCTACGAAAAAATTATACAAATTGCAAACACAATTATTGAAGAATTAAGGCTCAAATATAACTTTAAAACACCTGTTATGGACAGCAAAGAACTAATACCAGAATATAAAGTTGTTTCAAAACATTACGGGGTAGAAAATTCTCTTCTCTATGACACGCAAAAAATCCCCGTAACAGAAGATTTTACGGATATTTATACTCTTAAATATTCGCCTGCCGTAAAGCCCGAAATAAATTTTGAAGTCAAAAACGGTAAAATCCGTATAGGTCAGGTCAAAATGGAATTTGTTCGCTTCAAAGATGAAGGGGACACTTACAATTTCGGTGCTGTAGAAGATGACAAGGGAGAAAAAGCAGAAATTTATTCATTCAAAAACAATATAATAAAAACGAGCTTTTTTGATGTTAAAGTAGAAGTTCAGGGAGAACTTGTAAACTTTAAAATAGAATGGGATAACAAACTTAAAAACAAACTCTGGCAGGTAAAATTTAACCTGAAATCACCTGTTACGGAAACTTTTTCAGAAGATTTGAATACAATTATTAAAAGAGAATTTGACCCGAATTATGATATGCGCAAGCACCTGCCAAAAACAAGGGGGATTGAAGTTAAAACAAACTTCGCGCCTATGCAGAGATATGTCGGTACGCAAGGCTTCGGCGTCATCACAAAAGGTTTAACAGAATATGAGGTAAAAGAAAAATCGCTTCTTATAACGCTTTTGAGAAGTACAGGAGTAATTTCCAACCCTAAAAATCCGTCGCGTTCAACTCCTGCAGGTCCGCCGATAGAAGTCCCTGAAGCACAGCAGCTTGGTTATAATTGTGCGGAATTTTCAGTCGGATTTTTTGAACCGGAAGATTATCAAAAATATATTGATATAATTTTTCCACAAATAATATTAATAAAATAAATTATCAATAATAAATTTTGTCCCAGTTTTACCAATATAGCTATAAACGAAAATAGCCTGACATCCTGCCTTCCGACCCTCCGTCAGCTTTAATGGTCTACCTCATATCTTCTTCCTATTTTCTAAATTAACCCTCTCCCTTAATCCCTCTCCAAGAGAGGGAAAATAATTCTAAGTCGCGGGTCGAGCGGCACGTTCCTTCTTTAGTTTAGATTCTAAAAGTTTTACGCAACATCTAAGTCACGGGTCGAGCGGCACGCTCGCAAAAAAAAACCCTATCTGGAAGATAGAGTTCGGAATTCTTTTTACGTAATTCCTCGTGTGTGTAGAAGGTTAGTGTGTAGTAGGTAGTGTAAATAGTTAGTGTGTAGTTTATGTCTCGTGTTTATTTAATTTCTCATAATGTTTATTGCTTACATATTAATAAAGTATTTTTTGAGTATATAATTGCTATATCTTATTTATTTCGTTACATTTCTTTACAAATATCTTTAAACCGACAGTTGTAAACTGTTTCAGAAAACTCAAATTTTTTAGTCCCTAAACTTAATATCCCTGTTTCCAATATATATATACCCTAAAATTTTATATATTTAACACTATTTTTAGAAAAACATTCATTTTGACATACACTTCTATGAATTTTTTGTTTAAACTTTCTTCTTAAAATACTTGACCTTTTTGACAAAACGTATTGTAATAGAAAAGTTAATACGATTTTAGGAAAGAGGTTTGTATGAAAGAATTTTTCCACACACGTCTGGATAGCAGACAATTCAGCGAAGATGATATTAAGGGGTATATTAAAGACTACAATATAAAATTTATAAAATTGCAGTTCGTAGACTTAAACGGACAGGTCAAAAATATGACAGTTCCGTCACAACATATTGAAAAAGTTTTGAATAACGAAATTATGCTGGACGGTTCATCTATCAAAGGTTTTAGAAGTATTGAAACATCTGACATGTTCTTTTTCCCTGACAAAAATTCTTTCCAGCTTCTTCCGTGGAGAGAAAAAGACGGAATGCATTCCGCAAGATTGATTTGCGATATTTATAATGCTGACGGTACACCGTTTGAAGGCTGTCCAAGATGTAACTTAAAACGTGTTATGAGAGAAGCCGAAAAAATGGGATTTTCAATGAACATCGGACCGGAAGCGGAATTTTTCCTTTTTTCAAAAGATAAAGATGGCAATGTAACAACAACAACGCAGGACAGTGCAGGTTATTATGATGTAGGTCCTGAAGATTTAGGGGAAGATGTGCGCTCAGATATTGTTCTTACTTTACAGGAAATGGGCTTTGATATAGAAGCATCTCACCATGAAGTTGCAGACGGACAGCATGAAGTTGATTTCCGCTACGCAGATGCACTAACAGCTGCAGATAATGTTGCAACATTTAAAATTGCGGTAAAAGCAATTGCTGCTAAACATAACCTTCATGCTACATTTATGCCAAAACCGATTTACGGTATCAACGGTTCTGGGATGCATTGTAATATTTCACTGTTTAAAGACGGGAAAAATGCATTTTATGATGAAAATTCTGAATATCAGCTTTCAGATATTGCAAAATATTCTATTGGCGGAATGCTGAAACATGTTAAAAGTATAACGGCGATATTAAATCCGACCGTAAACAGCTTTAAACGTCTGGTTCCGGGATATGAAGCTCCAGTATATCTTGCCTGGTCACTGGCTAACAGGAGTGCTCTTTTAAGAGTACCGGCAAAACGCGGAAGTTCTACAAGAGTAGAACTTCGTTCGCCGGATCCTGCCTGCAATCCGTATCTTGCATTCGCTGCAATTCTGGAATCATGTCTTGACGGTGTAAGAAACAAAATTGACCCGCCGGCTCCGGTTGAAAGCAACATCTATAAACTGACAACCAAAGAACGTAAAAAACAAAGGATTGACGCATTACCGGGGAGTCTTGCAGAAGCTCTTGATTATTTTGACAAGTCGCTTGTTTCACGTGCCGCACTTGGAGAACACATATTTAATGAATTTTTAACTTCTAAGAAAAAAGAATGGGATTCCTTTAGGACTTACGTTTCTCAATGGGAAATCAACAGATATCTTGAAAGATATTAATCAAAAAAATAAAAACCGCTATAAGCGGTTTTTATTTTAATATTATGACTGTAATTTTCGTTTAAATGTTCATTATTTTTGAACACATTACGTAATTAAATTCAACAGAGCAGAGCCAAATAGCAATACGCCGACGACTATTGCCACAACTGATGCAAACATCACCGCACCTGCTGAAATATCTTTTGCCATACCCACCAGTTTTGAATATCTATTATGAAAAACAGCATCAAGAGAAAATTCTACAGCAGAATTCAACATTTCAGTCACTATAACAAAAGCGATTGTTAAAAGTAATATACACATACGCTCAATACTAAAATCCAAAACAACAGCCAATGCAAGTACTGCCATTGCTATACAAAAATGCACCCTTATGTTAACTTCCGATTTCAATACAAGACGCATGCCTTTGCGTGCATTTTTAAACGTATTTGTAAATCCTTGCTGTTTAAACTTTGTCATACCCGATACTTTCCAGCGCTTTATTTTGTAAATCCATAATAAAATTATAATCTTCTTCTGTTTGATGGTCAAATCCCAACAAATGTAAAATGCCATGGCTTATTAAAAAGGCAAGTTCATATTCTTTTGCAACATTCTTTTTAGAAGCTTCATCAACAACTTTATCCAGTGCTATTATAATTTCACCAAGATTAATTTCACCGTCGAAAATAATTTTTTCGTCACTGTCCGCAAAAATAGCAAAAGTAATGATATCTGCAGCATAATCTTTATTTCTGTATTCTTTATTAATTTGATGTGTTTTTTTACTATCACAATATAAAATATCAAATGAAACTGTATTATACTCAAAATTATTTAAGCAACAGGTTTTATAAACATAAGGCAGTGATAAGTAATAGTTCAAAATACCGCGAGCAACATCTATAAACCTTTTTTCATCAACTTCCCAGCTATCATAAATATTTTCACTGAATATATTGAAATCAGGCATTTTTATCCTCTTCAGATTTTTTGTGTTCATCGGACTTTTTATCGCCTTCAAGCTGTTTAATTTTATTTTCCAGATCCTCATCAAGAAGTTTTGCCGGCATATTTATTTTCTGCTTTTGAAGTTCCTCCGCAAGATTTTCCTGATATTTTATTCTGTTATGCTGCATTCCTCGTAAAATTCTTGAAAAAGTGGAAGCAATAGTTTTTATATCTCTCAAAGTAAGAGGACTATCAGATAATTGACCGTCATTTAATCTTTCAACGATAATTTTATTTATCATTGATTCAATTTCATCCGGAGTCGGATTTTTTAGAGAACGCACAGCAGATTCAACAGCATCTGCAATCATTAAAATTGCCGTTTCTTTTGTATTGGGTTTTGGTCCGGTGTATCTGAATTGTTCTTCCTTTACATTCTCTGCACCTTCCTCTTTAACCGCCTGATTATAAAAATAACTGGCAAGCCCTTCCCCGTGATGCTGAAGAATGAAATTTTGAATAACTTGAGGCAAACCGTATTCTTTTGCAATTTCTATACCGTCTTTAGGGTGAGCCGTGATAATCATTTTGCTGATTCTGGGAGTAAATTTATTATGCGGATTTTCAATTAAAAAATATGATTGATTTTCTACAAAGAATAACGGACGTTTTAATTTTCCGATATCATGGTATAAAGCTCCGACACGTGCCAGAATAGGATCAGCTCCTATAGCTTCCGCAGCAGCCTCACACAAATTTGATACCATCAAGCTGTGATGGTAAGTTCCAGGAGCATCCATCTGGAGTCGTTTTAAAAGCTTTTGATTATGATCTCCAAGTTCTGCAAGTCCATATGAAGTAATAATTTTAAAAGTACTTTCAAACAACGGGAGAGAACCAAGAGTTATAATAGAACTGAGTATACCGTTTAAAAAGATAAAAGTAACGTCTTTTAAGATTAAAACATTATCAACATCAATTAAACATTTTTCAAGAATATATATGCTCAAAACTGTTATCACACCTGCAACAGAAATATTAAATCCAATTTTAATCAAATCAACACGTTTTGCATACTTAATTTGTGACATTAATATAACAGAAAATATCGTCAACAATATGAAAGTCACTATAAATTGTATATTATACTGATACCCAACAGCCATTACAGACAACAACGTAACAGAAGCGACCAGAGCAATACGCGGATTCGTAAATATAGACATCAACATCAAAAAAGCAGGTATAGGAATTACATAAGGTGAGAATCCGATAGGCAGCATAACACCTATAAGAGTAAGAAACATTGCTAAAACAGCAGATATTGAAATATAGCGAGGCTCAAGATATTCTTTTTCAAAAAATTTCATAAACCCTATAAACAGTGCTGTTGCAATAAATACAATAATATAAATACCTGCAAGCCCCTGCCAGTTTAACTCATAAACATTATACCCTGCCTGACGAAGAGCATCTCGCTTTAATCTGGTTACAGGCTCACCTTCAAATAATATTTTATCGCCTTTTTGAAAAATAACTTCATAAGGTTTTACAGAACTCTGTGCATTTTTACGTGCTATTTCTGTCGCGAACTCATCAACAACAAGATTTGGTACTATGACTTGCTCTAATAATGCAGTTATAACAGAAACCTGACGTTTTGAAACATTTGAGACAAGATTATTTAAAATAATGTTATCAATATTGTCTTTCTCATAATCTTTTTCCGTAATTCCTCTTTGAAGAATATTCGTTAGCGTAATTGCTGATTTGTCAAAAACTTCATGCAGACTGTTATCATCAGCTTTTAGTAAATAATTTATAATAAAATCGCGTTTTGAATTATTTGAAAGGTCAAAAAGAATCCCTATTTCTTCTTTTTTTACGGAATCTGCAATATCCTTTCGCCTGATTTGCATTATTGAAGACTGAAGTGTCTGAAGATTGCCTTTAATAAAATCATCTTCAGCAGGAGCCATAACAGGTTCAACTTTTTGAGCTACTTCTTTTTTATGCTGTTCTGTACGTTTTACATCTTCAACTATCAAAGTTTTTTGAGCAATAATATCACGCTTGCTTATACCGTTTTCAATAATATTTTGAAAAAAGAAATTTTGTGACGAAATTATTGCGGTTAAAATTATTGTAAAAGAGAAAAAAGATATGATTTTAACAGTTTGTGCAGATGTAAAAAAATCTTTTATTTTAGATATAAATTCCAATTTTATCATAAATTAAAAACACCTTTATTTTTTAATTAATCTTTATACATTTTATAACTTCCTAATTTTTTTTCAAGTCTTGCATTTTTAGCCGTTTTTGAATATCTTCAAGGATTTTTCTGTTTATTGAAAAAAGTTCGGAAAGAACAGCTATAACTCCAATTTGCACACTTATAATAATTAAAATAGCAGACAAAATTAAAGATTGAATATGACCGCTGCCGCTGCCGGTAAGATAAAACCATAAAAAACGCAATCCTAAAAAAGCACCGGGCAAAAAGAACAAACCGGCAAGTATTGCAAAAAATCTAAATGGACGGTAGATAATAAACATTCTGAGCATAGTAAATATCGAACGTCTAACATAATCAAACATATTTTTTACAAGCTTTGATTTTCTTAAATCAGGATTTACACTAACAGGTACACATACCAGCTGTAAACCTTTTGCCTTAGCCTGAATAATGGTTTCAAGAGTATATGTATAATTATCAAAGATATTCAGCTGAAGCGCAGCATTTCGCGAAAATGCCCTGAATCCGCTGGGTGCATCTTCCACAGATGTAGAACTGATTATTCGCATAACCCAAGAACCTAATCTTTGCAAAAATTTTTTCATTAATGAAAAATGTTTAATCTTTGATACAGGTCGTGAACCTATTGTAATATCAGCTTCTTTATCTAGAATAGGTTTAATAAGTTTTTCAATATCATTTGCGCAATACTGATTATCAGCATCAGTATTAACTATTATATCCGCTCCCAATTCCAGAGATTTTTTTATACCGGCAAGAAAAGCTTTTGCAAGTCCGCAGTTATGCCCCATTTCTACAAAATTTTTGACTCCGCATTTCTTTGCTGCTTCAATGGTCTTGTCTGTTGAACCGTCGTCTATAATAAGAATTTCTATTTCATCAATACCTTCAATATACTTCGGAATTGCATTCAATGTCACCGGTAAAACCTGTTCCTCATTATAACAAGGAATTTGAATTATTAATTTCATAACTATCCTCTTTTAAAATTTTCTTTTTATTATATAATTAAACAGGGATTTTGACAATCGTGAAAAAACATCTGGGAATATTAGGGATAGTACTTATAGGCTTGATATTAAGACTTATTTATATTAACAAGCCTGACGGGCTTTGGAATGATGAATATGTCAGCTACATGATATCTGCAACACCATTTTTTACCGGCTTTGCTGATGCTGTTAAATCTCAATGCCACATGCCTTTTTATTATTTATACCTGAAATTTTTCATGACATTGTTCGGTCAAAGTGATTTACTCCTGAGATTAACGTCAGTATTAGCAGGTGTTATTGCCATTCCTGTAATGTACTTTACAGGCAAAGAAAGAGATGATAATACAGCATATTTATGTGCAGGCTTTACTGCTTTAAGCTCATTTTTAATTTATTATTCGCAGGAAGTCAGATTGTATTCAATACTATTTCTTTTTTCTGCATTAACTTTGCTCTATACAATAAAGGTTATAAAAAATCCCGTTAAAAAAAACTTTATATTTTGCGCAATTTTTAATTTTTTAATCATCTTCACGCATACTATAGGATTTGTATTTGTATTCTTTAACCTTATATTTTTAAGCATTAATTTATACAAAAACTTTAAAAGTGCTATTAAAAAATTGTGGATTTCTATAATTGCTTCATGTTTAATTTTATTTCCTATTGTATTAAAAATTCTTACTGAGCAATCCTTTTCTCAATGGTGGGGGCATTTTTCAATATCTAAAATCGGCTTTTTGTTTACCGACTATTTTTCTCCGGTTTTGACAAATCTTACAAATGCACCGGATAATCTTTTTTATATGCCTAAACTAGCAATATACATGTTTGTACCGGCAATAATTGCGATTTTGTGTATTATAAGATCAATTATTAAAGACAAATTTAATTTGCAATTATTCAGCTTAGCGCTAGCAACAACTCTTGTACTTACAGCGGCATCAATTAGCGGAAAACTCGTTTTTATAACAAAATACTCAATAGAAATTTATCCTATATTGATTTATCTGGCATGTACAGGCATGTCTTCTATAAATAAAAAATGGCTGAAAAATAGCTTGATAATAATTTATTGTGTTATTTCTTTATGGTATATCATTAAATCGCCGTATTCAGCTCCGAAAATGCGCCGTCCTGAAGGTCATAAATGCGTGGCAGATCTGCTTAATAATGCGGAATTGAATAACGGAGATATTATACTGTTACAGTATTATGCTCAAAACAGATTCACCAAATATTTTAATTTTTCAAATTATCAAGTAATGTCTATAAACAAAGGTAATTTCCAGAATTATCTGTCTGAAGGGCAAACCTATAAAGATATATTTAAAAACGGTAAAAATATATATAAACCCGTATTTTCAAAACCGGATAACCCGTATTTTGAAAACATACTTAAACAGGAAATTTTCGATAAGCTTCAACCAGGACAAAGTGTTGCAATAATTGTTCTAAACAGTGTTGCATTTATGAATCCAAACAATATGTTAAAAGTTGTTGAAAATGAAGCATCGTACAGAAAACAACCGTTATTGTTTCTGGTATTCTCATATACTAAAAATAAAACGTTGTATGAAATGTTAAAAAATCTTACTTTGACACGTATAGAGAATAAAGGGAGCTGGACATTAATCAAGTTCACAAAACTTAATAAACAAGAACATGACTAGCAATTTTTATTTTGTTTAATCCTCTATATATATAGAAGAAGATTTCATGATTATGTGTAGGTAGAAAAATGAAAGTTGAAAAAATTAATCAAAATTATTCCGCAATTAGACGTGAGGTAAAAAATTCCGGAGCCGCATCCATTCCGAATTTTGCCGGTTCTGCAAATTTAAAAAACCAGATTATGGAATTTATACCGAATAAAAAAGCTATAAATATAATGAACAAGCTTACATGGTTAAAAGGAGAAATAGGAGGGATTTTAATAACAGCTTTAGGTACAGGTGCAGTTGCACCTATATTTATTGCTTATAACCCGTTTGTAAAAGCTCCTAAAGGTGCATCGAAAGAACAAAAAAAAGATGTTGAAAATACAAAAAAATATACTGCAATGAGACAACCTGTTTCTGCAGTACTGGCCATATTAATACAATCAAGTATATTAAAACCTATAGACAAAGGGTTAGAAATTTTATTTAACAATCCAAAATATGCAAAAAATTTATGGATAAATCTTGATCAAAGCACGTTAAGTAAAAAATCATACGTTGAAAAACAAATAAAAAAAGAAATGAGAGAACAAGGTCTAAAATTCTCAAATAAAGAAGATTTTAAAAAAGAACTTAGCAATCGGGTAAATACAAAATTAAATGAACAAATTAATAAAACTACAGCACAATTAAGAGAAACAGGACAAATTCATATCGGCAACCGTATCGTCGATAATAAAACGACTGCCCAAGTTCTCAATAATGTTATAGTTTCATATATAGAAGATGCAAGGAATTTAAGAACACCTGATAAAGGACTAGAATTTTATAAAAAACGTGCCACTATACTTATGGAAAATGAAGAAACTTTCAAAAAATTATTTAATAATCTTCCGCAATCAGGTAAAAAAATTGCAGATTATTTAAAGAAAGAAAGTTTAAATACTGATAATAAAGGAGTAAAAGAAATTCTCCAAGAGATAATAGCTTATCCTGAACATCTGAGAGAAAGCAGATGTCAGCGCACTTTAGAAAGGATAGAAGCTATAAAAAAAGCATGCAACGGGAATTTTACTCCTGACATATATGTAGACAAAATGAAGGAAACAAATCTGGCATTAAATAAAATCATCAAAAATTTAAAAAATCTAAAAATTAAGGATTTAAATAATGCTACAGAAGATACAATTCAATCAACAATAAAAAAAGTAGCACAATCCTGCAGTTATGACGAATCCAATTTCAGACTTAACAGTAAATTTCAGGCTACAGAAACATTCCAGACAAATGTTGAAGAATTGCTCAAAAAAATCTACAAAGATGTAACAAAAGGTTATAAAGAAGTAATTGAAAAAAGATACAAAGGCTTTAACCAGATTTCAAAAATTGCAATTGGGCTTTGTATTACACTTCCGATAACATGTACAGCTTTAAACTGGGTATACCCGAGATTTATGGATTTATGCTTCCCTAAACTTTCAGGGAAGAAAAAAGATGATTCTCAAAAAGTTAAGAACGGAGGTGACAAATAATGGCTTCTGTCGGTTCCGTAAGTTCTAAAATAATAGGAAAAGTAACTAAATTTAAACCGGTGCAAAAATGCTGTAACTACTTTAGAAAAGAGCCGGAAAAAGCTATTGCATATTCTACAATTGCTTCTGTAGTAGGTAAAGATGGCATCGGATGCTATATGTATGTTAACCAGAGTTTAAACAATAAAAAAATTCCTGAAGATAAAAGAAAATTCGTTGCAGCACTGGATTTAACAAACGGTATTTTAATGATTGCAGCACAACTTGGCTTGTTCTTCGCAATGAGAAAATTTAATGAACCTCTATTTAACAAAATTTTCCAAAAATCGTTTGATAAAGCGGGACAAGTCTTTAAAACAATTGCAACACAAATAAGAAAACAACAAAAAAGTGCAGGAGTTCCTCCTTCTCAAATTTCAAGAAAAATCACTATAAAAAAAGATTATGATAAAATTAGAAAAGACTGCTTAGATACTTTTAAATTTATCACAGAGCTGGCAGCTGCAACTATTCTGGCAAAACGTGTGGTTGTTCCGTTTATTGCAACGCCTCTTGCTCAAAAAGTTAAAGACAAAATGGACTATAAATTTGATAAAAATGCGAAAGTTGAAAAAGAAGATCAGGACGTTGATAAAGATGACGATGATAAAATAAAAAACAACAAAGAAGAAATAAATTCTAAAGAACTTCCTAATAACTCAAATCTTCTTGATAAATATAAGAAATAAATAAAAAATCCGCAAGTAATTTGCGGATTTTTTATTTATTAAAACGGTTTTGTTTGATTTAATTTCAATCTGAGTTCCCTAAATCTTGATATATCTTCCTGCGTTCTGCCTGACTCTTGAAATACTGCTTGAGAAGACGGATGCACCATCAAGACATAATCCATATGAATTTCAAGAAAATTATATTTTCTTGGGGACTGATTTGAATTACGCGGATAAATCTCGGCATTTGTTACTGCCAGAAAACGGCGTTCTCTGTCATTCAACAGGTCTGTTAATTCCCTGTTTGTATTTGTGTATTTTGAAACATGAACGACCCCTTTAATATCATGATCAGCCGTTAGTATGCAAACTTCTATTGGTACTGTATCTATATTTTTTGCCATTTTGTCCTCTTAATATTTTTATTCAATTTAACTATAATATCTTTAATAATGATACAACATGATTTAATAATTGTCCATTATGTAACTTTTTATCTTTGTCTGCCTCTTATTCTGCCGCCATAAGCTTCATGGACATCAACAATTGTTATAAAAGCATTAGTATCAATATTTTTAATTATCTCTTTCATCTTTGCAAGTTCAAGTCTGGAAACAACACAATAAATAATTGTTTTTTGAGCTCCGGAATACCCGCCGACACCGTGTAAATATGTAACACTAATATCAAGTTTCTCAATCAGCTCCTGCCCTATTTCCTCTGCTCTATCGCTGATTACCTCTATAGATTTTGCGGAATTTAAACCTTCTAATACTACATCAATAACTCTGAAAGCGATAAAATAAGTTAATACCGCATACATTGCTCTGTTCCAGCCAAATACAAGTCCTGCTGCGCTATAAATAAAAACATTAAACAGCATTATCCATTCACCGACGGAAAATCCGAATTTTTTTGACAAAACCAGCGACATGATTTCCGTACCGTCAAGTGAACCTTCATTTTTAAGTACAAGACCGACTCCTGTTCCCAGAATAATACCGCCAAATACCGTACATAGAAGTAAATCATCCGTAGTCGGCATATGATGAGTAGTAAAAATATTCAAAGCAAGAGACAGCATACCGATTGCATAAAAAGTCTGCAGAACAAACTTTTTACCGATTTTATTAAATGCCAGCAGAAAAAACGGAATGTTTATAAGAAAAATCAATAAACCCAGATTTATTTTTGTAAGATAGCTGACAATTATAGATACACCGACAATACCTCCGTCGATTATATTATTCGGAACTAAAAAAACTTCCAGAGCAAAGGCTGCAATAAAAGGACCTGCAGTCAGAAAAAATAATTTATTTAAAAATGAAAAAAACATTTCTTTTTTTGTCAATTTTCTTTCAGGCATAACTTTAACTTTCTTTATTTTTTATCAGGGCTTCTTTTTATAGTCATAAAATTGTTTATTTTAAATATTGTCCTTTTATCATCATCAGATTGCTCTTTATATCCGAGAATATTTTCCAAATCAGATTTTAAAGTAACAAGATCCTCATATTTTTTCAAAGTGCCGTCAATTGCAATAGAAACATCTCCTGTTTCTTCTGAAACTACAAGACAAGCCGACTCACTAACCTCTGACATTCCGATAGCTGCTCTGTGACGTGTGCCGTATTTCCAACTTAACTTAGGATCTTCCGTTAAAGGCAGAAGCACGCCTGCCGAAATCACCTTATCTCCGTTTATTACGACTGCACCATCATGCAACGGCGTATTAGGATGAAATATAGTAAGTATCAACTCGGTTGATAAGTCCGCATTCAGTATTGTGCCGACATCAGTATAAGTATTACTCAAATCACTCTGAAATACAATTAATGCACCGGTATGGGACTTAGACAGAAATTTAACGCTTTCAACTAATTCTTTTACTACATCAATTTTTTGTTCTTTAGCTTTATTATGGTTAGAGTTAAATAATTTACTGATAAAATCAACCTGCCCTAAAAATCCTAAAAAACGTCTTAATTCAGGTTGGAATATTACTATTAAGCTTAAAGATACCAAAGTAACAATTGCTTTTAAAAACATTCCTATAATTTTTAAATTAATTACAAGTAAAAATTCACTAAAGAACCATACGCATATAATAATCAAAATTCCTTTTACGAATTTTTCGGAAGAAGTATTTTTGATAAATTTTTTATACAACAACAGCAACAAAACAGCTAAAAAAGAAATCTGGAGAAAATCCGACCAACTAAATGTTAATTCCAGAGTTCCGATATATTTTAAGATGTAAGTAAAAATATCATTTATCATTAACTTTTCAACCTATCAGGAATTTCATCATGTGATATTAAATCATCAAGTGTCTCTCTTTTTACTATCATATCAGATTGTGAATTATTTACAAGTACCATTGCAAGTTTTTGTACTCGATTGTAATTAGAAGCCATTGAATAATTATATGCTCCTGTATTGTAAACACACAATATGTCGCCTTCTTCCAGTTCCGGGAGATTTATATCTTTTATCAAAATATCTCCTGATTCACAAAACCTGCCGGCAATTGTAACAGTATTTAAAGAAGAAAATTCTTTCTTGTTTGCAATTTCTGCAATATATTTTGCCTGATAAACGGACGGCCGCGGATTATCTGCCATGCCGCCATCAATAGCAACATACTTTCTACCTTTTGGCACTTGTTTAGAACTTCCGACAGTATACAAAGTTACACCCGCTGTTGAAATTATGCTTCTTCCAGGTTCAATAAATAACGACGGAGGTTCTATTTTGTACTTTTTAATGCAATCATTTAATCTGTTGATTATGATATCAGCTACAGCATAAACAGAAGGCGGGCAGTCATCATCTGTATATTTTACGCCAAGTCCTCCGCCTGCATTTATTTCATCAAGCTTCAGACCAAATTTTTTATCAAGTCTTGCCAGTTCTTTTATCAGTATTTCTATTGCATCGCCATAAACTGAAGTTTCAAAAATCTGTGACCCGATATGAGCATGAAGTCCTCTCAGATGCAAATTAGAGTATTCATTCAATATGAGTTCAACAGCATCATCTGTCTGCGTTAAATCAAACCCGAATTTGGAATCCAGATGACCAGTTTGAATATATTTATGAGTATGGCACTCTATTCCGGGTGTGATTCTCAGCAAAATATCAACAACTTTATTATGACTTCTGGCAACCTCGTTTAATAGCGAAAGTTCAAAAAAATTATCAACAGAAATTCTTCCGACATTCAATTCAATAGCAAGCGACAACTCATCTAAAGATTTATTGTTACCGTTAAACAGTACCTTAGACATATCAACTCCGGCTTTATAAACCGTATAAATCTCTCCGGCAGATACAACATCAAATCCAAATCCTTCATCATGAAGCAATTTTGAAGTTGCCATTGTGCAAAGAGCTTTTGAGGCAAACATCATATTAACTTTAGGATAAGCTTCAAAAGCTTTTTTATAATCCGAACAAACAGCTCTTATTGTAGCTTCATCCAAAACATACAATGGGGTTGAATATTTTTCTGCTAATTTAACAATATCACATCCGCCGATTTCAAGATTACCGGCGCTATTCACTCTTGCTGTAACTGGTTTTAATAACTGGTTTATGCTATCCATTGATGTCCCTTACTATATTATTAGGATAACATAATTCACATGAAATTAAAATAGTAAAAATAGTGTAATTAATAAGGAATAATAAACCATAAGATTTCTTGCCTTTAAAAGCCGGAAATAAAATTCCGCTGTATCATCCCCGCACCTGAAAGTTTTCAACGATTTATAAATATCAAATACAAAAGGAATAAGTATAAAAGTAATTAAAATAAAATAATTTTTCAGTATAAAAGCAAGAATTAACGTAAACAAATACCCTAAACCGTAAACTATAAAAACACCTTTCAATGCTCTGTTTTTGTTTCCCAGACGACAAACAAGCGTTTTTTTATGTGAATATAAGTCACCCTCAAAGTCAAGAAGAGTATGAACATATAAAAGTCCGACCGTAAACATTACAACCGCCAGCGACATAACCAAAACAATTAAAGAAAAATGACCTGTCATAACAAAATAAACCCCTTCAAAAAGCAAAGGACCGAAAGCAATACCTACGGCAATTTCGCTCAAACCTTTCTGAGATAGTTTTGCATAAATTAAAGTTATAATACCGCCAACCAATCCGAGCCACAGAACAGGCAAACCGCATCTAAAAAGCAAAATTAATCCAGCTAAAAAAGCGACAGCACAATAAATTACAACGACAAGCAATACATCATTTAAGGTTGCTTTTCCTTCTTTAATATAAAGACACTTACACTTTTGAGAATTCTCTGTCAACTTTTTGTAATCAATATAATCATCAAAAAGATTTGTTGCAAGATGAGCAAACGCAATACCAATCAGAGCTATTACTCCATTTAAAATATTGCCGTTTTCATTTAATGCATAAACGAAAATTACAAGCCAGGACAACAAAGTCATAGGTAAAGAAAATATTCTAGAATTTTCAAGCCAGAATAAAATTGATTTAATCATCCGAGCAGATTTTCCATTCCTTTTACAGATTCATAACTGGCACCTGCCTCAAGAATTTCTTCCGCAGTAAGCCCGAAAAGAGTAATCAGTGAATATGCTTCTTTACAGCCTGTTTCCAGATAACGCGCAACGGTCTTTACGGCTTCTTCTCTGGTAAGATTAGTAAACTGCTGATTTTTACCTTTATTGATAATTCTCTTTTTTGACTTACCCACTCTCTTTTACCCCCAGAGCTAAAAGTGCAGCCCCTATCATGCCGGAATAATTGCCGGTCGAAGCTTTTAAGACTTTAAAAGGAGTTGTAACGATTTCCTTATTCGCCTGCTTTTCAAGGTATTCAATATCAACAAATTCTGCCATTGATCCCGAAAGTACAACACAATCAGGATCAAAAATGTTTGCTAAACCTATTATGCCTTCCAGAATATCGTTTTGCCAATTTTCAAGAATCTTCTTCATAATTGGTCTGTCTTTATTTTCTATAACATCATAAGTGGATATATCAGGATCACCGGAGATTTCTTCAGCAGTCCTTTTCAAACCTGTTCCGGAGGCATAAGCTTCAAAACAGTCGTAACTTCCGCAGGTACATTTTCTATGTTTATCAGTTCGCATCTTAAAATGCATCTCGCCTGCCGCGCCGTTTTTGCCTTTATAAAGCTTGTTATCAAGAATAATTCCGCCTCCGACACCAGTGCCGAGTGTCAGCATAACAGAATAAGGCATTCCTTTTGATGAACCGATAATATGTTCTGCCCACGCTGCTGCATTTGCGTCATTTTCCACAAATACACGTTTTTTGCTCAAACTTTTAAAATCCATTGAAGGATATTCTTTTGCAATATTGCCAGTTGAGCCTAATATCCTATCATTAGAATTATTTACTGCCCCGCAGGTTGCAAAAGCAATAACATCAACCTGACGTTCATATTTTGCAATAATTTCTTCAAATAAAGCTTTTATTTCATTAAAAGTCTTCGGGGTGGAATATTTTTCTACTTCCGAAATAATTTCGCCTTTTTCATTAACAATAGTGCTATAAATTTTTGTGCCGCCTACATCTATTGCAAGTGCGTGCCTGGACATAAAATTACCCCCTCTGTACAAATCTTTTAGTAATCAACTGCGGTCGAGTAATAGCCGATCCTATTACAACACAATGAGCGCCGATTTCAAAAGCTTTATCAACCTCTTCAGGTTCCCAGATGCGCCCTTCAAGAACTACAGGAACATTAACATTATCAACAAGCTGCTTTAAAAGTTCAAAATCCGGACCGGAGCCTCTGTTTTGTGAGAATTGGGTATAGCCGGAAAGAGTTGTTGAAAGGATATTTGCACCTAGTTTTTCAGCATTAATGCCTTCTTCCAGCGTTGAAACATCTGCCATAGATATGCGCTTATTAATTTTAATGTATTTAATCAAATCTTCCAGTTTTTCACCGTTCGGTCTTTCTCTCATTGTTCCATCAAATGCAATAATATCAGCACCGGCTTGTACAAGCTCAATTACATCCTTTAAGGTCGGAGTAATGTAAACTATTTCCTGCCAGTTTGAAGGTATTATATCAGGTTTTGTTATACCTATAACCGGAATGTCAAAAAGATGCTTTGCATTTTTAACATCCCTGACGCCTGCCACACGCAGTCCGCCGGCACCGCCTTTCACAACCGATTTCATCATAGCTACCATACATTTTTCAAGATACAAAGGTTCAGATGGCATTGCCTGACAGGATACAATAACTTTATGTTCCAAACGCTTAATTATATTCATAAAAGTATTATACATTAAAAATTTTTATTTGAGTTATAATAATTACAAAGAATTATTATCAAGGGAGAAGAAATGAAAAAAACGACTGTCAAATATCCATACCTTACAGAAGATGTAGAGATTTACGAAAGAGAAAACGGACATAAAATAGTTCTGGCACATAAAGA
>CALUPR010000029.1 GCA_944322705.1 Candidatus Gastranaerophilales bacterium
TTAAAATGGCGGGAACGACGAGGCTCGAACTCGCGACCTCATGCGTGACAGGCATGCGCTCTAACCAAACTGAGCTACGCTCCCATATTCTGTTGTCAATGTCTTCCGACAAGGTTTATTATATAATGCTGAATTTTTTTTTGCAAGAGTTTTATTTGTTTTTTTTTATTAAATTTTATATAAAAAGAACAGTTTCTGCATTTAGAAACTGTTCTTTTTTTTGTTATTGTCAGTTGTGTTAGTTATATAAAGGAGCTAATTTGGCAGATTGCTGCGGAATTACGCCTTCCTCAATTGATTGATATACTCTGTAATCAATTACAGGGAAGCAGTTATCAATACTTTCAATCTCTTTAAGTTTTGCATCATCAATATTTCCGCTTTCAATCATGTCACAGATTGTTTCAAATCTGTCAACATGTTCTCTAAATCTGTCTGTTGCATAATCTTTTGCCTGCCATGTCGTAATCAGAAACGGCCAGTCAGAGCTTTGCAATAACAAATTTTCTCTTGCCATTTGATTTAATGCTCTGTGTAGAAGTTTATCTTCAGGTATTTCAGGGTACTTATCTGCAATAGCATTAATCCGTTTTTCACAGGCATGGATTATTGGCCACATCCATTCTGTTAAGTGGTTGTTCCATACGTAGAAATGACCGCCCTGTCCCCAGGAGCTTTCCGGTATTTGAATAGCTTCCTTGGGCGGATATTTGTGAATATATTCACCTGCTGTCATTCTTTCAACTTCAGGTAAGTATGTTGCAAATTTTTTGATTACCTGTTTGATAAATTCAACGCCTTCGAACCACCAGTGTCCGAAAAGTTCTGTATCGAATGAAACCATTACAAGTCCTTCTTTACCTGTTGCCTTTTTATAGTCATTAAGCATATGGTAAATCAATGTTGTGTAATGATCAGAATTTTCATTTACTTTATTTAGTGCCAACACTGGGTCATAAAGCATTTTGTCGCCTAAATCGGTTGTCGGAGAAGTAATTCTCCAGTAATGCATGCCTGATTTGTCATCTTTTTTATGGAATTCTCTGAAACAGCCGTCACCCGGATAGCCGTCAGCAGCTGACCATACCTGATAGCCTGCTCTGTCATTTCTTCCCATAACTGCTACTTGTGCATCAGGAAGCCAGTAAGCTGAATATGTATCGTATCCTGTTGCAGGGCGTTCGGGCAGCGGGATGTATTCAATATTCCCGTAAACACCAATTACACGTCTGTTGCCGATTGAATTACCGCCTTCAATAACATGAGATTCTGTAAAGAAGTATTCAATACCATTATTTTGAAGGGTTACTTCAATAGCAGGTCTCCAGTGTTTTTTGCCGTCTTTGCCGACATATTCGTAACCTTGTCTGTAAGCACATTCAGGAAGCCAGCAGCCTGTTGCTTTTTTGCCAAACAATCTTTTTGTTGTATCAGAACCTACTTTAAATTGGGCATTCAAGTTACTGTCAGTTGCAAGTAACGGTGAAAATCCGTGAGTAGCACCTGAAGTTGTAATTTCTATACATCCGAGATCCTGATATTTTTTAAATTGGGCAATCAAATCCATTCCGTATTTATTAACAAAAGAATCTTTGATATGGGTGAACCAGTCAAAATAATACTTAGCCAGATATTTCAAATGTTGTGAATGAGCTACTTTCGGATCAGGATATCTTTCTAAATCTTTTGATACCTGAGCTATTCTTGAATCTAAATATTTAACAAATCCTTCCTGTAAATATCTGTCATTAAGTTGTTCTGCAAGAATCGGGGTGATACCTACAGTTAGTTTAGCTTTTACCCCTTCATCGTATAGCTCGGAAATTGCATTCAGCAAAGGAACGTAAGTTTCTGCCATACATTCATAAAGGTTTTCTTCCCCGAAAGGCCACATACCGGCTTTTCTGTAATAAGGAAGGTGGCTGTGTAACATAAATACGAATTGTCCTACTGACATTTGTGCCTCCATATCTTATTTAAAACGAATTATTATATAACTATAATTCTTTTTTATATAATATTTATACCACAAACGTCTAAAAAATATAATCCTTAAGAACTAGTTCTTATGAATAATGTTACAATTTTTAACAGTAAGAAATACACATTATACCGTAAATCAAATGAATACTTGAAAATACTTGTTTTTCATGGTAAAAATAAAATAATAAATAGTGTTAATTAAGAATGAGGTTGAGTAGTTATGAAACATTTGAGTGTATTTGATAGCTTCGGGGGGGGGGCACTCCTCGGCTAACCGGAGGTGAGGAAGGCAGGAGGTCAAGAGGTCAAGCTATTTACGTCATTCTGAATTTATTTCAGAATCTCGTGTTTAGATGCAAAGATGCTAAGAGGCGGAGACGCAAAGCTAGTATCGAAAAACTTTTCCCTCCCATAGGAGAGGGAGCTGCGCAATGCTGTCATTGCGAGGGCGTGAAACGACCGTCGCAATCGCAAGATAGCTGCAATATGAATGAGATTACTACGTCGAATGCTTCGCATTCTCCTCGTAATGACACGAAACGCACTTATCGTCCTAACTCTTATCGTCTAAAAAATAAACTCTCTTCACGCTTCACTCTTCACCCTTCACTAAAACAAAAAGCTGCCTTCACTCTTTCGGAGGTTTTAATCACCCTCGGCATAATCGGTGTAGTTGCAGCTTTAACTATACCGGCTATATATTCTAATTATAAGAAAAATTTGGTTATTACACGGTTGAAACATACTTATTCTTTATTGAATCAGATGGTAAAAATGGCAGAAACAGTTAACGGAGAGGCTGCTAACTGGGAATATATGGAATCATCCCCTATATATAATTATTCAGATGATTACTGGAATAAGTATTTTGCACCTTATATTAAAACAATAAAGTATTGTGACATAAACAAATCCGATAATCCGGATATCGGAAGAGAATGTACAATATATGTTTATAATAATGACGGTGAAATGCAGCCTATTGTAACCCGTTTTCATAAGTATATTCTTTCTAACGGGGTTGGAATTGTTCCGCAGGCAAATCCAAATAAATATGAAAATTTTCCGGTTGCTTTCAAAGTTGATTTGAATATTTCAAAATCAAGACCCAGAGCCGGTGTTGATTGGTTTCAGTTTAATCTGAATACTTTTGATAATAAGACCAGAGTTACAAGCTCTATGGTCTGGAGTTCCGGTGCATCTTGGTCTCCAAACTGTGACAAGATAAATTATGATTCAAGTAAAAGAAATTTATATATTGAAAGCTGCAAAGCAGGAAGAGATTATAAAGAGACAGGGTATGGCTTGAGTTTTTGTACTGCACTTATAGAGTGTAATGCCTGGCAGATACCCGCGGATTATCCTATTAAATTTTAAATAAATCTTAAAAATTCTGTTTTAAATGTTGAAAATTTAAAATGTTTTATTTAATATATTTTTACTCACATCCTCAAATGTGCCTGAAGTCATTAATCAGGCTAAGAGTAAAGAAAGGCAAAAATAAAAATGGCAAATATTAAATCTGCTAAAAAAAGAGTATTAACAGCTGAAAGAAACAGAGTAAGAAATGTTGCTTTTAAAACATCTATCAAAACTGCTGTTAAGAAAGTGCTTGAACTGGCTAAAGCTGATGACAAAGATGCTTTAAATTCAGCAATGTCAAAAGCATACCAATTATGTGACAAAGCTGTTTCTAAAGGTATTTTGCACAAAAATACCGCAGCCAGAAAAAAATCAAGATTGACTAAAGCCGTAAATAAATTACAGGCAAAATAGTTTATCTGTTTGTGAGATATAAATTGCACCGATTTTGTATTAATCGGTGCAATTTTATTAATAAAAATTTATAAAAGTTTTTAAAATTTGTTGCAGTAATTAAAAAAAAGTGGTAAAATATAAATATGATTTCTGCAGCTCTTTTATTATTTATTATAGTTTTGTTGGTTTCTTATGTGATTTTCTGGTCTTGCAAACACTTAATATATAAGCTTAACAGACGTGTTCTTGCCAGAAATATCGCGATTATTAAAAACGGGAAAGCTCTTGCCGATTTTGATAATTTGACCGAGGATGAGATAAGAGAAAAAATTATTATCCCTTTTTTCATGGTTCTCGGATATAATACTCATGACAGGCGTGAATTTCCGGTGTTTCAAAAACGTGCTCCGTTTTTACCCGATTATATTACAAAAAAATGGGACAGCAGCAGACTTTGCAAGCGCTCTTTGTATATAAAATATGATAGTTTTTCTGATGATGCCGTTGATTTAAAAAATAAAAAATATATTGATAACAGAATCCAAGGTGTCAATATTGACGAAATGATGAATAAACTTTATTTCTGGGGTGAGTGCTATATTCTTACTAACGGATATTTATATTTGTTTTTTGATAAACATTACAAAATAGGAAGTCATAAATTTAAATTCTGTTTTAATTTGAAAAGTTTTACAAAAGCAGATATTGAAAAACTTGCTTATTATACAAAACAGTATATGTTTTTGGAAATATCAGATGTATATCGTGTGGATTAATATTATGTAAAGATAGTGGCAATTAAATATTTATTGAGTATAATTATCTTATTATAAGATTATTCAATTGAGAAAGATGGTTATGCAAGATAATTTAGAAAGAAAGCCTGTTAAAAATATTGATTTTAATATTGATCTGGCACAGAGTTTTGGAATTTATAAAAATAATTCGGAATTTGATTTACTTGATTATGCAAGTTCTGTAAATATTTCCTGCGGGTTTCATGCAGGAGATCCTATGACTATAAAAAATGCACTTTTAAAAGCTAAAGAAAAAAATGTTGTAGTAGGTGCTCATATAGGATTTGATGATATTCAAGGATTTGGATACCGTGATATGGATTTGACGGATGATGAGATTGAAGCTCTGGTTATTTATCAGGTTGGAGCGTTAATGTCATTTGCAAAAACTTTTCATATGGAAATTGAACATGTACGTCCGCACGGAGCAATGTACAAAAGATGTGCAAGTGATTTTTCTTTTGCGTGCGCTGTTGCAAAAGCTGTTCAAAAATGTTCAAAATGGCTGGTTTATTATGGTGCATCCGGTGAAATTACGGAAAAAACAGGTGAATTACTAAATATTCCGGTTGCCCATGAAATTTGTCTGGAAAAAATGTATAATGTTGACGGTACAGTTAATACTGTTGCAAAAGATAATGAAAATACCGAAATAGAAGTTCAAAGATTGAAACATTTACTTGCAACATCTCAAGTTTCCAATATTGAGGGCGGTAAAACTGTTGTTAAGGCAGATACAATACATTTCTCAAACAGACTTTCAAATTCTTTAGAACTGATTAAACAGGCTCATGATGTTATTACCCCGGTTCCGGTAAATTATAAAAATGCTTGTTTATCAGGATGGGTGGAGTAGATAATGAGTAATAAGGTGATGAGTAATTTTAGAAAAAGTATGAAAATGCCTGTTGAGGCTAGATGGTTAATACCGGGTTTACAGGTAAAAAGATGGTTTGCCCTGATATTTTTAGGCGCTGTTTTAATGACTTTGGGCGTGCTTATTTTGTTTGATATTAAGCCTGTTTTTTATACTATGGAGTTTATTCGTAAAATTGCAATGAAGGTTTCAACCGAATGGATTGCATTTGCTGTCGTTATGTTCGGTGCCGGAATATTTTTTAAAGGCTGGCAGAAAACAAATTTGTCAATGCTTGACGGAAGCGACAACGAATCTCTTTTGGAACATCTTTACAGAAGAAGAAAACTTAACAGAGGACCGAAAATTGTTGCAGTTGGCGGCGGAACCGGCTTATCTATGCTGCTGAAAGGTATTAAAAATATAACAAATAATATTACTGCAGTTGTCACTGTAGGTGATGACGGCGGAAGTTCAGGCAGATTGAGAGAAGAAATGGGAGTTCTTCCGCCCGGAGATATCAGAAATTGTATAGCGGCTCTGGCAAATGATGAGGATTTGGTTACCAAGCTGTTTCAATATCGTTTTAAAACCGGTGAAGGGCTTGAAGGACACAGTTTCGGAAATTTATTTTTAACTGCATTATGTTCTATTACCGGTGATATGGTTCGTGCCGTTAAAGAATCTTCTAATGTTCTTTCTATTCGCGGACGAGTCTTGCCCTCAACGCTTGATGATATGAAGCTTGTTGCGGAAATGGAAGACGGGAGAATAATTCATGGTGAATCAAATATTCCTGAAGCTCATGGAAAAATAAAAAGGTTGTTTACCGATCCGCAAAATTGTAAAGCTCTTGATGATGTTATTGCTGCAATAAGAGATGCTGAGTTAATTATTCTTGGTCCTGGCAGCTTGTTCACAAGTGTTATTCCAAATCTTTTGATACCTGAAATTTCTCATGAAATTGCCAGATCAAAAGCTAAAAAAATATATGTCTGCAATATTATGACTCAGCCCGGTGAAACTGACGGTTTTAGTGTGAGTGATCATGTTAATGCTTTGATTAAACATGCAGGCAGTAAAAAAATTATAGATACTGTTCTTGTAAATGATTTTATGCCGTCAAATCTTGCAGAAAAATATCAACTTTCAGGCTCTTATCCTGTTAAAACAGATTATGAAAATCTGAAAAAACTCGGAATAAAAATGTTTTCAAGGAAACTAATTGAGGATAATAAAGACGGTTTTGTAAGGCATAGTTCACATCGTGTTGCAAGAGCTATATATTATTGGTTTAGAAAAGAACATAAACAAGATAGATCTATGAATATCACACCTCATAAAGATATTGAAAATGAAAAACAAGGCTGTAATTTATAATGACAAAAAGAGTTACCGTTAAAACAATTCAAAAATTTAAGGATGAAAATGAAAAATTTTCAGTTTTAACTGCCTATGATTATTCTACAGCAAAATATTTGGATGAAGCCGGTATTGATATTATTTTAATTGGTGACAGTCTGGCAATGGTTGCTCTGGGGTATGAAACAACCCATTCAATAGGAATGAATGAGATGTCTATATTTACAAAAGCAGTGGCAAAAGGCGCTGAAAGAGCAATGGTAGTTACTGACATGCCGTTTTTAAGTTATCATACGGATATACCTACTGCTGTGAAAAATTGCGGAGAAATGGTAAAATGCGGAGCCAATGCCGTTAAAATAGAAGGTTTTAGTGAATATATTTTAAATGTAATTAAACGTCTTGTAGAAACTGGTATTCCTGTTATGGGGCATTTAGGCTTTACTCCTCAATTTATAAATACTTTAGGCGGTTATAAAATCCAGGGTAAAACAAAAGATACAGCTGAAGAGATTTTAAGACAGGCAAAAGAATTAGAAAAAGCGGGAGTGTTTTCAATAGTTCTGGAGATGGTGCCTCAAGACAGCGCAAAATATATTACGCAAAATCTTACTGTCCCGACAATTTCTTGCGGAGCAGGCAAATATTGCGATGCTCAGGTTTTAGTTTCTGATGATGTTTTCGGTAAGTTTTCCGACTTTAAGCCAAAGTTCGCAAGAAAATACGGTGATATGAAATCATTAATTTATAATTGTGCCAAACAATTTAATGATGATGTCAAATCGGGGAAATTTCCATCTGATGATGAAATTTTTTAACATTATTCGTCAAGTTTAAGTTTTTCCGCAAGGTCAATATTTTTTGCAGGTTTATGGAATTTAACTTCTATATTTGATCTTAAATGTTTATATAACGCTGATTCTAAATTATCAGGATCAATGCAATACTCTTTAAAATAGCTATCTGAAGGCATTTTAAAACCATATTTTCTATAAAAAGTTTTTCCTGATGCAGCATAATTTTTGGATGGTATACACAATGCCGTATAACTGTAGCGCAAGGCTTCTTTTATCCCTGACATTATAAAACTCAACCTTGTATGCAGGTCCTTATTCCATACAGCAAGATGTGAAATCGCAAGATCTCCTTCAAGATCTGTGCTCATTATACCTGTTATTTTTTTATTATTTTCTATAGCAAGCATTACTTTCGGACTGCCATAGCCGCTGAGATTTTTTGCTTTTTTTAATGCACTTCTAAAAACTTCTTTTGTATTTTCTCCGCCTATAAGATGTTTGTCTTCTGTAAACTTATGTCCTCCGACAACATTTAACATCCTTTCAATAAACGGTTTGTCCTGTGAATTAAGTGAATAAATTTCAATCTTTTTTAAAGGTGTTTTGAAAGTTTGTAGTTTGTATCCGTTAAAGTTTATCCGGTTGTTAATTTTTTCTGTTCGCATATATTCTCCTTTTATTTTGTTTTATATAAAATCTAAACAAAAAATTTTTTGCTAAATTTTTTTATGTTAATATAAATTTGAGAAGAGAGAGGCTTGGAATATGTTGGTTCATACTATAGATGAAGTCAGAGAAAAAATAGAAGAGTGGAAAAAGCAAAGTTTGACTGTCGGGTTAGTTCCTACAATGGGAGCTTTACATGATGGGCATTTAAGTCTTATAAAAAAAAGTGTTGAAAAGTGTGACAAAACTGTAGTTTCTGTATTTGTAAATCCAATTCAATTTTGTCCCGGAGAAGACTTGGATAAATACCCGAGAACGCTTGATGCTGATGAAAAGCTCTGTAATGATGCGGGAGCAGATATTGTTTTTGCTCCGTCACCTAAAGAAATGTACGGAGAAGGGCATATTTTATCTAATGACTTTTTGACTTATGTTATACCTCCGTTTTTTTATACAAATAAATTATGCGGTAAGTCCCGTGTTGGACATTTTGACGGAGTTTGTACGGTAGTTAATAAGCTTTTCAATATAGTTCAGCCTGATTTTGCATTTTTTGGAGAAAAAGACAGGCAGCAATTGATTATTTTAAAAAAGATGGTTAAGGATTTGAATATTCCGGTTGAAATTATCCCTTGCCCGATAGTACGAGAAGAAAGCGGTCTTGCACTTTCTTCAAGAAATAAATATTTATCTGATGATGATAAAATTCATGCACTTGCTTTAAGTAAAATTTTATTTAATATAAAAGCCTGTTATAATAAAGGTATAACCGATGTTAAAGCTTTAACTGAAACGGCTTATTCTTATTTAAATGAACATCATTCTCTTGAATATCTTGAATTCAGAGATGCGCAAGATTTAGAGGAGAAGAAAACGGCTGATGATAATACAATTGTTTTTATTGCACTTAAAATAGGTGATGTCAGGTTAATTGATAATATAGCGTTAAAATGAGGGTTTTATGCTAAAAATTTATGAATCAATATCAAAATTTCTGCAATTTATAATAAATATTTTGTTTGTACTACAAATTATTTTTATGATTGTTGTTTTTTTGACCGCTTCTTACTGGTTCTTTGATCTTATTAATTCTGATATATTTGCTTTTGTTGAGCCGTTAGCAAATTTTATAACTGATTTTATGCGTCTTTTTTATGACAGGGAAGTTCAAGTCGGTGGTGTATATGTTGATGGTGCATTGCTTTTATTTGATTTAATAGCAATTGTTTTTGTGTTTCTTATTTCCAGGTCAAAATATTATATATATAGAGCTATTGATTCTGTAAATATTGCCCTGAAAGAACATAAATCCGTACTTGAGGAAGAATTTAACAAAGAATTGCAAAAAGAAGTTGAAATGAATATAAAAAAAGCGAATAACGCAGCTGTTCTTGTTCGTTTTACCGCAAAAAATATGATGGTAGATGCCTGTTGGGGCGGCGATCCGAATGAAGGGGTAAAAGAAAAAGAAGAAGAAGCATTTAAGACTTTTTATTCTTCAATAAAAAATTTAACAGGGTGTAAATTTGCAAAAACAGATGATAAAATGCTTATTTTGCTTAATGATTTTAATAAGATAGACAACTTACTTTCATTTATAGAAATTTCAGTAAACAGGATAAGTACAAATATGCGTAAAAGAAAATGGCTGTTATACGCAAATATTGCAGTTGATGTATATGATAACAAAACTAATTTTAAAACAGACGTTTATCCTGTATTGGAAAAATTATTAACAATTAACCATAAAAATGAACCTGTATGCCTGGGAAATTTTACGATTCGATATAAACTTCAGCATGAACCTGTGTTTCACCCGTTTATGAAAGGTCGTTATAATCTCGGAGAAGAATACGAAGTGTGGGTTTTAGTTAAGAAAAATTAATTATCTATTGATTTTTTTTATTTTTTTCTATATTATGGTTTTACAACCGCAGACAGTTAGCGGGGGTGGCGGAATAAACAAGCCACGAAACTTTAAAAAGTTTCTTGTATCCCCCTTAATACACCAGCTAACCGAGGTAAAACAGTCGAAATATTAATAGATTTGTTAACCTGTGAGATTTTGCGGTCTGAATATCAAGAAAGCAAAGTCTTTTTTAGTATTCAGGCAATAAAAGGTCGATAAATGTCTTTAATTAGACAAATGAACACAAACAAAGGAGCTAAACATGGCAACAAAAGCTTTTAAATCTGAAAAAATAGATGCTATAAAAGCAAAAGCAGAAAAAGCCCAGGTAGCTATTTTAACTGAGTATAAAGGTTACACAGTAGAAGAAATTACAAATTTGAGAAGAAGCCTTCAAAAAGACGGCGGCGACTATATGGTAACAAAAAATACTCTCGCTAAAATCGCTTTAAAGGGTACTGACTTTGAAGTTCTTACCGATTCTATGACAGGACCAGTAGCTATTGCTTTCGGTTTTGATGATCAGGTAAGTCCTGCAAAAGCAGTTGCAAAATTTATTAAGGATACCAAAAAAGGTGCAATTTTAGGCGGTGCTTTGGATGGTAAATTGTTAACCGCAAAAGAAGCGGAAGCATTGGCAAAAATGCCTTCAAAAGAAGAACTTATCGCAAAAATTCTCGGTTCTATCAATTCACCTGCTTCTGGTATCGTTGGATCTATCAACGCAGTTATGTCACAACTTACAAGAACTATGGCTGCTGTTAGAGATCAAAAGACTGCATAGCGGATTTTGGCAAGTGCGCCGTGTGAACGTAAGTGAACCAAGCACGTCATAATGAGAAACTTGATGAAGTGAAATAATTTTGATAAAAATTATGTAACAAAACGGAAAGTTTTGAATTGCCAATAATCAAAGATACAACTTAAAATGTACACAATTTAAAAGGAGAAAAATAATGAGTAACGTAGAAACTATTTTAGAATCAATTGAAAAATTAACTTTGTTAGAAGCAGCTGAATTAGTAAAAGCTATGGAAGAAAAATTCGGCGTATCTGCAGCAGCTCCTGTAGCAGTTGCAGCAGCAGCTCCTGCAGCAGCAGGTGAAGCAGCAGCTGATGAAGCTTCTGAAGTAACTGTTGTATTAGCATCTGCAGGTGCTAACAAAATCGCTGTATTGAAAGAAGTTAGAACTATCACTGGTCTTGGCTTGAAAGAAGCTAAAGATTTGGTAGACGGTGCTCCAAAACCGATTAAAGAAGGCGTTAAAAAAGAAGATGCCGAAGCTATTAAAAAACAGCTTGAAGCAGCAGGTGCTACTGTTGAATTTAAATAAATATTTTAAATATTTATTAGTAAAAAACGTCCCCTATTGGGGACGTTTTTTATATACAAATTTTTCTGTATTCACAAAATTCACATATTTTAGAATATTCAATATCTTCAAGTGATTGAAAATTTGTTATTTTATCGCAAATTTTAATTATCCTTTTTTCATATTCTTTTTCTTTGTCGGGTGTAAAATCAATTATACAATTTTGATTATTTTTTAAATCAATGTATATAAATTTCAAATTGCTGTCATATATTTTGGAGGCACAAAGTAGATAAACCATAGTCTGATAGTCATATTCAGGATTTTGGGGGATTGAACCGGTTTTATAATCAAGGATATAATAGGTCCTTTCCGCTGATGTTGCAGAGTCTGTATTATCTTCCATTAAAGCGTCAATACGTCCGCCAATCCAGTAGCTTCCAATTTTACATGAAAGATTATATTCCGAATTTATATAACTTTTTTTGAAAAATTCATTTTGTTTAAGTGTATCCCATATTGCTTTTTCATCTTTATTTAAGGTTGTTTCCAGTTTGTCAATATTGTCGCCTCTGAGATAATAGTTTGCCAGTGCGTGTACTTTTTTGCCTCTTTCAAAAAAAGAAGTTTTTTGCGGCATAGAAATTTTTTGAATGTATTTAAAATAATATTTTTGCGGACAGGCTTCAAAAGTTTTTAGCATATTGGGTGAAAAACTATTCATCATATACCTCCGTACAATCTAAAATATCAGAAAATATCAAACTTGGCTCCTGATCCACAATTTTTTCAAATGATTTTATTTTTTTGCTTGTAGTAAAGTAAAGATGTTTTTTTGCTCTTGTAATTGCGACATAGAGGAGTCTTAAATTTTCGGATACAAGCTCCTGTTTTATATCAAACTCAGTTTTTGCTTTGTAATCGGGGTTTAGACGTTTAATATTTTCCATAAAATCAGAATTTTTAAGTTTAATTTGATCAAAATCAAGTGTAAGATTTTTCTCAGACAATTCCGGTATAAACACATAATCAAATTCATCTCCTTTTGATTTATGCATTGTCATAATTTGAACTTTTCCCGCAATATATTCTTTGTTGCTTTCTTCTTCCTCTGAGAAAAATTTGAAACCGCTCAGAGAAGGTTTTTTAGCCAGCTCGCCGAGCCGTTCAACAAGCGTCGGAAAATCTTTATAATTCATACTAAGACGTTTTATAAGAGTTGAAATCAAATAAACATTAGATTTTTCAATTTCTGATGAAAAGTAATGAAGCCCGATTTTAATTGCAAGTTCATCGGCTGTCAGGTGCGGGAATGAAAGCCAGTATGTTAAATCCCAGTAAAATTGCGCTAAATAAGGACTTTCTATATTATCACAGTCTATTTGAATAAAGGAATTTTCATAGTTTCTTATTTCAAGTCCGAGACGTTGTTTGTAAAATCCCATTTCTGCAAGGGTTTCATAGTTATCAGCAATAACATTATTGTCAAACGGATGAATAATCATCTGCATAACGGCAAAAATTGTTTTAAATATTGATTTTTGTTCAAGAGATTCACTTCTGGTAATTGTTTTCAGACCACTGTTATTTATAAAGTTCATCCATTGACCGACCTGATAGTTGTTTCTTAAAAGTATGCCGATTGTACACTCAGGTTCCTTATTTAAAGCGGATTTAATTTCTCTTAAAATATAATTTCTTTCTTCCAGCGGTTTTTCAAAAATAAATGCATGCAGAGCATTTTCGGATACGGGATTTTTACCTTCTACAGGGTGCATAAATATTTTATAGAATGCATTTTTAGTTTCATCTTGTGTATCAGCCCATTTAACAAGATTGTTGGCGAGTGTCCAGACATCTTTTGTGCAGCGCTGAGAGCAATCCATACTTACATCTGTACTTTCTTCAATAAATTTTCTGAATCCTTCAACATCAGCATTGGAAAAAGTGGTCGTAATTGCCTGATTAATATCCCCGCAGCGAATTAAATTTTTGTGTTTTCCGCTTAACAGATTAATCAGACGCTGTTGTATAGAAGATGAATCCTGTGCTTCATCTTCTATAATATAATGGCAAATATCCTGATAATATTTGCGGATATCGGCATTTTCTTCAAGCAGCTTGACAGAAGAAGTCAGCATATCATCATAATCAATTAAATTTGAGTCTTTTAATACTCTCTGATATTCATCAAAAAATGTTTGAAACTTTTCAAGCTTTTTATCCATTGAATTGTTAAATTGACCTTTGGCAATTTTGAACACCGAAATTCCTCTGTCAAATTCATCCGTTTCAGTCTTTTTTAATTTAAGTTTTGTTGAAATTTCTCTTATTATTCTTGTTCTTTGAGTATCATCGCAGATTTCAAAATCAGATGAAAGTCCAAGTCTTTCAAAATTTCCATTTTCTTTTAGAATTCTAAGTGCTAATCCGTGTATAGTACTAATATTTGGAATTTGGGAAGAATTCTGTCTGATATTTTTAATTCTGTCACGGAAGTTTCTTGCAGCAGATTCCATATAAGTCATAACAAAAATATTTTCAGGATTGACCCCTTTATCCAGAAGTTGCAAAATAAGAGCAAGAAGAATTGTAGTTTTTCCGGCTCCAGGAACTGCCGATATTGCCATCTTCCCTTGTTCGTATTCAAGTACAGGCTTTTGATCATCACGCGGAATTATATTAAAAGACTCTGCGTCATTGCGGACTTGATCCGCAATCGCATTAACTTTAATATATTCCTCAATTCCGCCGAAATTTTCATTTCCGTTTCCGTCAAACAGGCTTGAATATGTATAAATATGTTCTGATGCACAAAGAGTTAGTTTCCTTAAAATCCTTGCTGTTTTATCTTTGGAAAGCTGAATGTTATCATCAATTGTATATTCATCTTTTGCCCAACCTCGCTGAAATACCCATGCGTTATATAAAGGACCGGTGTCGCTTTTTATCCATTCGTCGTTTGAAATATCAAGCCAGATTTGATATTTTGTTTTTATCTGATTGTCGATAATTTTTTGGGGAGTTGAAATTATAATATCATTATCAGATATTTCAAGGGTAGAGTATGGATTTTCTGCAATAATTGAATTTTCGATTTGATTTATTATATCTTCCTGACGATTTTCAAAGTCTTTGCCGAGAACGTTTTCAAAATCTTGTAGCTGTTTTATAAAGAAATTAAATTTGTTGATTTCTGCAGGATTTACATAATAGAACATTGCCAGTTCATTGAAGATATAATAAACTTTTTCAGACAACTTGGAATTTTCAGTCTTTAAGTTTTCAATAAGATTTTTGAATTTCTGATATTTTTCAGTGTATTCTTCAAGTTTAAATTCAAATGGTATTAATTCTGTATTTGTTTCAAAATTTTGCAGAATGTCTTTACAGTATTTTATTGGAATACCTAAAAATTCAGATAGCACAACACGAAGTTCAAATTCTGAAACTTTTATTCCGCTGTGGATTTTGAGTATGGTCAGAACAGATTTTACAAGTCGGTTCTGGATAAGTTTTTCGTTCCCTGAAAGGAAAATTAAATTAGTATGTAAGTTTTCTTTCAAAGAAAATTTTAACATTTCATCAACAACAGGAGTTATAATTGAAATATCGGAAGGTTTTATATTTTTTGTTAGGAGTTCTTGAATTGTTTTTAAAGCGCTTTCAATCATGGAAGCTCTTTTAGATGGTGATTTCAGTGAAAAATTCTCAAGAACGTTTATTTTGTCTTCCGTAATATTAGAAAATAGTATTTCAGCATCTGTTGAGAGTTTATTGTCTGATTTTAATACTTCAGCTTTTTGTTTAAACAGTTCTTCAAATTTCCATACAGCTGTTTTATCAGCACTCAGATAGCCGGATCTGCTGGCTCCTTTTTCATCAAATGCTATAAAAACATCTTTTAGACCGGACTCTAAGTATTCTATGAAATCAAAGCAAACTGGCGTAATTTCATCTCCGTCATCAAGTATAAGATATTTAATTTTTTTGAAATAATCAGTGTTTTTGTAAATATAGTTAAATACAAGAGTCTGCCTTAAATAATCAAAATCTCTAAGAGCTAGCGTTTTCGACAGCAATTTTTTTAATGTTATTTTAGCATCTTGGGCAAAGCTTTCGCCTAAAACCCTTGAGCGCCATTCAACTTCTTCATCCGTCAAATTATTTTGCACAATAAGAGAATATCTCCTGAAAATTTGATGCAGAAGGGATTTTTTTGAATTGTATCCTTTAAACGGGATTTCTTGTAAAATATCTTTTAATAAGAATTGTGAGACTTCTAACCCTGTCATATTGGGTAAAATTGTCGGGTTGTTAAAGGGATTGATATTTTCAACAAATGCCCAGTTGTCATTGATTGTATTATAGACAAGAGAAAAGAAAGAATGTACATTTAATTTTTCATAAGAATCAATTTTTAATAACTCAAGAGTTTTATTTATGAAGTTTTGTTTAAGATTTGAATTTTGAACCAGAACTAAAATTTCAGAAGATTTAACTCCTGAATTAAGAAGTTCTGCATACTTTTTTATCAAAAAGTCAGTCTTATTTGTTGATATATCACCCGAAATTAACATTCATACTCCTGTTAAAATAATTGTAGCATGAACAATAAAAAAATTATTTTGTCTTCATCCTAATGAACTATTGCATTTTTTTTAACATTCTACTATTATATAAGCATAAATGGAGATGTAAGTTATACAAAAGTAAATGCATGGAGGTTAAGTATGCAAGAATTACAAGAACAAATCGGACAATCAGCAGGACAAATTTACAACTATTTAAACAATAACGGAGAATCTTCATTCTCTAAAATGAAAAAAGAATTAGACCTTAAAGGAAATTTTGCTGATTTAGGTCTTGGCTGGTTAGCTAGAGAAGACAAAGTTGAAATCTCTAAAAAAGGAACTTCAGTTAGCGTAAGACTTAAATAGTAAATTGATATTTTACAAAAACAAGACATTTAAAAAAGCTCTCTATTTAGAGAGCTTTTTTAGTGCTTTATATAAATAAAAAGAGCTTCTAAATTATAGAAGCTTTTAAAATTTTTAGTGATTTCTCGTGTAAAAGGTTAGTAGTAGGTAGTGTGAAAAATTATTAATTATTGTTTTTGCAATTTATTTCTTACATATAAATAAAGTATTTCAGAAGTATATAATTGCGTAATATAATATATATTGTAATAAAACTTTACATAATAAATATTATTGGAAGTCGATAAGACGTTAAGACGATAGGATATTAAGTTCTTTACGGTGCGCTAAAGCGCACATAAAATAAAAAAATAATCCGATATTTAACATAGTGAACAATCAATGTTTGCGACACAACAACAAACCGGCTATTGTTTGAACGTAAAATTATACCGTCATTCCGTGCTTGACACGGAATCGCAAAATCGTGCACTTTAGCTAATAATGCGATTGCGGATCAGCTTCGCTGTCCGCAATGACGGGATAGTGGCAATAAACTTCCATCTGCTTGTAGAGGAAAGGGATAGGGTGAGGTTTCTTTTTCCCTCTCTCGAGGAGAGGGAAACTAATTTTTTCGTGCGCTTTGCGCACCGTAAAGACTTATCATCTTAACGTCTTATCAACTTTTTATAATATTTATCATGTTTGTTTTATAATAAAGAAAAAGGAATATATATGAAAATCGCGATTTATCCGGGGAGCTTTGACCCCATAACAAAAGGACATCTTGATATATTGAAAACAGCAGCCGGAATTTTTGATAAGGTTATTATTGCTGTTGCAAGAAATTCTGAAAAACATGGTTTTTTGCCGGTTGATGTAAGAGTTCAACTTATAGAAGAAAGTGTAAAAGATTTAAAAAATGTTGAAGTGGATTCTTTTGAAGGGCTAACAATAAATTATGCCCGTCAAAAAGGTGCAACCGTCTTAATAAGAGGTTTGCGCGCGGTATCAGATTTTGAATACGAAATGCAGCTTTCTCAGGCAAACAGCGCCTTAGCAGATGAGGTTAAAACTGTATTTTTGACTACAAAACCGAAATATAACTTTATTTCCTCAAGCACTATTAAAGAAATTTTTCTTAATAACGGCGACATTTCAAAATTTGTTCCCGAACCGGTTAATGATTATTTAAAAAATAATTATAAATGTTAAAATATTTAGCTGTGTAATGATAAAGTATTTGACAATTAATATACGCTTATGTAGAATATAATTATATTTAAGAAAGGTATATGTGTGACAACAATGCAGCAAAATGGTGTATATGACTTATTAAAAATGTTAGAAATTTCTTTGGAGGAAGGGTTTCCGATTATTCCGAGAAAATTTACGGTAGTAAAAACAAAAGAAATTGAAACTTTAATAGATAGAATTTATGCTTCTTTACCTGTAGAAGTTCAGGAAGCCAGAGCATTTTTACGACGCAGAGATGAATTACAGTTAGAAGCTCAACAAAAGGCTGAAAAAATTGTTAAGGATGCTCAAATGGAAGCTGACAGAAAACTCTCTGAGGCTGATTTTATAAAAGCTCTGGAGCGCGAAGGTATCAGAATTAGAACTCAGGTTCAGGAAGAATGTGAAGAGATTAAACGTAAAGCTTTGGAAGAAGCTGATAATATAAGGACTCAGGCAACGGAAGACGCCATGAAAACTAAAGAAGGCGCAGAACTTTATGCAGAACAGGTTTTAACAAATCTTGAAAAGAATTTGACCCAGCAGCAGCAAATTGTTAAAAACGGTCAGGTTTATATGGAAAAACTTCGTTCTGAATCTTTCAGAGGTTATGATATGCCGTCTCCTTATTCTTCGGAAAGAGTTTCGGCAAGTTCTGATTTTACAATAAACTAAAATAAATTTTTTAATAAAAACAATCGGTAATATTAGCCGGTTGTTTTTTTATATTAGCTTATTGTTTGTTTACAAAACGTTTGCAATTTATTTTGTTTGTTTTATTATGTAAACATAAGCCGATTAAATTAGAATGTGAGTTATATCACATTCTTTTTTAAAGCGAAACTTAGATAATAATCAACTGTAAAGGAAATAAAAATGGGTATCAAAGGAAAAAATGACAGAATGGTAGTTTTGGCTTGTGAAGATTGCAAAGAAAGAAACTACACAACAACTAAAAACAAAAAAAATATTAAAGAAAGATTAGAGTTGAGCAAATATTGCCCGACTTGCAAAAAACACACCAACCACAAGGAAACTAAGTAGATGCAAAGAAGCTAAGAGGCAAAGAAGCGAAGTTTTTTACCTTAAAACAGCTTTGCGTCTTTGCATCTATTCATCTTAGCATCTAAAATGCGTCCTTAGTTCAGTTGGTAGAACGTCGGTCTCCAAAACCGGATGTCGAGGGTTCGAGTCCTTCAGGGCGCGA
>CALUPR010000030.1 GCA_944322705.1 Candidatus Gastranaerophilales bacterium
AGTATCCTAATATCTTTAAATTGACTCTGCGTCGATGCCTCTTAGTCTCTGCATCTAAATTACACATCAGGCAAATCGCCTTTTACATCAGCTACAGCATCGCTGTCAAGATTAAACACAGTATGTAAAGCTTTTACTGCCAACGGTGCTTGATCTTTATCCACAAGACAGCTTATTTTAATTTCACTGGTGGAAATCATTCTTATATTTATACCCTGACTTGCAAGTGTTTCAAACATCGCAGATGCAACACCCGGTCTGTCAATCATTCCTGCGCCTACTATCGACACCTTTGCAATATTTTCATCAACTTCAATTTCACCTGTTGCGCCAATCTCATTTTTTAAAGCTTCAAGTGCAGAAACTGTCTTATTTAAATCTGACTTATCTACTGTAAATGCAATGTCATTGGTATTAGAAACTTTTCTTGCATAAGATTGTATAATCATATCAACAGAAATATTCTCTTTAGCAAGCTGGCTAAACAATCTTGCAGCAACACCGGGTTTGTCGGGGACATCACAAACTACAATTCTTGCCTGTGACAAATCCTGTGCAACACCAGCAACCGGTTTATTTAATTCCATTTTATCAACTCCTAATATTAAAGTACCTAAATCATTAAGTATGAAGCTGCTTCTTACACGCAGTGGAACGTTGTTCAATTTAGCTGTTTCAACACTTCTCGGATGTAAAACATTTGCTCCGGCATGTGCAAGTTCAAGCATTTCTTCATAAGAAATTTCTTTTAATTTTGAAGCATGCGGAACAACCCGCGGATCTGTTGTATAAACTCCCTCCACATCTGTATAAATATCACATCTTTCAGCATTTAAGGCAGCAGCAAGCGCAACTGCAGAAGTATCAGATCCGCCTCTGCCAAGTGTTGTAATCTCTCCGTCTTCTGTTACTCCCTGAAAACCGGCAATTACAATAATTTTGCCTTCTTTCAAATTTTGTTTCAGTTTATCAGTTTTTATCCCTAAAATTCTTGCTTTTGAGTGGATATTTTCAGTCATAATACCTATTTGCATAGCATTATAACTGACCGCATCATACCCTTGAGCCTGAATTGCCATTGCTAAAAGGGCTATTGAAACACCTTCTCCGGTCGAAAGAAGCATATCCATTTCTCGTTCGGAAGGATTTGGAGTCAAATCTTTCGCCATTTTAACAAGATAGTCGGTTGTATGTCCCATAGCTGAAACTACAACTACAACATCATTCCCGTTTTCTTTTTCTTTTATAACTATTTTGGCTACGTTTTTAATCTTTTCCGTATCAGCTACCGAGGTACCGCCAAATTTTTGAACAATAATTTTTCTCAAGGTTTATTCTCTTTCTGAACTGTCGTGCAGAAGTTTTTCCAATTCTTCCTTCTGCTCAGGGTATTCAAACAAGTCCGGGTTAATTTTTTCAATTTTTTGCGCAATTTTAATTGTTTCTTTTACATTATATTCATAAACTTTATCTTTGACAAGTACGTAACTAACAAAAAATAACATATTCAAAAGAATTATATTATCATCATCAACCTTCAAAGCTTTACGTAGTTTTCTTCTGGCTTCATCATATTCCGACCTTGCAATAAGATATTTTGAATAATCAATAAATGCCGATATATACTGTGGATTACGGCTAATTGCAGCTTCATAATAATCTTTAACTTTTGTATCATTATTTTTATTTTCATAACATTTTGCAAGATAATAACAATTTATACTATCTTCATCATTACTTTTAAATAACTCTATAGCTTTTTCCACATTGTTATTTTCATAATTAATTATTCCGAGAGCTTGTTTTACAACCAAATTATCAGGTTCTTTTTCCAAAACCTTCTCTAAAAACGGACCGGCTTCATCATATTCTTTTCTTGTAACACAGCAAAGTCCAAGATTTGCAGTTATCTCAAGATTATCTTTATCCATTTCTGCGGCTTTTAAAAGTTTTAATTTAGCAGTATCATAGTCTGAAAATTTTTCAAGAACTTTTCCCCATTCAAGATAAAAATATGATGTACTTAGATTTCGCTGTTCAGCCTTTTCAAAACATTCCATAGATTTTTCTTTTTCAAAATTATTTGCATATAACTGACCGAGCAATATATAAGCAGGAAGCATGTCAGGATTGTATTCCAGAGATTTTTGTGCATAATGAATTGCACTTGAAATATCATTTTTCAAAGCTTTTAATCTTGCAAATTCAAAAGTATTACTTTCGTTAGGACAAACATTTGCCAAAAACGTCAGCTTCATTTCGGCTTTATCATACATTTCCAGTTTAATTTCCATAACCGCACACAAAAAAACCGCAGAGAAATTGTATTTATTAATTTGAACAGCCTTCATAAATTTTTCACGAGCCGGTGCATATTTTTTCTGCTTCATAAGAGCCATGCCCCAGCCTGTAAATGTATCAGTATTTGAACTCTGAATTTTATCGGCGTTTTCAAATGATTTTTCTGCCTGTTCAAATTTTCCTGCCGTAATAAGAGCAAAACCTAATCTTTTCCAGATATCTTTATCCTGAGGTTCAATATCAGCTGAAGTTTGAAAATTTTCAACAGCTGACGCATTATCGCCGAGCTTTTCATAAACAACACCCAGATACTTGTATACAAGAGCATCTTTTTGAGGGAGCGACAAAGCTTTTTCCAAAACTTCTTTAGCTTCAAGTAATTTATTTTCATCTATAAGTTTTTTAGCCCTGCTGACACAGGAATAAGAAGGCATGGATTGAACCACTGCTTCTTTTTTGTATTTATCAAGAAAAGCATTGATTTCTCCGATTTTTTCTACAGCATACCTTAACCAATCAAACAATCCGCTACCTCTCTAAAAGCCCCATTACCTGCATCACTTTCCGTAATTTGAATACCTGCAACGGATTTTACTTTTTCAACCGAATGCGGCACAGTAACTTTATATTTTGCAAAGTTTAAACACTCAATGTCGTTTATATCGTCCCCGATATATACAAATTCTTCCTTGGTAAGATTATATTTCTCAACAATATTTTTTAAAACATCAATTTTTACCCTTATATGTTGATGTACTTCATCCACTGCAAATTTTTTAGCCATAGTTTCAATAGCAGCATTTCCTTCCCCTGAAATAATACCGATTTTATAACCGTTCTTTTTCAAAATAGAAAACGCCATTATATCTTTAAAATTCAGCTTTCTTGCCATAGTGAAATCATCTTTTATATAAACGCAGTTATCGGTAACAACACCATCAAAATCTGTGATAACCATTTTAATTGTGTCAGGTAATTTTAATTTTCCCATATACAAAATATCCCTTATCTGGTATAATTTTAGCATAAAGAGAGGGAAAAAACAAAATGCTCTGGTATATCTTAAATTTAAGTATTATTTTAATATTTCTTGTTTTATTTTTATTTGCAAGACAGACAAACAGACGCTGGTCAAAAATTAACGACTATTTAGGCATGGTTACAAATACCGTAAATTCCGTACGTTACGGAAATTTATCGACAAAAATTGAAGAAATTAATCATCCGACTTATAAAAATGTAACTGAAAGTATCAACAGGATGGTCGAAACACTTAACGACAGAGAAAAAATGATTGTTGAATACCAGACTGAATTAATGCGTCAGAACAAACTGCTTGAATCTGTTATAAATTCTCTATCTGACGGTATTTTAATTGTTAATGATAAATTTAACATACTCAGAGCAACTCCAAAAGTCAGCACCTGGTTCGGATTTAAGGGACAGGAAATTGTAGGGACAAATATATTTGAATACATTCAAATCAGTGATGATACCCCGCTTGAAAGAGTCAGAAATAAGGATGTTTTTATAAAACATACACCAACAAACAACTTTGTTATGAATGTTATTAAACTTACTCTGGATGATGATAAAAAACGTTATGTAATTCTGATAAAAGATGTTACAAAAGAAAGAGAAATTGAAACATTAAAAGAAGATTTCGTTGCAACACTGACACATGACCTTAAAGTCCCTATTGTTGCAGAATCCAATATCATAAACTTTCTTCTGAACGGAACATTCGGAAAAATCAGTGAAAAACAGGAGCTTGCCCTTCATAACATGAAAAAATCAAATGAAGAACTTGTAGAACTTGTACAAATAATCCTTGAAACATATAAGATAAAAGAAACCGGTATAAAACTTCTTAAAGAAAATATTATGCTTAATAAATTTATATCGGATATTGTGGATAACACTCAGCCGATTGCAAACAGTTCAGGTATTACAATATATTTTACGCCATCAAGAGATATAAAAGTAACTGCAGACCCCATGCAGCTGGAAAGAGTTATTAAAAATCTTATATCAAACGCAATATCACACAGCAATACAAAAGACAGAATAGATATCAAAACAGGAGAAATCCCGGGCTTTATAACAATTTCAATAATAGATTACGGTCAGGGCATACCTCCTGAAGAAATAAAACTTATTTTCAATAAATATTATTCAGCAGCAAAAAAATTCCGCAAAATAGGTACCGGCTTGGGTCTTTATCTTTCGCAGCAAATTGTGAAATCCCACGGCGGAGAAATTATTGTTGAAAGTGAAGAAAACGTAAGAACCGAATTCTGTATAAAACTGCCGATGTAAATATTATTTAAACATCAAAAGGTTTGCAATATCAGTTTCCAAATATTTTGACAGCTCCAAAATCTTGCCTAAAGACATATTTGCCCTGCCGCATTCTATGCTTGCAATATAATTTTGAGACACATCCATTATTTCAGCAAGTTGTTCTTGGGTTAAATCTCGTTTAACTCTTTCAATTTTTACATTTTTACCAAATTTTTTAAGTAATATCTCTTTATTCATAATTTATAATTATATATTTATTGACTTATAACTTGTATTGTGTTATAAGATTTATATAATTACTTATAACTAATAATAGATAATTAATATGGAAACAAAGCTCATCGAATTAATAGAAAAACAAGGTTTTACAATAGAAGAAATTGCCTGCAAACTTTCACACAATGGACGGACAATATCCTGCGGCAATCTTGTGAAAAAAATCAAAGACGGAACAATTAAATTTCAAGATGCGCAGCAAATTATTGATATTTTAGGGTATAAAATTGCAATAACAAAACAGCACAAAGACTAATTAGATTATATTGTTATTTGTTATATAATTTAATTATGTACAAATTCTTTGAAAACCTGCTGGATTGGATTTACAAAAAAAGATGCTACTTTTGCAAAAATTCAAAAGAAGCTGTCAGAATGTGTTCTGAATGCTACAACACACTTGATTTTCTTCCGGCAAAATTAAACAGAATTATAAACGGGAAAAAAGTATATTGCGCGGGGATTTATTCAAAAAATCTGCAAAAACTTATCAGAGGATTAAAATATCATAACCAGCGAGATCTGGCATTTTATCTGGCAAAATTTATGACAGAATACCTAAAAAAAATTACGGACAAAAATGACTTTGAAGTAGTACCTGTTCCGATTTTCCCAAAACGAGAAAAAAAACGAAAATATAACCATATGAACCTTGTTGCAGAAGAATTTTGCAGACTTACTTCAAATGACTTGAACAAAGACTTAATAAAAAGAATTAAAGATACAAAACCGCAATATAAACTTAAGAAAAATGAAAGAATGCTAAACCTTTCAAATGCTTTTAAAGTAAATAAAGAAAACTATAAAGGCAAAACTGTTTTATTAATTGATGATATATGTACAACAGGCTCTACTTTTGAAGAAATGATTAAAGAGCTTAATAAAAACGGAATTACGGATGTTATGTGCCTGGCTGCAACAACTCCGTTTGAAAGCTAATATTTATGATACTAAAAGAATTTTCAAAATATATTCAGGCTAAAACCGATGATTTAACAAATAATCGAACAACAGCAACAAAACTTTTGTGTGAGTGGATAACTTTTGTCATTAACAAAAATCCTAAAAATCATGTTGACAAAATTGTACACAAAGAAATTATGCTTGCTCAAAACAAATCCGGCGATTTCCTTATTATAGGGAAATCCGAAAGCGGACGCGTGCTTGTTAATGCTCTCTATAACTATGCACAAAGCTATGAACACTACATAATGAGCAAATGGCTTGAAGATAAAAAACCTGAAGATTTTCAAAAATAATTACCCTATAGGAGAATTTTTTTTTAATTTTTACAAAATTACAATATCAATAAATCAAAAGAGGAGTTGATATTATATGAAAAATACAATTTTCCAAACACCTGTCTGTAACCTTAAAGAATTAAACAATCTTTTTATTGAACTGACCGAAAAAAACTGCAACCAGCATTGTAAACACTGCTATATAGATTTTCCTTTGAGCAAAAATATTAAAGATTTTATCCCTCTTGATACTGTTAAAGAGGCTCTTGCTGATACTAAAAATGAGAATCTTCAATGCATATACCTTACAGGTGCAGAACCCATGACTCACCCTGATTTTAACACAATCTTAAGAACATGTTTGAAACGTTCAAATGTTTGTATATTTACAAACGGAACTTTTATTAACGAAAAAAAAGTTCGATTTTTAAAACGGGTTGAAGATGAAAGTTCTTATGAAATTATCTTCAAACTGAGTATTGACCACTACAATGAAATTAAAAATGACGATATAAGAGGAAGAGGTTCTTACAGGCAAAGCATTCACGCAATAAAAAGCCTTGTTAAATACGGATTTAATCCTATTATTTGTATTACGAATTACTATAATGAAGACAAAAAAACTTTAATTAATGAATTTAAACAAGTTTGCCTGAAAGCAGGCTTTAACGCAAAAGACAGTAATTTTACAATTAATTTATATCACGATAAAAATCGTCCTTTTGAAGATTTTAAAGAATTTAACTGGCATAGTCTTGATTGTGAATACGGCAGAATTTTAACTTCAAAAGGTATTTATACATGTCCGTTTCTTGCAAATGATCACAGAGGTCGCTGCGGATCCGACTTCAAGGATTACGCAAAACATAACATGCTTGAAACACCATTCTGCGCAACTTGTATGCAAAATAAAGATAAATTATTCGGAATAAATTATAAACTTTTTGAATAATTTATTGAGTTGCCTCTGGAGATATTCCGCCGGTTGTATCAACCTTTTGAGGTGAAGGAATTTTTGTAGCTTTGTTGTCAGCACCTGACGTATCTGCACCTTCTGCTGCCGGAGCTGCTGCAGGAATATATGTTGAAGGATCTCTCTGTGCATATAATTTAAGCTGTAAATTTATAAGTAAAATTCTTTTATTTTTTTCATAAGGCGAAACTTCTATTTTTGAAATTTCAAGATAGTGTTCATGTTTATACAAATCTCTTAAGAAATTTTCAAAATCACTATAATTGGCTATCATTTCTGCTGTAATACGGCATACTTGATATTTTTCCGGAACATTTTTTACAAAATTGTCATCTTTAGGATCATATTCATAAACAATAGAGCGCGTTTTTATTTTATTTTCTCTTATTAACTGCAAAATTTCACCGAATTCATCCGATATAGCCGCCTCCGTATCTAATCCTAAATTTACGGGTTTAAAGAAAAGCTTCGGCAAATTTTCATTTTCAACTTTTCTTCTTTCTGCATCTGCACGAAGATCAGCGAGTTTCCTTTCTGCATCTGCAAGAGAAGCCGACTGAATTTTTTGCTGTTCTTGAATATCAATTATTTTCTGGACTTCGGGAACAGTTTTATATATTAAAAATATAATTGCACCGACAGCCGCCACAAAAATTAATATTGCCATTTGGAATTTTTTAAAATATATATTGTACTTTTCCACAGTTCGTGTTTCCTATATTTTTATTTCAATTATTTTTTACTCTTAGACTTAGCGTCTTTTTTGTCAGCATTTTTTGCATCCTGAGCAGCAGCCGGAACAATAGCATTTACTTCCGCATCCGACATATTTGTTATTTCAAATTGATAATCAGTAGGCATATTAGGATCAATAGTAACTGCTTCATCAACAGAATTTGTTTTCATTTCAAGTTTATGCAGTCTTAACTTTGTATTTATCAAAGAATCTTTCATATTTTTATAAAAAGTATAGATATCTTCTACGTTCTCACAATCACCTTTAATATCAAATTTACCGTCACCCTGCGCAATAAAATATGTAATCCATAATTTTTTAGGGACAGATTCACCAAGTGCCGTATATGCCATTAATTTAGCTCTATTATCGCCTAAAACTTTTTTAATTTCCGCATTAGCATCAAAATCATTTAATCTGTTTTGTTCTTCCTGAATACGTTTTATTTCATTATTTGTCTGCTCGAGTTTAGAGTTTATCTCATCCAGCTGAGCCTGTTTTTGCTTGCCTATCATTGGAACAATTAAAAATACAGCTAATACCGGCAGTACAAGCAAAATAGAAACTAACAGAGAAAGATTTCTTGCTGCATTAGGAGAAATATCAAATTCATGAGAGCCGAGTTCTACATGAAAAGGTTCATTCGGATCATCTATACCTGAATCTGAGGAAGTAGTTAAGAAATTAAATTTAACAGGCATACTGACAGCATTGCCGGCAGCAATACCTATCGCTTCAAGAGTAATTCTATGAGCAGCATCTTCTAAGACATCCAAACCTACAGGGATAGGATTATCTTTTTTGAAATCATTATTGTCATAATAATTGATAATACCGTCAATATGAATCCGTTTTGCAAGGAGTTCCGCACTAACCATATCAGTACCCGATATAATATACAGGTAACTTGCAGGGTAACTCATCAATGTAATTTGAGCTGAAGCATTTATTGCATTATAGATTTCATCCCCTTCAAAAGATTTAATGGCAAGCGGTTCTTCATAGTATTCAACAATATTTTTACCGACCATAGAACAAATTGCATATCCGTTAGGATTTATAAGCATCAAATTCCATGACACATTGTCTTTCATCTGCTCTTCAGCAAGACCGGTAAAAGCCAGAGATTTTAAAAGAGAAGTTAAAGACATTTCAACCCCGACAAGATTAATGCCGAGCTCAGTTAAAACATTCTTTATTTCATCAATAGAATTTTTTTGGATTGCTGAATAAAATAATTTTCTGGAATCGCCTGATTGAGTATTTGAGGCATCACACCAGCTCACAACAGGTTCATATCTTTTAAAGATATAAGACTGTTCAACTTCTGAGGTCAATGCTTCGGTAACAGCATCATCTGCGAGCAAGAGTGGTAAATCTGTACTTCCGAAAAGCACCATTGGAAGATTTAAAACAACGTTACTCTTAAGATTTATTTTTAATTCAGAAAACAGTTCTTCTACCGCAGTCCTAAATTCTTCAATATTTGCAATTTCTCTTAATGATTCATTGTATTCCAAAGGACGGTAAGAATAATTCTTAACGGTTTTCGTACTTACATCCAGCTGTATTAGTTCCAGTCCTACACCGGGTGATACTGACAAATAGACAATATCTTTGCTTGCACCCAGACCTAATTGTGAAAGTATATTGTTTAAATCCATAATATCTAATCTATTTTCTTATAGTTATTTACTCTCTAGTATTTTTATTATACAATATATTTTACAAAGTTCGCAAATTTAACATAAATTTACACTAAATGCAGGAGAATTTACCCGAATGAAAGAGCTAATTGAAAAAATTAATAAATTGAAAAAAGAAAAAAATGCTGTTGTTCTTGCACACTGCTACCAGAATGCAGAAATAGATGAAGTTGCCGACTTTGTCGGGGATTCTCTATATTTAAGCAGGATGGCCGCAAAAACTAATGCCGATATAATTCTTTTTGCAGGTGTATATTTTATGGCACAGACCGCAAAAATTTTATGTCCAGATAAAAAAGTTTTACTGCCGAATATGGATGCAGGCTGCGAAATGGCTGATATGATAAACTTACAACAGCTTAGAAATTTTAAAATAAAATATCCGAACACTCCTGTTGTGTGCTATATAAATTCCACTGCGGAAGTAAAATCAGAATGTGATATCTGCTGCACAAGCTCAAATGCCGTACAAATCGTTGAAAGCATTAATGCACCGCAAATTTTATTTGTTCCGGATAAAAACCTCGGCAGATGGGTGGAAAAACAACTCGGTAATGTTGAAGTTATAACCTACGATGGGTATTGCCCGATTCATCATAATATTAGCGTTGAAGATGTGCTGAACATAAAAAAAGAAAACCCGAATGTTAAACTTCTTGCACACCCTGAATGTACAGAAGAAGTTTCCTCTCTGGCTGATTTTGTTGGCAGTACAACAGGAATTATGAACTTTGTGAAAAACAGTACTGATAAAAAGTTTATTATTGCAACAGAAAAAGGGGTTGTCGACAGATTGAAACGTGATTACCCGCAAAAAGAATTTGTTCTTATAAAAGAAAATCTTATTTGCGAAAGTATGAAACTCAACACACTTCAAGATATTTATACTTCATTAAAAAATGAAACTTTTGAAATAAATGTAAATAAGGACATTTCGCAAAAAGCACTCAAATGTATAGAAAGAATGCTTGATGTTTCTAAAACCGGAGCAGTAAAATGACAGATGATATAATTTTTGGTAAAAATGCCGTAATGGAAGCATTAATTGCAGGCGACAGAGAAATAAATAAAATCCTTATCTCCAAAAACATTCATTCAGATAGCAAATTAAATAAAATAAAAGAACTTGCAAAGACAAACGGTATAGTTTTCCAATTTGTTGCAAAAGAAAAATTTCTACCATATGCCGAATTTAATCATCAGGGAATAATTGCACAAATTTCACCCGTCAAATATTTTGATTTAGATGAATTTTTGGAAAAGCCGCATGAAAATGCCTCGCTTGTAATTCTTGACGGTGTAGAAGATTCTCATAATCTGGGAGCAATTATCAGAACCTGTGTATGTGCAGGAGTTGAAGGTATAATAATTCCTTCAAGACGAAATGTACAGGTAAATGCTACAGTTGAAAAAACTAGCGCAGGCGCTATTAATCATATTCCAATTATCAAAGTAAACAGTCTTGTAAATACCGTACAAAAATTAAAAAATTCAGACTGGTGGGTAGTTGCAACCGACGCAGGTGCAAAAGATAATTATTATGATATTAATTATAACAATATGAATTTTGCAATAATTATGGGGGCAGAACATGCAGGAGTTTCAAAGTCGCTTCTTAAACTGGCTGACTTTACGGTGAAAATTCCTATGTTGAAAGAATTTAACTCTCTCAATGTATCAAATGCCTTAAGCGCAATAATATTTGAAACTGTCAGACAAAAACTTTCGCAGCAAAAATAGTCCAAATATTTGATTGCAAAATTGATTATAATAAGTATTATAAGATAGAGAGAATTTGCAAAATGAAAAAAGAATTAGAAAAATACGGGCTTTTGACTGAAGATATATCTGATGAAAATGTTGATTTTCACTCAATTGAAATACCTGATGAAGACGAAGATGTACTTGAATCCGTTGAGGATCCGAAAGTACAAGAAAATCTTTCAAGCGTAAGTTCTGACGACAGTGTGAGAATTTATTTACAGCAAATCGGGAAAATTCCGCTGCTTTCAAGTGAACAGGAACTCGATCTTGCAAAAAAAATCTATGAAGAACATGATGAGTTTTCTAAAAATCTTCTTGTTAATGCAAATTTGAGGCTCGTTGTAAGTATTGCAAAAAAATATATAGGCAGAGGTCTTTCTTTTCTTGACCTGATTCAAGAAGGGAATATGGGCTTAATGAAGGCTGCAGGCAGATTTGACTACACAAAAGGGTACAAATTCTCAACTTATGCAACATGGTGGATTCAACAGTCAATTACACGCGCAATTGCTGATAAAGCAAGAATAATAAGACTTCCTATACACATGATAGAATCCTTAGGCAAAATCCGCCGTGCAACAATTGATTTAACAACAGAACTCGGGCATTCTCCCACAAAACAGGAAATTGCTTATAGATTAGGAGTTCCGGTAAATAAGTTAACACAAATAATAAAATCCGCTCAATCTACAATAAGTATGGAAACTCCGGCAAATTCGTCAGAAGATTCTTCTAAAATAGCTGATTTTATTGTTGATGAAGATTCAATAACTCCTGACAGCAGAGTTTCTCAGGAAAATTTGTTTGATGATATAAGGAAAATGCTTAATCAATTGAGTCCTAAAGAACGGGATGTACTTATCCTGCGCTACGGACTGGACAGCAACGGGACTAAAAAAACACTTGATGAAATCGGTTCACAATACGGGGTTTCAAGAGAGCGTATCAGACAAATTGAAAACAGAGCAATTGCAAAACTCAAAAAACTCTGCAAAAATAAAAAACTTTCTGTGGGATTGAAAAACTATTTCGGAGAATAAAAAAATGACCTTCAAAAAAGAAGGTCATTTTTTATGTTAATTACTAACTATTCAGCATCTTTATTAATGTCTTTGATGCTCAATGCAATTCTGTGTTCCTGCGGAGTGAATTTCTTTATAAGAACTTCTACGCTGTCGCCGACTTTGAATGTATTGAACGGATTTACATTTTCTTCAGCCATTTCAGAAACAGGCAATAATGCTTCAACTCCAGGGAAAATGTTTATAAATGCACCGAAACCGGTTACTTTATTAACAGTCCCTGTAATAACCTGCCCTTCTTCAAACTGTCCTTCAATTTGATGCCAAGGATCTTCACCCATTCTCTTTAAAGACAATGAAATTCTTTTTAATTCGTTATCAATTTTAATAATTTTAACTTCAATTGTTTCACCGAGAGAAATTACATCTGACGGGTGTTTAATTCTTGACCAGGAAATTTCAGAAATCGGAAGAAGTCCGTCAATACCGTTAATATCAACAAATGCGCCGAAATCTGCAATTCTAACGACTTCACCTTTTACAATCTGTCCTTCTTCCAGTTCAGATAAGATATTGTCTACAACCTGATCACGTTGTTCTGCAACAGCCTGTCTTTGAGAAAGTATAAGTTTGTTTTTCTTAGGATCAGCTTCCAAAACTTTTACTTCTATTTTTGTATCAACAAGACCGTCAAAAGGTGTTCCCGTTCTCAATTGAGAAGAAGGTATAAAACCTTTCAAGTCAGCAACGTCTACCAATACACCGCCTTTAACGATTGAAACAACTTTTGCAAGAATTGTATCACCTTGAATTTTTGCATCGTTAAGCTGTGCCCATGCTTGAGCATTAGCAAGTCTTTTTAATGAAAGAACCATGCCGTCTTCATCATTTTCTTCTTTAAGAACATAAAATTCTTTTTCATCGCCGATTTCTAAAGAGTCAGCGCCTTCAGAAGAAGATATTTCTTTCAAAGGTAAAAATGCTTCTGTTTTAGCACCTTTAACGCTTATTAAATAACCGTCGTTTTCTTTTTTCATAACTGTACCTTCAACGATATCAGCTACAGAAAAGGATTTTGAGAAAGATTCTTCAAGTAATCTTTCAAATTCATCCAAGTTTGTTTTCTCTAATGTTGTTGTCATTATTTTATTTTTCCTTTCTTAATAATTAATTCAATGTTTTTATAACTTTTTCAATAATATCCTGCGGGGTAGAAGCACCTGCAGTTACTGAAATTTTTTGAGAATTGTCAATTAAATCTTTATAACAGACAAGTTCATCAGCATTTTCAATATGAATTGTATTTGTAATATCTTTCAAAATTTCTGCTAAATGTGTTGTATTGGCACTTTTTTTAGAACCGACAACAATCACAAGATCACTTTCACCCGCAAGTTCCCTTGCTTCTGCCTGACGCATAGAAGTACTTTGACAAATTGTATTTGCAATATGAATTTCTTTGGCAATAGATGTAAGATATTCAACTACAGAATTTAGCGCCGTAATCCTTTGCGTAGTCTGGACTACAACACCAACTCGTTTATGAGATTTAATTTGTTCTTTATATGGTTCAAGCTGTTCGGGATTAGCCGCAACAATAACCTTATCAGACCAGAGTTTTGCATTTGCCTTGATAGCAATAACTTCAGGGTGTTCTTCTTTCCCGACTATAACCACAAAGTAGCCGTCCTTTGCAAGTTCAACCGCTTTTTGCTGAACTTTTTTAACGTCAGGGCAGGTAAGATCAACAGGTTCAAAGCCCGCCTGTTTGATTTTTTCAATAACTTCGGGGCTTTCGCCGTGGCTTCTTATAACACAGATACCTTCACCGTGTTCAGGAATTTCAGTCAGAGTTTTAATCCCGAGTTTTTCAAGTTCATGGATAACATGGGTGTTATGAATTAATTCTCCTAACACAAAAACATTTTTATCAGGATTTTCATACTTTAATTTTTTAACTGTTTCAACGGCTCTTTTAACACCGTAACAGAAGCCTGCATATTTTGCTAATTTAATATCTTTTGCTATTTTTTCGGGCAATTTAAAATTGTCTTCTTTCAAATGAACTCGCAGTTAAAACTGCTGTAAGACAATTAAAATATAAACAGGCTCAAAAATCAAGTATTAAAGCTATGCTAAAATATTGCCGTATTTATCTCTTTTCGACAATTCAAGACTTGCTATGTTATTAATAGGCGAAGTAGCATTTTTAGTGGAATTAGGTTCTTGACGACTATCCTTTGACTCTGTAGCCATATCCTTAAATGCGTTGTTGGATAAGTATTTTCTATTTGCTACATCTTCAATTTTAATTTTTATTGAACCGGGTACATTACTCATATTGTAAATAACTTCCGCAACAGAAGGATCTTGTATCAGTCTGTCAAACAAATCATTATTTGTTCTTGCAATCATTTTATAAATATTGTTTCTGACAGAAGTGCTTGATATAGATTTAATTAATTTTATTTTTTCATTCGGGCTTAAAGCTTTGAAGAAATTCATGAAATATTCACGTTTTTCTGCCGGAGTAAGTGAAGAATATTCATGAAGCGTAAGTCTTGCCCCTGATGCAATTTTTTCTTTAATTGTTTTACCGGATGCTGTTACCTCCAAAGCATCAAAAATTTCAGGATTATTTTCAAACGTTTTTACGGCAGCATCTGCAACGGTCACAGGCATAACCTTTTCAACGACATCAGCAGAAGGAGAGTTTGCTATACTTTCAACAGCAGCTTCTACTGCGGAATCATTACCTGTAGCATAAACCGAATTTAATGCATCAGATTGAACACTTGGATCTAAACGATCTATATTGCTGGCTCCATAATTTACAACATCATCGTGTTTTGAACCCATTGTTCTGTTGAACATAGATAATTGTTCATCGGCGTCTAAATCCTGCATGCCGGTAAATCTTGCGTCAGTTAAACGTTTTCGATCATCAACATTATCAAGACCTTCTATGAAATTGTAGTTTATTTCATCATATCTATCACGAGCTTCACGTGTTGTTAGATATTTTATACTTTTTGCAAGACCGGCTGACATATCCAAGTCACCAGTATTATGTATAGCTTCTTGGTTATAAAATCTGTCTTCATCACTTCTGGCATGTTTTTGAACACTTTCAGCATATTGCTCTTTAGTTTCACCTGTTATTTTATCATTCTGAGAAACACTTTGAAAAAGGGTATTTCGTTCATCCTTGACTAAAGTATTTGTACCTTCAGCTGCTTCGGTAACATAACCATTGCTAAGTGCCCAATTTGGGGCAACGCTGGTTCTAGCTTTTTCATCCTTAAATAAATCAAGGTTCCTAACTAACCCTCCAGCGAACTTATTTTCCTTTTTTTTAATAGAGTCTAGAACAGATCCAACATCTTCTCCTGAAGATTCTGTAGCAACTATAGCACAGGCTGCATTACCTACCCCATCTTTACAAAGAGTATTGTATAATTTATCTTTTGCATCTTTAGATAAATATCTGGACATACCAATGACTTCCCGCAGATTCAATTCAGAGGTGTTACATAATGCTTCATATATTTTAGTTTTAGCTTCTTCTGGACTTAAAGTGCTAAGATATTGCTCAAATATTTTAGCGTATGCTTTATTATATTCCTTTGAACCACGTTCGTATTTTCTTAATTCTTCTGCTCCATAATTATAAACAAGAGCATCAAAAGATTTTGACAAATCTTTATCTTCATCTTTTGAAAATGGAAGTCCAGATCTCACATGCAACATATAATTGTCAAGAACGCAAAGTTCTTTATGATTTAAACCGATTTTCTTATCATGATTTTTTCTTTTATTTTGTATATATTTATAACATATTTCTGCTTGTTCTTTGTCAGACAAAGCATCAAATGATTTCGCATCCATACCTGAATATTCAAGCACATCATCTTTTATTTTATTTTCTATATATGCATATTTTGCTTCTGCTTGCTCCTTAGCAGATAAAGCATCAAATGATTTCGCATCCAAATTTGAATGTTTAAGCACATTATCATTAAATTCATCTTCCTGTAATAATAATTTTTGAGTTCTATTCAAGCTTTTTCCGCTTTTTTCACTCTCATGCTTCAAATGTGAAGCAAAAAGTTTTGTTTTTTCTGTTTGTCCCATCTCTAAGAAATTTGAAAATGAAATATTATTTTCAATAAGAACTTCTGCTCTTGTGATCAAAAATTCCTTATATTTTTTCTGGTCATTCTTGGAGATTTTATCATATCCGGGCAGCTTTTTCGCAAATCCTTCCAAATTTGAACTTTTTAACTTTTCTTGTTCTTTCTTACCAATTTCATCCCAGCTGTCGCCAGCTTTATATTTAGAGTATTCTGTTACAAAATAATCTATTTTTTCTTCTAATGTTTTGTTCTGCCATTCTGCGGAATGAACATCGATATCTAGCTTGAACTTTTTGTTGCCTTCCGTGACTTTCGTTTCATCAACAATATTAGTGTTATCATTCTGAATAGTTTCAACCAGTTTGTCATTTACAGATTGATTTTGATTTTGAATCTTATTATTTAAAGAAGATTTATAAATTTCATAGTTTTTGAGCTTTTCTTCATCTGATAAAGCCATCCAAGCTTCAGGAGTAATGTTTAAATACTTGATAATATCCTTTATTAACTGCTGATATTGTAAAGAATTTTCATTTGCACTAAATACAGAATTTGATTTTCCTGCTTGCAATGCACCATCATTTCCAAGCGTACTGCCCGGTAACTGATTATTATTTAACTGATCTACTGTATTTAAAGATAAATTATCCATAAGCAATCTCTTTTTATACTCTATACATGTAAAAACATGGTAAAATGGCTGATTTCACCATGTTGATACATGTTTACAAATATTTACAAAAGTATTATTCTATTACACCTGAAACCATACCATCAGGTAAAATAATATTTTTTACTTCATCAGTATAAACTTTTAAATTAGCATTATTTCCGGGTTCATTAAAATGTATTTGTTTTACTACATTCCATACAGGAATATCAACCATAGAAACTGTACTATCCCATCCTCTGCAGTATAGATTAACTAGAGGATACTGAAAATCTTTCTTTTCTAATGCCCCATCATAAAGTTGACCGTTAATAAGCCCAATACCTTTAATTTCAAGTTCAGGGCAGTAAGGTATATCTGCTTCCGAGTCAGCTACTTTGTAAATAGTTAAGACTTCAAAAGTATCCTTATTAGAATCTGTATTATAACCCCTTATTATAAATTCTCCGTTATCAGTTTTTATAGGAGGTGTATTTACAACCGGAAAACCATAATGAGCAATGTAATCAAATTGATGTTCGGAAGCTTTTTTCAGCCAGCTATGCGGGATAGGAACATTTTGAAGTCCAAACGATTCAGTACCTCGTAAATCTTTTTCCACATTTTTAATTTTTACAGCACCATTATTTTTTATATTTGTTTTATTTTGAGCAAAATTAAGAATATAATCATGTAATTCTTTATTAAAGAAAATACTGTTTGTATCATAATTATCAAACCTTACTTCGGTTTGATCATATTGTATCAGTTTTGATGATCTGGAATCATATGCCCCTGTTACAGTGAGGGTTCCTGAGCCGACAGATTTAACCTCACCGATGTCATAACTGCCATCATAACTTGGGATATCTAAAACTAGTTTTTCTGCTGTAGTAGGATCATTATCCGTATCAAATGGTCTAACCCTGATTGTTCCTGTTGAATTTTTCGGATAAAACAATTTGCTTGTCAAAGGTGTTCCTATATTTGAACTTTTATTTTGGCTCACATATTTAGTATTTGTATCATTCATTGCAATGTAGTTTTCATTAATATCAGAGTACAATTCTTTTGCACTTACAGCTTGCGGATTAGACATTGCAATAACAGTTGCCGCTAAAGGAACTGCCAATTTTTTAGCAGGATTAAAACTTAAAGTTGATTTTTCTTTATTTTGTTTTTTCCCTTCAAATGCAAGTTTATTATAATTTCCACTAAACGAAACCGGTGATATTGGTCTGATTGTCATAACTTTTACCTCACTATTAATTTTTATATTTATTCCTATGTCAATTTAAGACTTGTCAAAAAATTTTTTGACAGCCGTATTTTTCATTAATTCCCCTATAATCGTATTATAACAATTCATTTCAGGTTTTGTAAAATTGTATATACGATATTAATATTTCTTTACACTTGCACCGTTTCTTTGTTTGTTGTAACCTGCTATTGTAATATTTCTGTATTATATCTGACAGTAGTCAGAATAGAGTATAAAAGAAGGAGAACTCAAATGAGTGAAAGAAAATTAGTTGGAACAGGAGAAATGTTCAAAAAAGCACT
>CALUPR010000031.1 GCA_944322705.1 Candidatus Gastranaerophilales bacterium
TATTCCGCAATCTGGTTTAATCCGTAATGATCATATATATCAATAAAATTTTCGTATGGTAAACGCTGAACATTCGTGCTGTCATCTCTGTCCGCAATATTTATCATTATACCGCTCTGCTCCAGTATGCGCGGAAATATTGCATTAAACAATACAATCATAAAAATATACTTTTTTATTTCATCAGATGTAATATAAATATCAACCATATATAATCCCCGAGCCATCAGTTATAACAATACATATATATAAATAATTACGTCAATTTAAATTTTTTCTTTAATTATTTGTATTTTTATATTAACATTTATTACAAAATAAAAACGGGTACGATTTTTTTATCGGACCCGTTTATTTTAATCTTAAAATAGATCTTTAATTCTACATTGTCTACTTTTTGTTGCGGCTTTTACTCTGTGGAATGTTTTCTCTTTTCCGATAATTGCAAGAATTGCAGTCATATCCGCCCCGCAGAGTCTGCCTGTTACAGCAGCTCTTATTGCCCACATTGTAACTTTCGGTTTAACACCTTTTTCTTTATAAAAGGCTCTGAATGCTTCCAGTTTTTCATGAAGATTTTCTTCTGTCCATTCCCAATCCTTTGCCTGTTCCATAAATGTTTTCAAAACATCCTGAGAAACTTCACTGTCAAGAGTTTCTCTTGCTTTGTCATCAATTTCGACATCTTCACCGAAGAAATAAGGAACAGCATCCGTTATGTCAGATAACAAAGTCAAAGGTTCATATGTTACTTCAACCATACGGGTATATTGAGCGTCTGTTAACTCGCTCAAATCATATTTAGTCAAATACGGCTTTAATCTTTCTTTCAATTCAGGAATAGAAAGCATTTTAATATAATGACTGTTCATCCAGTTTAATTTGTCGTATTCAAAAATTGAATTTGATGAAGAAATTTCATTAATCCTGAAATCCTGAGCAATTTCATCCAAAGATTTGATTTCCTGTCCGTCAGAAGGCGACCAGCCTAACAAAGCTACAAAGTTAATCAAAGCATCTGTCAAATAACCTTTTTCAACAAACTCTGATACTGCTGTTGCACCGTGGCGTTTTGAAAGTTTGCTTCTGTCCGGCGCCAAAATCATACCAAGATGACCAAATTTAGGAACTTCCGCACCCAAAGCTTCAAATATCAAGATCTGCTTGAATGTATTTGAAATATGATCTTCACCTCTGATTACATGCGAAATTTTCATGAGCATGTCATCAATTACAACCGCAAAGTTATAAGTCGGAGTACCGTTTGATTTCATAATAACAAAATCACCCAGAAGGTTTGTATCAACATGCAATTCACCTTTTACCATATCATCAAAGGTGAGCATTGAAGAATTATGGAAAGCCTTTTGTGCTTTTTCAATATTAAATCTGATTGCCGGTTTTCTGCCTTCAGCTCGGAGTTTTGCCTTTTCTTCATCCGTTAAATTCAGGCATTTTTTAGTATAAACATACGGTTTCTTATTGGCAGCAGCTTCTTTTTTCTCCGCCTCAAGTTCTTCAGGAGTACAAAAACATTCGTATGCAAAGCCTTTGTCAAGAAGAATTTGTGCATATTTCGGATAAATATCAAATCTTTCAGACTGAGTATATGGTCCGTAAGGTCCGCCGACATCAGGACCTTCATCCCAATTCAATCCTAAAGCTTTTAAACTGTCAAAAATATTATCAATATAAGCCTGACTTGTACGTTCTGCATCAGTGTCTTCTATTCTTAAAATAAACTTTCCGTTATTTTTTTTAGCAAATAAATAGTTAAATAAAGCCGTTCTGGCTGTTCCGATATGTAAATTTCCGCTCGGCGACGGAGCAATTCTGACTCTTACGTCTGTCATTTTTTCCTTCTTTCTTATTTATAAATCAGCATAAAAAAGATACCACGAGCAAAATTTGATTTCAAGCTAAATACTTTTTTTAAGGGATTTGACGAAATCAAGTTTAAGTTTAAAATGTATATATGAAAAAGGTTTGGCTAATTTTATTTTTATTAATGATTATACAAAGTCCGGCATTTTGTTTTAACAAAAGAATGGAACCTACATCCGGCGGAGAAGGTGCACTGCCGAACATTTTTATATACACAATACCGGAAGATGACATTACTACAGACAAAAATAAAAACGAATCAAAAATTAACAATATACAAACAGATGATGACACCGGAGAAGTAACTCTTGATATAAGTGATGATGCAACATTAGGAGCCACAACATTAAAAGGTTATGCACAATATATTGAAGATGCCGAAGCCATATATCTGAAAGATGATGATGACAATTTTGTTGTAAATATAAAAGTTCCTCAAAAAATCTCAGGCACACAGGGCTTAAACTTAACCACAACGCCATCAAAACAAATTGCAAGATCAAAGGAATGGGAATATAATATTGCACCTAAATCTATTAATGAATCGGAAGCCAAAGGAGATTTCACTTTCGGAGCACTTTACGGGAATGAGGTAGATAATATAGCAATGCTTGAATCAGAAGCCGGACTTTTTACGAGGTATGAAAAAAGCAGATTTGCTCTGAGTTCAACATATAAAAAGAATTTAAATACAACGTATAATCAGTTCTACGACACTATTTCAATTGCGCCTGAATTTAAACTGAATAATTACATGTCTATAAAAAATGAATATAAAGCTGATATAACACGTAACAGAAGGTCAGGCTCATTAATATTTTCACTTAATCCCTTCGGCGCAAAAGATCATGACCGCCTAAGACTTGAACTCGGAGCCAAACAAACAATATTCGCCGACAATACAGAGCCTAAAACAGAATTTAGTTTCTCCACCAAATTAAAATTGTAAATTTATACTAATTTTATTGTTTAAAAGATTTATTTCGTTTATAATTTATATGTGAGGTTCTATGGCTGAAAATCAAGACCGGACAAATACAGGGGAAGAAATTAAAGTTTCAAAAAGATCTAAAGCTAAAACAGGCTTTTATTATTCATTTTTGACGCTCGTTCTTTTATTTTGCCTTATTCAGATAGGTTTTGGAGCAATATTAAATATATCTAAAACAATTTCTTACAGAGCCAAAATCTCAACTTTATCTAAAATACGGGATAATGCTGAAAATCAAAACCAGGAACTTAAAGAAGACATAAAACTTTTTTCGTCAACTTCCAGTCTTGAAGGCATAGCAAGAAACAACCTAAAAATGGCAGGAGAAGATGAAGTTCTTGTTTTAATAAATAATACTCAGCCGCAAAATTCCAATAAAAACAAAAAGCATAAGAAAAATAAGAAGAAATAAAAAACGGAGCTTAAATGCAAAATACCGAGATTTTAGAATATATTAAACAAGCATTTGAACTGAAATCACAACATTGCTACAAACAAGCTATCGAGATGCTTTATAAAGCTCTGGAAATAGAAACGGACAATATAGAAATTCTTTTCCAACTGGGAGAATTATATTTTCTCCTCCAAAATTTTTCACGTGCATCTCACTATCTTGAAAAAGTATTATCTAAAAATGAGAACCATATTGAAGCTCTCAGACTCTTAGAAAAAATTTATACATGCTCTAATGAGTCAAAAAATGCCTGTAAAACTGCTGAAAAAATCTATAATCTAACAAAGCATACAGATGATTTGATAGAGTTTATCAATATACTTTCAAAGACCGGGGACTTGAGTAAAATTGAACAAATTGAAAAAATTTCACAACCGGATGACAAAATTTGTTACGGTATTGCAAAAGCCTTTTATAACAACAGCAAGTTATCTCAAGCAAAAGAAAAACTGGAACAAGCATTAAAAATCAATCCTGAAAATGAAGAAGCTCTTGTACTTCTTGGAAAAATTTATTTTGATGAGGACGAATTTGAAAAATCTAAAAATATATTCAGCACCTTTTCCAAAACCACCGAAAACCCTGAAGTATTGAACTATCTGGGACTATTTGCCATTGAGGATATGAATTTTACAGATGCTATAAAATACTTTTCAAAAGCATCAAATATGGATAAAGAAAATCCAAAATATTTTTATAACCTTGGGAATGCATATTTTTATAACGGATGGTTTGAAGAAGCTTCCAAAGCTTATTTGAAAGCAATATGCATGTCGCCTGATGAGGTGGGATTCAGATATTCTCTCGCATATCTTTACTTTGAACAAAAGAAATTTGAAAAAGCACAGCGTGAAACTGATTATATATTGCAGCTTAATCCTGAATATCCGCTGGCACATACTTTAAATGCTCTTTTAAAATTTGAGCGAAAAGATTTTCTCGGCGCGCAAAAAGAACTAGAAAATAATTTAAAAAACAGCAATGACGATAATTTTACACTTGTATCACTTGCAGGAGTATACAGAGAACTTAATTTGTTTGAAAAAGCTGAAGACCTGATAAAAAAAGTAATTGAAAGAACACCTGACAGCTTAAACTATCAATGTCAGCTTGCTGAAATTTATATTTCCGAAAAAAAATACAACCAAGCTCTGGATATTATCAATCAAATAATAAAAGAAAATGAAAACTTCATAAGTGCCTACGCATTAGGTGCAAAAACATATTATATGATGCATAATTTTGAACTTACAAAAGACTTTGCTCAAAAAATGATAAATTTGGATATGAATTACGCTCAAGGGTATTTCTATCTTGCATTAATCAGATTTGAAGAAAAAGATTTTGATGAAGCAATAGAATGTATGAAACGCGCCATAATGTATGACGCCAATAATGCCCTCTATTACGCAAAAATGAGTGAAATTTACAAAGCAAAAGAAGATTATAAAACAGCAATTGAATATATAAAAGAAGCTGAAAATATCTCAGGGAATACGGAATATAAAATTATGTACAGTGAACTTGCTGCAATTAACAGAAAAAATAAATAATTTGACGGCAAAAAAAATATAATTATAATATTTATTACCTGCTACAGTTGTAACGTTAATAAATTTATTAAATGGGAGAAGAAGATTAGTGGATAGAAAAAGATTAAAAAACGGAATATTTATAGCGGTATTGTTTCTTATATGCCAGCTACCCGTCCTTTCTGCAAAGAAAAATGATGAACTGATTGAAATGCCGAAAACTTATCCTGCGAAATATACTGCAGAATATATTAAAGAAATCAAACCCCTGTATAAACCTACCGGCAAAGAGGAGATAGTGTATGTTGCACTTGATATGCTCAGAGGCACTAACGGAGAATTTTCAAGAAATGCTATTTTAGGGAATAATCTTTCGGGACGACCTGTAAAAATAGAATTCAGAGATCTTGGAACAATAAATCCCGATTATGCAAATTTTGATGCACTTGGCTGGAAAAAGAACAAACAATTGTTTATTTTTATAAATCCTCGTCACAAAGACGCGCCTCCCGGAGCTTTAGCTGCACTTTTGGCGCATGAAGCGCTCCATCAGGATGAATATAATTCACTTGCAGAAGAAACTTATGCCTGGACAATGGAAGCTTCCGTCTGGTATGAAATCGCTAAACTCTATCCTGAAAGTAATGATGAGCTGCATCCGCTTGTTGTAAGAGAAAATACACTAAAAAAATTATTTGAACGCGGCGGCTATTCAAACAAATACATAAAAAAGACAGTAATGTCCAATGAAGGTTATAAAAATCTTCCTGCAACTTCTCCCGGATTTGAAGATTTATAATTATCCTGTTCTGTTGATAAAAAGTATATTGATTATAAAAAATGCTTGATGTTAAATATTCGTATGAGAAATCGTCAGGCATTTTTATTTATATCACTTGTTATCGTCCTAGCAGGCTTAAATGCATTTTTTATGTTTACCAACAGGGTCGAAATAACTGATATGCCTGAAATGGTCGACCACAATCATATATCTTCACAAAAACTCTTCGACAACAGTTGGAAAATAATCAGAGACAATTATTATGATCCGGATTTAAACGAACAATCATGGTCCCGCTGGAAAACACATTATCACGGAAGAATTAAGACAGATGAGGATGCAAAAATAGCCATAGATACAATGCTGGCAAGCCTTGATGATCCGTATTCAAGATATATGTCTAAGTCTGAATATCTGGAACAGAATAATTCAATCAATTCTAAAATTACGGGTATTGGAGTCAATATTACATCAGTTGCCGGAAAAATTCATATAGTTAATGTAATGGAAGGCACCCCGGCACAGTTTGCAAATCTGCTTCCTAAAGATATAATACTTGCAATCGACGGGAAAGAAGTTAACGGTCTTCCGCTTTCTGAAGTTGCCAATCTTGTCAGAGGTCCGGAAAACAGTTTTGTTAATATAACTATATTAAGAAACAATGATAAACTTGTTAAAAAAGTAATGAGAAAAGAGATAAAAATCAAAACTGTTAAAAGCTCAGTTATTGATAAAAATATCGGTTATATACAAATTTCAAGCTTTATAGGATCAACAACTCCTAATGAATTTCTTGAAGCATTGGAAAAGACAAAAGATACGCAGGGGCTGATTCTTGATTTACGAGGCAACACGGGAGGACTTCTTCCGAATGCCGTATTCATCGCAAATTTATTTATACCGCAAGGTAATATCGTAAGTATTGTAGGAAGAAACGGTTATAAATATGATATAAATGCACAGGATACGGAATTTTCCATCAAAAAACCGACTGTAGTTCTTGTTGACGGGAATTCTGCAAGTGCAAGCGAAATTTTATCAGGTGCACTCAAAGATTATAACAAAGCCAAACTTCTCGGAACAACAACTTACGGCAAAGGTATGGTACAAAAAATCATTCCTATGCCGAATGAAACAGGGTTAAATCTTACGGTTGCTAAATATTTAACCCCAAAAGGCACCGATATTAATAAAAAAGGAATTACGCCGGATATTCAGGTAGAATTCAGTTTAAAAGATGTAAAAACAAATAATGACGCCCAGCTTCAGGCTGCAAAAACTATCCTTTCAAAAATGTTGATAAGCAAAAAATAATTTTATATAATTCTTTAACTTTGTTCTCTTTTAAAAATATTTGCATCTTTCATATCCCGTTTATTAACAATTAACCCGCATTTTGAGCATGCAAGGACTTCTCCCGAGCTGTCCACTGGCAGAAAAATATGCTCACAAAATTCATCCGACTCAATAGTATCTGATACAAAGGGATCAAACTTTAATTTCTTTTTATATTTCTTGCCTCTAATATATCTGGTAATCAACTCAAATAAATACATAATTACAAATCAAAACAAGCCGGCAAAAGTTCTTCCAATGTATAAATCTTTAAACCGCCTTCGATTTTTGTTACCACTTCCAGACCGCTATCTGACTTAAATTCATTTAATACCTGCCTGCAAGCTCCGCATGGAGTACAGTTAAACTTATTAGGAGAAAAAATCGCAATAGCTTTTATTTTTCTTTCACCGTTTGCTACAGCAGTTCCAACTGCATTTCTTTCGGCGCAAATCGTCAAACCGTAACTTGAATTTTCAAAATTACAGCCCGTGTATGTATTTCCATTCTCACACAAAATACAAGCACCTACCGGGAATTTTGAATACGGGACATAGGCATTTTGTGCCGCTTGTTCAGCTAATTGTAACATTTTCTCATAATCCATATTTGTAATCTATAGCATTAATAAAAAAAAGTAATCCATTAATTATATGAAATTGTGATATAATTTTGTTATGAAAATACTGGCAAAACTTATAATCATATTTTCATTCATAATTTTACCTGTACAGGCTGCATCTTTTGATGTGTTGGTATTACCGGCTGATTTGCTTAATGTAAAAGAAAATTATTACGGATTTGATGAAGTATCTGAGATTATAGCAAACGATATAATTGACAATTTTAATTCTTCAAACGGCAAAATCAAATCACCCGAACCTGCGCAAATAAAAGGAAAAATCTATCAAGATACAAATCTTAAAACAACAATTTCAAACACTTTAAAAAAATATAAATTTAACGATAAAGTAGATTATCAGTCATTAAAAGAAATAGGCAGACAATTTTCATGCGATTATGTGCTGCTTGTATCAGGAAATGTAATTACAAATAAAAATTCACTGAAACGGAGTATCTGGGAAATTTTAGAAATATCAACCGCGTTTGATATAAATTATCCATACAGACTTGAAACATCGATTGTTTTAATAGATACCATAAATGATATTGTAATGTGGAGCAATCATTATTCAATAAAAATCGGTGGTAATGACAATACATTTGAGGCTAAAAATTATGCTCAGGCTAATGAAATATTAAATAAAATAAGAGTTTATTCAAAAAAGATTATAGCTAAAAGTACCTCTCAAAATATAATTCTGCGCTTTTATCCACAATCTTTAAGAACAATAAATAAAGAAATAAAAGATTCTGACGGTGGGGCATTAAAATTTGACAAAACAATTCCTGATAACCCCAAACAAGAAATTCCTGAAGATGAATTTTTCGGGGATATGATTTATGGAATCTAACGAAACTGATTATTAACAGGTGCAGAATTTTTATTTGTACTGTTAACAGGATTTTTAAAATTTTTGCTGCTGTCTTGATTTAAGTTATTCTGCAAAATTTCAGAGCTGTTTTGCTTTTGAATATCATCTTTTTCCGCCCTGTCGTCGTTTTTTTGAATCATTGGTTTCATCTCAACCTGGGCAGGTGTTTTAACTGCGACCTCGTCAAGTTCTTGCAACCTGTCTTTTGCATCCCAAAATGCAATAAAGCTTACTATAAAAATTGACATAAATATTAAAGATTTTTTCATAATTTCACCTTTTTAACCTAATATACAACGCCGGAACAAAAAATAAATTATACAGTTATACAAATTTACAGACTTGCATAAAATAACTTAGAATGATACAATAATCTTGTAATATAAATAAAAGAGGGGAAGTTAATGGCTAGACTAATAAGACCAAGCTTGGCTATCAGATGTGTACAATCAGGATGTAAAACTTTGTTTGAAGTAGCTAAAGTAGAAGACGGAAAACAACAGGAAGTTGTATGTCCGGGCTGCGGCGAACATTACGTTTATCCTATCTATGATGAAGAAGATAAAAACTCATAGTTTATAATAAAATATGTTCAATAATACAGACAAGCGCTACAATCAATACAGTGCTCATTTAAAAAATAAATTCGGTGTTAAGGTTTACAAAATAACTCTTGATGCCGGTTTTTCATGTCCAAACAGAGACGGAACGATTTCAACAGGAGGATGTATATTTTGTGATGAAGGAGGAAGTTTCTCACAGGCGCATTCAAATCTTCTTTCTATAGAAGAACAGGTTGAAGAAGGAATAAAAACTCTTTCTCAACGTTTTAAAGCGCAAAAATTTATGTCATATTTTCAAGCATATTCAAACACCTACAAACCTGTAAATGAACTGGAAAATATTTATAACAGCGCACTTAATCATCCTGACATTGTCGGAATCTCAATAGGTACACGTCCTGACTGCGTAGATGAAGAAAAAATAAAACTTATTTCATCATATAAAGATGATTACTACACCTGGATTGAATATGGCTTACAATCAATTCATAACAAAACATTAAAAAGAATAAACCGCGGTCATGATTTTGACTGTTTTTTAAAAGCCTATGAAAAAACAAAAGAGGCAGGTATAAATGTCTGTGTGCACGTAATATTCGGTCTGTGGGAAACACATGATGAAATTATGCAAACCGCTCAAAAACTTGCCGAATTAAACGTTGACGGAGTAAAAATCCACATGCTATGCGCGCTTGAAAATACAAAACTGGCTCAAATATATAAAGAAGGCGGCATAGAATTTATGAATGAAGATGAATACGTTCAGACAGTCTGCGACTTTCTGGAATATTTACCTGATACCACAACTATACACCGCCTTGCAGGAAACGGTTTAAGTACAGAATTGATAGCCCCAAAATGGTTAAGTAAAAAATTTGACTGTTTGAACAAGATTGATAAAGAATTCATTAAGAGAAATACATATCAAGGAATAAAATTTATTTACAAATAACAAAATCTGTGCGATAATAATGTAGCAAAAATGTTAGAATTATTTGTAACGATTTATTACAAAAAAATATTAATTTCAGCAAAATAATTTCTTCAGCTGTGTTAGGTTATGTGGAAAATTATCGAAACGGAGATAAATATGTTATCAATACAACCCAAAATTTCAACAAGTTTTAAACCTGCATTCAAAGCTTATCAAGAAAATGAAGATTACTCATCAATTAGTCTGGCTGAAATGGATGAAGACAGTTATGAGTCAATAAAAAATGATTTACGCGAGCAGAAAAATGATTTTCTTGACCTTGCAAATGGAAAAGAATTCAAATTCCCCAAACCCGCAAAAAAAATTCTTGAAGGCGGAGCTGTTTTAACAACAGGTCTTTTAGGCGGTATGGCAACAGGCTGGGGGGCAAAAAAATCTATTCAGGCTTGTTCTAAACTTGCTAAATCTTCACCGTTAAAAAATCTCACAAATTATATTAAAGACGCCGATAAATTCGTAAAAATATCTTTATCAACAATAAAAAAACAATTCCTTGCTTCTGATGTTTATATAAAACCTTCAAAAAAAATCAGCAGACAATATAACAAATTTGCTAAAACTAAAATCGGCAAACCTGTTGCTACATTCCTTGAAGGTTTTAAAGACGGTTTAAAAACTATTTATAAAGATATCCGCAAAGGTTTAAAATATATTTGGAATAAAATCAAAGGCGTTAAAAAATCTACTTATGAAAAAGCTGTTGTTAATACTGTCGGAACATCAGGCGGTATAGCTTCAGGTGTGACAGCATTAAAGGAAACTCAAGAAAAAAATCAAAGATTAAATGATTATTATGATGGAGAAGAATAATCATGCGCATTTCATTTAATGACAAAATAGCATATACTTCTAATCCTGAATTATCCCGTGAAAACAAAAAAGATGCCGAAAAAAAAGTTGTCACAGGCGGCGGAGCAGTTGCAGCAGCAACAGCTACAGTAAAAACAAAAGCTGCAAAATCAGGCTTTGATATGTTCAGTTCCGCGAAAAAAGTTTCAAAAGGGATGAAAGGATTTACTGAAACAACCAGAACGGCTGCAAATGTTGCAAAACAAACAAAAGGGCTATGGGCAAAAGTTGCGGAAAACGCCAGATGGGCAAAAGATGCAATAATGAACTGGGGCTCAAAATTTAGAAATATGAAATTTATAAGACCAATTGTAAAAAGTCCATTATTCAGAGGGGCTGCAGGTGCTTTAGGTTACGGTTTCGGATTTGTAACTTTAATATCAGGATTGTCTGATATAACAAAAGTAACTACAGAAGCCGTGGAAGGCAAGCTTTTACATAATGAAGATTAACTAACAGGCAATGTTTAAAAAAATAAAATCGTGCTAAGCTAAGCTTATGCACGATTTTATTTTGAGAGAATTACAAAACATAAACACGGAACAAGAATTAAATCGCATAGGATTTGACAAATCATATGTAAAAAAAGCCGTTGATAAATTTGAATATAAAAATATTAAGATTTATTCGCTTACTCCCGCACAGGCAAATATACTAAAACAAACAGCGATATCTGTCGGAGCAGAATGCGCTACTAACAGAGAAGTAATTACAGGTAAAATTGAAAAATCTGCTTGTATTTTAGGCGGCAGTATTTCCGAAATAAAAAAAATAGGAGAGAAGCTAAAATTTCAACCGTTCGGTCTAAAAGAACTTGGTGAAAAACTTATTGAATATTCAGTTCGTCCAAAAAATTTGAATTGCAAAATAGTTGGAATATTGAACCTTACCGACAACTCATTTTCAGACGGCGGTATGTATAACGATTTTGAAAGTGCAAAGAATCATCTTCTTGAAATGATAGAAGATGGTGCAGATATTATTGATATCGGGGCAGAATCAACAAAGCCCTATTCACAGCATGTCAGAGCAGAAGAACAATTAAAAAAACTTTTGCCGATTGTAGATTTTGCAAAAGATAAAATAACGCTTAGCATAGACACACGAAGTGCAATTGTTGCACAGGAATGTATAGATGCGGGAGCCAAAATAATAAATGACGTTTCGGGATTTGATTATGATGAAAAGATGCCTGATGTAATTGCAAAATACAATGTTCCTGTTATTATTCAGCATTCAAAAGGAACACCGGAGAATATGCAAAATTCTCCCAAATACAATGATGTAATTGAAGAAATTTATCTTGCTCTAAAAAACAAGATTGATTTTGCTTGTTCAAAAGGAATTCAAAACATAATAATTGACCCCGGCATAGGTTTTGGCAAAACAAGAGAAGATAATTATGAAATAATAAAAAGAATTGAAGAATTTAAAACTCTCGGATATCCGGTTATGCTGGGTATATCAAGAAAAAGTTTTCTTGATATGGCTGATGACGATAATTTCACAAAAGATATTTATACAACAGCCATAAATGCAATCGCTATTCAAAATAATGTTGACTATATCCGTGTTCACAATGTAAAAATGCACAGCAAACTCATTGATTTGATGAAAATATTTATGGTAAAATAAAGTCATAAATAAGGAGAAAAGGATAAAAAATGGAAGATTTAAGAGATAAATATGAAGTTGTTATAGGTTTGGAAGTTCACGCACAATTAAAAACCAAATCAAAAATATTTGCCCCTGACGGCTGTGAATTCGGGAAAGAACCTAATTCCGAAACAAGCCCTATTACTTTAGGGATGCCGGGAGTTTTGCCTGTATTGAATAAAGAAGCCGTTAATATGGGGATTTTAACAGGGCTTGCTTTAAATTGCGAAATTCCTGAACGCTGCAAATTTGACAGAAAACAATACTTTTATCCTGATCTTCCCAAAGGTTATCAGATTTCACAATATGACGAACCGATTTGCGTAAATGGATATTTAAACGTTAAAGGCAAAAGAATTGGTATCACACGTGCGCATTTGGAAGAAGATGCCGGAAAACTCGTTCACGCAGGCGCAGATGGACTTGCAGGTTCTTCTTATTCGCTTGTTGATCTTAACAGAGCAGGCACTCCGCTTCTTGAAATCGTATCAGAACCAGATATGAGATCTTCTGAAGAAGCAAGAAACTATATGGAAGAATTAAGAAATATTGTCCGCTATATAGGCGTTTGCGACGGTAACCTTGAAGAAGGTTCAATGAGATGCGATGCAAATATCTCTATTATGCCTAAAGGGTCAAAAGAATTCGGCACACGTGCAGAAATCAAAAACGTAAACAGTTTTTCAGCCCTTCAAAGAGCTATCGAATACGAAATTGACAGACAAATTGAAATCGTTGAAGAAGGCGGGAAAGTCGTTCAAGAAACAAGATTGTGGGATGACAATGCCAGAGAAACAAAATCCATGAGAGGCAAAGAAGATGCCCATGATTACAGATACTTCCCTGAACCTGACTTAATGCCTTTAAAAATTTCACGTGAATGGGTAGAAGAAATCAGAGCTAAAATGCCTGAACTTCCGCAGGCAAAACGCGAGCGCTATATGAGCTTAGGTTTAAGCGAATATGATGCATCCGTTATTGTTGAACAGATGGGATTAGCCTTATTCTTCGATGAAGTTTTGAAACTGGGTGCTTCTCCTAAAATTGCCGTAAACTTTATTATGGGAGAAATTGCAGCTTATCTGAAAGAAACAAAACTTGAAATTAATGAAACCAGATTAACACCTGAAAACCTTGTTGAATTAATTTCTCTTATTGAAAAAAATACAATTTCTAACAATATCGGGAAACAAATTATCGTTGATATGATGAAAGACGGTTCAAAAGCTTCCGAAATTGTTGAAAAAAGAGGTCTGAGCCAGATATCAGATACAGGCGCAATTAAAGAAATAGCACAAAAAGTCTGTGATGCAAATCCTGAGCAGGTAGCAGCTTATAAAAACGGAAAAGTTCAACTTCTGGGCTTCTTTGTCGGACAGGTTATGAAAGAAACCAAAGGAAGAGCAAATCCGAAAGCAGTTAACGAAATTTTGAAAGAAATACTGGGTTAAAAAACGTCATTCTGAGGCGTAAAAAGTTGAGATTCTTCGCTCACGCTCAGAATGACAAAAAGCAGAAGAATCTCAATTTTTTATAAGGTATAGTATGTTTTTACAAAATCATAAATCAACATGTATGGAAACAGAAATTTTTGAACAGTCAGAAGTACTCAAAAATTTGCTGCGCACACATGTTAATGATAACAACTATATTCTTTTTGATATTCCGACAGATATTGCTAAAATTGTATTGGTTGCAAGCGGTTCATCTTATCACTGCGCTAGATACACTGCAGATTTGTTCGGGAATGTTGCCGCAATAGAAGCACGCGCAATATATTCAAGTGAATTTCTTCTAAAATCGGCTGTTCCGCATGACAATGATATTCTTTATGTTTTTATAACCCAATCAGGCGAAACATCCGATACAAATTCAGCACTAAAAAAAGCCAAAGAACTCAACATGAGAACCCTTGCAATTACAAACAAAAAAGGGTCAACTATATGGGAAGCTGCTGATTTTAAAATCGACTGCCACGCAGGTGAAGAAAAAAGTATTGCAGCGACAAAGTCACTTACGGCACAAATGCTCTGCTGCACTCTGCTTGTTTTAAAATATGCGGCACATAAAGGCATTGATATTTCAAATTATATAAATGAATTAAAAAGCCTGCCTTCTTTTATTGAAAAAACATATCTGCTTCATCCTGAAATAAAAGAAATGGCAAAACAGCTCAGTAAATTCAAAAATATTATAATAACAGCAGACGGAATTTCTTACGCAATCGCAAAAGAAGCTTCATTAAAAATAAAAGAAACATCATATATAAATGTTTATTCAAATATCTTAGGCGAATTTATGCACGGTCATGTCGCAATTTTAAACAACAAACCTGCAATGATACATATATCGGTAAATGAACTCACTTACACAGCAATCAAAAATTTGAATAAGATAGAAGAAGATTATAATCCGCCGTTATTTATAATCGGCTGTACAAATGATAAAATAAAAACAAAAGACCATATAGATATAAATTGCGAAAGCGAGATTGTAAAATCATTCTGCATTGTAGTAATAAATCAAATTCTGGCATTAGAAATTGCACTTTGTTTAGGTCGTAACGTGGACAAACCGCACGGATTAGATAAGGTTGTTAAATAAAAAAAGGATGAATTTAAATTCATCCTTTTTTTATAAATGTTTTATTTATTAAAACTGCTTTAAAAATCTTTCATCATTGTTGAAGAAAAGTCTTATATCATCAATTGCATATTTAAGCATTGCAAGACGCTCAATCCCCATTCCAAAAGCGAAACCGGTATATACGTCAGGATCTATACCAACGACTTCCAAAACATTAGGGTCTACCATACCGCAGCCTAAAACTTCCAGCCAGCCTGTACCGGAACATGTCCTGCATCCCTTGCCTTCACACATTATACATTGAACATCAACCTCTGCAGACGGTTCCGTAAACGGGAAGAAGCTGCTTCTAAAACGCGTCGGACGGCTTGAACCAAAATAAATTCTGATAAATTCGTTCAAAACACCTTTCAAATCCCCGAATGTTATATCTTTATCAACATAAAGTCCTTCAATCTGATGGAACAAATTGTTTTTACGGGCATTTATATTTTCGTTTCTGTAAACTCTTCCCGGTGAAATAACTCTGATTGGAGGATTTTTGCCTTCCATAGCATGAATTTGTGCACCTGAAGTCTGACTTCTTAAAACAACATTTTTAGCTATTTCAGTGTAGAAAGTATCCTGTACATCACGGGCAGGATGATCTTTCGGGACATTCAATGCATCAAAATTATAATATTCAGTTTCAACCTCCGGCGACTTGTCATCCGGAACAACAGAAAAACCTAAACTCTGGAATATAGCGACTATTTCATTTGTTGTCGATGTTAACGGATGAACTTTACCTGCCGGTGTAAATTTCCCAGGTAGAGTAATGTCAATTCTTTCTGTCAAAAGCTTTGCATTAAGTTCTTTTCTGTAAAATTCAGCATGTTTTTCTTTTAAAGCATTTTCAAGTTTTTGTGTAATTTCGTTCGCTAAAGAACCTATAATTCGTTTATCTTCATCTGATAAATTTTTAAGATTTTTTTTAATCTCATTAAATTCACCTTTACGGCTCAGATATTTAGCTCTGATTTCATCAAGATCCGAAATTGAAGAAGATTTCGACAAATCGTCTGTCGCGTTTTTATAAATTTTTTCAAGTTGTTCTTTCATGTTTGCCTCATTGCAAATTTTTTGAGATTCTTCGGTTTTTATCATTCTGAGTGTTAGTGAAGAATCTCATTATTACAACCTCAGAATGACATTACTATATTATTTCGTTGTATTTCTTTTCATAACCGATTGTACTCATCGGTCCATGTCCCGGAAAAACTTTTATATTATCATCCAACTTAAACAGTTTATTTTTTATACTGTCCGAAAGCTTTTTAAAACTTCCGCCGAGTAAATCTGTTCTTCCGACACTATCTCTGAATAAAGTATCTCCCGAAAATAAATTTTCGTCAACAAGATAACAAACTCCGCCTTCCGTATGTCCTGGAGTTGAAATAACTCTGATATTCATATCACCTACTTTAATTGTGTCGCCGTCATCTACAAATTTTTCATAAACAGGCGGTGTTATATCAGGCATATTAAACATTCTTGTAAACTCATTTATTTTATCGGAAAGAATTAAGTCATTTTTATTAATTACAGCCTGTGCATTAAATGCTTCTTTTAAATCATTCAATCCCATAATATGATCAAAATGTCCGTGAGTTAAAAGAATATATTGAACATCAGCACCAAGCTCATCGACAGTATTTCTAATTTCAGGTGTCAAAGCCGTTGCATCAATTATAACGGCATGTTTAGTCTTCTCATCAAAAAGAAGATACATATTATTTTCTATTGGTCCTGCTATAAATTGTTTAATAATCATTTACGCACCAGTTTAAAAATTTCATTACAAATACTGAATAATTCTTCCGCATCATCAAGTGCAACCATATTAGGTCCATCGCATTTAGCATTATCAGGATCAGGGTGAACTTCAAAGAATAAGACATTTGCACCTGCAGCCACAGCAGCTTTGGCAAGAGTCGGAACGAATCTTCTGTCGCCGCCTGAGCATGCTCCCTGAGCACCGGGTAATTGAACACTGTGCGTAGCATCAAATACAACAGGATACCCGAATGTCTGCATAATAGGTATAGCTCTGAAATCAACAACTAAATTGTTATAACCAAAAGAACATCCTCTATCTGTCAGCAAAATTTTATCGTTTCCGCTGTCCTCAACTTTTTTAACCAGTGTTCCCATCTGTTCCGGCGCAAGAAATTGCCCTTTTTTAATATTTACAATTTTACCTGTCTTTGCAGCCGCCACAAGTAGGTCTGTTTGTCTGCATAAAAATGCCGGAATCTGTAATATATCCGCAACTTTACTGACCGGTTCCGCCTGATCAGGCGTATGAATATCCGTAACTATAGGGACATCAAATTTTTCCTTAACAGATTTCAGCATCTCAAGACCTTTTTCAAGTCCCGGACCGCGATAAGAATTTATTGAAGAACGGTTAGCCTTGTCAAAAGATGATTTAAAAACATAATTGATGCCTAATTTAGCAGTAATTTCTTTTAATTTTTTAGCTGTAACATCAAGGATTTCTTGACTTTCTGCCGCACAGGGACCTGCCAGAATTGTCAGTTTATCCCCGCCTATTTCAAAATCTCTCAATTTAATTTTCTTTATTTCCATAGCTAAATTATATGTAAAATAAAGCTGAATTACAAGTGTTTTATCAGGAATTAGTGAGTGCTATAAACATAAACCACACTTTATACACTTATTATATTAGTTGAAGGAATTATAATGATTTTTTAATAATTATTTACTATTTGTCAACTTATTTAAGACTTACATCTCCATTTTTTATAAGAAGAGCAGACACAGCTTTTTGCCACTCTTCAAGTGTAAGATTTCTGTGTAAATAATCCATATTACCTGTTGAAATTATCCATGTTGAACAACCTCCGCCGTAACGCCAGCCGGGACTCGCATTTTTATCTATGGTACAGGATACACTGTTATGTATCCACCACATGGCATATCCCGAAATAACAGGATAACCGTTTTTGTCATTCAATACCATATAAAACATATCTTTACCCATGACATTAGGTCCTTTAACACCGTTTATATCAACCTGTAATATAGGCATATGCATATCATCATCATGATTGAAAGCTATTAAAGTACCGTCAGACAATACTACATTATAAGTACTTGTTCCGAAAAAACCGTTGCCTAATGTTGAGCCATTAAGATCTCTCCAATCTCTTTTTAATCCCTTTGGTCTTTTAAAACCTAAATTATCTGAAATTTTTAGGTAAGGGGACATTATAGTATAAATTTTTTGACAACCCTCAGTGGTTCTTGATGTTCCCCATTCTCTTGCAACTCCGTGTTCCTCATATGCCATCATATAAGCCTGAGACAAGACTGAATAAGTTTTTTTAAATGCAGTTAACCACGCCCTTTCATTATTTTTTTGAATTAACACAGGCATGGTCATTGCAGCAACTACACCGATTATGCCGAGGGTGATTAAAACCTCCGAAAGAGTGAAGGCAGCTTTTTGTTTTAGTGAAGGGTG
>CALUPR010000032.1 GCA_944322705.1 Candidatus Gastranaerophilales bacterium
GAAAATTCTCCTGTTCTACATGTAACTGTTGAAGATATCAGACGTGAGCTTGAAAAAGAATAAAACATCTGTTATAATAAGTATGTTGCAGCAAAAGAGAGGATTTATTAATGGAAAAGATTATTAAGAGATGTGAATTCGGGGGGGGGGCACTCCTCAGCTAAATAGAAGGCAAGAGGTCAGGAAGCCCACAGGTCAAGCTTGTATCAAGCAAGATAAATTTAGCATTTGTGCCAAAAAAGAATCTCAAAACAATTGCAAAATTAATAAAAAATGTTATACTAGTGATATGATACATCACTATAATAATGCAAGGAAACGAACTTATTCACCTTATAAAAAAGCAGCCTTTACTCTTGCAGAAGGTGCTACGCACGTAGCCCTGTCGGACAATCAACGCAGGTATGCCTTTACTCATGCTGAAGCTCATACGCACGTAGCCCATTCCGACAATACCCGTCGAGCTGCATTCACTCTTGCAGAAGTCTTAATCACCCTCGGCATAATTGGTATTGTTGCCGCTATGACAATACCGGCTGTCTTGACGAATTACAGAAAAACTCAGGTGTCTACTCAACTCAAAGCTGCACAAAGTATTCTAACACAAATGATGACTATGGCTTCTGTTGACTATGGAGATCCTGTAACCTGGGATTTTAGTAAAGTTTCTGATATTGAGTTTGGGCAATCGTTAACATCATCTGATATTGTTGTTCCATTAGTTGAAAAATATTTTCTTCCCTATCTTAAAAATATACAAAACAATGGTTATACAACTCTAGGTGATGCCGGATATTCTGTTTATAAGAATCCTGATGGAAAACCTGATTCAAATTGTTTGTACTCGCTTGCAGTATCAGCTTATGTGATAGAATTTGCAAACGGTATGACTATTTTTGTCACTTTGAATTCTTCTCAGACAACAATGAAATACACTAATGTCCTTTTATATATTGATATTAACGGGAAAAAAGGTCCGAATGTATTCGGACGTGATACATTTTTAGCACAGATAAACTCATCAACAGGCAAATTTGAATGGTATGGAAGCACTTCTAATATTAATTCAGCTATAAGAAATTGCAAAAACAGAGCAATTTTCTGTGGAGCTCTTATTCAAATGGAAGGATTTCAAATAACAGATAATTACCCTTTCCGTATTTAAGCTGATACTTTTGCTTTTTTGTAAAAAATCATTAAATCTATAATGACAGGTAGTAATTTTGATTTAAATTCACTCTTTTTTCTACTGAATTTGAATGATTTTTGCCTGTTCGTTGTATAAATTTGTCAAATATAATGTATGATAGATATAGAAAGGCAGGTAGATTTAATGGACAGTTTTTATCCTCAATATGATTTGGCAGGCAGAATTCAGCACACCAAACTGGATACGGGTATGACTCCTTCTGTCAGAATGTCCAGAGTTGAAGACAATGCATCTCCTGATTTTAAGCAGGTAATGTCAGGGCTGGTTGAGAATCTTAACACAGAGCTTAATGCACCTGATAACCTATTAAAAGATGTTATGTCCGGAAACAGCAATGTCGATATCCATGATGTTATGACTGCTATGGCAAAATCTGAAATCAGTATTAACGTTGCAACACAAATTACCGGAAAAGTCATCCAAGCGTATGACAAAGTTATGCAAATTCAGGTGTAAAATAAATAAAGATTAGGAAAACTAACAGATTTGGGCAAAGTACAAAATTTATAAAATATTGATAAATGCCTGCAAAGAGGACAAAGAATGGATTTTCAAAAGATACTGGAGAATAAACCTTTATTATACGGAATAATCGGCGGAGTTATTTTGTTATTGGCTCTGTTTATAACCATAGGAATTGTTGGTTCCTCAAATAAGTCAGCAGGCGGAACAGAGATAACGGGTGAGCCTTTAAAAGAAAATGTTGACCTTTTGACAACCGATAATGCCGGTAAAGCTATTGAAATTCAAGCACTTCTGGCAAAATATGATATTGCGGTAAGCAGAAGGTTAGATGGTACCAGATCTGTTCTGTACTTGAAAAAGGGTGATTGTAAGACCGGCAGGAAGGCTTGCTACACTACTGACAGAGATTTAGCTTTAATTCAAATTGTACAAAGCGGTCTTATGGATCAAAATGTAGGACTTGAAATTTTTGATAAAGGTGATTTTACATCAACTAAAGAAGACAAAAAAATCAGACTTTCAAGGGCTATTAATGGGGAACTTTCCCGTCTTATAAAACGTATTGACGGTGTGGATAATGCATCGGTGTTTATTTCTATTCCTGAGCAGACAATGTTTACTTCGATGCAAAAACCTGTAACTGCAACCGTACAAATTACTCTTGCTAAAGGCTCATCAAAATTGGATCAGTTAAAAATTAAAGCAATATCAAATCTTTTGCTTGGTTCCGTTACCGGTTTGACTGCTGAAAATATTGCAATAACTGATACTAACGGCAATACTTATCACAGTATTATGAATGCGGAAGATGAGATGCTTCAGCGTCTTGAAGAAAATGATAAATATATGACATCAAAAGTCAATCAACAGCTTGACAGACTTATTGGACATGGCAATTATGTGGCAACCGTAAGTACTTTCCTTCGTCAGGCTCCTGTTGAAAAGTATACAATTGATTATGACCCCAACAGAAAAGCTTCCGTTACAGAACAAACTTTTTCGGAAGGTTTGGGTGATCAGACAAGTGATACAAATAAAAATGTCAATGCAGTAAGTGTTTACCTGCCTAACGGTTTGCCGAACGGTTCATCGGATTCAAGCCAGAACAGAAACTATTCACGTACAGCAAGAGAAACACAGTATGGTGTTACAAAAACCCAGACTAATGAATATATAAAAGCAGGTGTGGTCGAAGATATTTCAATCGCCGTTACATTGGATAAAAATGCACTTCCTGCAAATACAACTTTGGAAGAATTGAAAGAATTAATTGCCAAGGCAGCAAGTCCTAAAGTTGATCCGGAAAATGTTTCAATCGCATTTTCTGATTCAACAGATCCTTATCTAGCATCAGACAGACCTGCTAATCTTCCCAAACCTGATGAAACTGGTAACCCGTGGTGGCTTGCAATTGCCCTTTGCGGTATAGGTCTGGTAATTGTATTTAAGGCTGTTTCAAACAAAGTTCAACAAATTCAGGAGGCAAACAGAAAAGAAGTTGAACAACTCAGACAAAAAACAGCACAACAGGAAAAACAGTTAATGGATATAAATCAGCGTGCGGCTCAGCTTACTGAACGCCAGTCTGAATTGGCTCAGGGGCTTGTTGAACAGCAGCAAAGAGGTTATATCCCGCAGCAAAATCCTGACCAGTTGAATAGTACGCTTTCTAATCTTTCAGCCGAATTATCTGATTCAGATGATGAAGAAGCAGGTGAAAAAATTAAAAGCTGGATTGAACAAGGGTAGTTCTTTAGAAGATAAGAAGATAGGAAGTTAATAGGTCAGACTAAATAAAAGAAAGGAAAGTTTATCAAGCAAAACAGGTGCAAGGGATAATAGATTCTGAAACGAGTACAGAATGACCAGACTACCCGAGTGCGTTGACTAAGTAAAGAGATAATACGAAAATATAAAAAGTTGATGCAGGAAAAACAAAAGCGCCTAGTAAGCAATCGTAAGCAATGGTATAAAAATGGCAATACAAGGATTTGATTATAAAGGTTTTGCACAGAATTTAGCACAGCAGTCACTGGAGTTAATTCCTAAGGATTTTGATGACAACCAGAAAAATTACGTTGCAAATACTCTTTTGAATTTTTCAACTATAGCGGGTCAGGCATTAAATGATGATACACAACTAAATTTCAACTTAGATCAGGCAATGATGATTACACAAATTATTGCCGAATGGTCATTTCATAAATCAGTTGATTTAATACGATCAGGAATCCCGCAGCAATACTGGGATCCTATTATGCAAAAAATTGCGTTTACAATTTTTGAAGTCGCAAAAAATGCATATCATCAAGGATTGCCTCAGGATCAGTGTTTACAGCTTATTGAACACCATGTTAAAAAAACATACCTGGATTGTATAGCTGAATTAAAAGACAAAAATTTAATTGATGATGGCTTAATGGAAAAAGCTGCAAGTCAGTCAAATATTGATGCAATGATGCAGGAACAGGCTCAGGCTGAGCAGCAGCAGGCTCAACAAGTTCAGCAGGAAAATAATTCTTCCGCTTCTGTTCAGACGGTATCACAGGTGGATAATTTAGTCCAAAACCCTCTTGGAGCTGATGCTAAAGTGTTCAAGCTGGCAACTCTTGCCCTGTTATTCCAGAAAATGAAACAAGAAAAAGTTCAGTCAATTTTAAATAAATTTAACCCTGATGATGCTCAGTCCGTAATTAAGTTTATGGGTATGCCGGATTTAAATTCCAAATTGGATCCCGGAATGACAATGCGCTGTCTTGAAGAAATTAAAACATCAGTTCCTTCTGCTCATCAGAACCTGACACCTTCAAAAATTATTAATAAAATTCAAAATGTTTCGCAATATTTCGATAAATCTCAGCTTGAACGTTTATTAAGACCTGAACGGGTTAAGGTGAAAAGGTTTGTCTTTACTGCATTAGAGGGAGAGTATCTGGAAATGCCGCCGAAAGTTGCAAATATTATTGCCACACATATTGAAGATAGTGTATAATAAAATTAATCATGATTATCAAAAAAAGTTCCGGTAAATCTGTTAAAAAAGCAGATGATGAACCGGTAAAAAAAGAACCTGAAATTGAGGTTGAAGAAGAGAAAATCGATTTATTCAATCTTGATAATATAGATTTTAAACAGCGTCAGGAACGCAGACGCGGGGATAGACGCAGAGGGTTTCGAAGAATTGATGACAGAAACCTGATTTCTCGTGCAAGAGAAGAAGCTCAAAGTATTAAAGAAGCTGCTGCTAAAGAAGGTTATCAGGAAGGTTTGCTTCAGGCAAAAGCAGATATTGACGATGTAAAAAATGCAATTTCAGCATATATGTCGGCTAAACAAGAAGTATTTGATGCTGTCGCACCTAATATACTTGAAATAAGTCTTGATATTGCAAAAAAAATTATTAAAAAAGAAATACAGCAGGATTCATCAATAATCCTTGATAATATTCTTCAAATATTGAAAGGACTTTCAAAGGAAGAGACAAAAATAACCTTGAAAGTTAACCCGATTCAGGTTTCAATGTTAAAATCGGAAATCCCTGAATTGATGAATACTGCCGGACTTGAGGCAAAAGTTCTTATCGTTCCGGATGAAACTGTAATGGAAGGCGGTTGTATGGTAACAACCACAAACGGTGTAATAGATGCGACGATTGAAACTCAATTGTCGGTAATAAGTGAAGCATTGAAGGAAATTTAATGGCGCAGGAACAGGCACAAGGCGGAGGAACAAATTTAAGTGAAGTTTTTATGGCAATATTTGTATTATTGCTTATTGTTCTTTTGCTTGTTGAACTGCCGAACTGGGTTGTAAATTTCTGTATAAGCTTAAATATTGCGCTAGGTGTTGTTCTTTTGATGATTTCTTTGTATGTAAAAAAGACTTTGGAACTAGCATCTTTCCCTTCTATTATTCTTATAGGAACTATGTTCAGGCTTGTACTTTCGATTGCTTCAACAAGGCTGATTTTGTCTAAAGGTGAGGCAGGAGAAGTTATCCACGCCTTCGGAACCTTCGTAACCGGCGGTAATATGATTGTCGGTGGTGTAATCTTTCTTATTATTACTGTTGTACAGTTTATGGTAATTACGAAAGGTGCTGAACGTATCGCAGAAGTTGCAGCCCGTTTCGCATTGGATGCTATGCCCGGTAAACAGATGACTATTGATGCTGACTTTAACGCCGGTTTGATTTCTCCTGAAGAAGCAACTAAAAAACGTGAAGATTTGCAAAGAGAGTCAAACCTTTTCGGTAGCATGGACGGTGCTATGAAGTTTGTAAAAGGTGATACTATTGCAGGTATTATTATTGTATTAATTAACATTATAGGCGGCTTATGTATCGGGTGTTTGATGAACCAGATGCCTATATCTGATGCTGTTTCAAAATATACGATATTAACAATAGGTGACGGACTTGCATCGCAATTGCCGTCGCTTTTAATGTCAATTGCAGCAGGTGTATTTATGACGCGTTCATCTGCGGCAAGTTCATTAGGTACTGATGTTACTGCACAAATTATAAGTAAACCTAATGCCTTGTTTTTGGCTTCGTTATTCTTGTTTTTCCTTGCAATAACAGGGCATACCTGGTTCTGGCAGGGCACAGGACTTCCTTTCCTTCCGTTCTTTATGTTTGCTGTTGGATTATTTATTGCAGGCTTCTCAACTTTAATCAATGCGGATGTCCAGTCACAACTGGGACAGTTGGAAAATGTACGCCAGAATATGCAAGATCTTGTTAATCCGAACAGAATGTATGAGCGTTTAGGGGTTGATGTTTTGAGTTTGCAGGTTGGCTCAAATCTTCTTGTAATTGCAGACCCTGATCAGGAAGGTCAATTACTTGCAAAAATTGCCGCTTTGCGTCAGAGAGTAACCGACGAGCTCGGTTATATTTTGCCAAACATTAGGATTATGGATTCATCTGCACTTGATGCTAATGAATATATGATTTCAATCCGCGGAAATACTGTTGCAACCGGTTATGTATATCCGGGGAAATTGATGGTAATTGCTGATCAGTGGGATGCTATGAAAAAGGATGTTCCGCAGGATGCAATCATAGGTATTGACCCGACATATCAAACTCAAGCTTACTGGATTACTCCTGAAGAAGCTAAAACAGCGCGTTCGGTAACTGCTGTTGATTCAACCGATGTTATCGTAACTCACCTTCAGGAATGTGTAAGAAAACATGTTGATGAGGTTATGACAAAAACGGATGTTCTTAAACTTATGGAACTTGTCCGCTCTCAAGACCCGACACTTGTCAATGACCTTGTGCCGACAATTATTTCAACAAGCGATTTAAGAAAGATTTTTGTAAATCTTATTCGTGAAAAAGTTTCTATAAAAGATATTATATTTGTGTTTGAAAGATTATGTGATTACGCAAGATTTTCTAAAGAACCTGATATTCTGTCAGAACGTTTGAGAGCGGCTTTGGGACGTCAAATATGTTTATCTAATGTCGGGGATGACAGAGTGCTTTATGCTCTGACTCTTTCTCCGGAGTGGGAAAAAACATTGGATGACAGCTGTCAAAGAACTGAACTCGGTACAATGTTTTTGTTAAATCCGATGCAGGTTCAGGAACTTATAGAAACAACCGCAACAACTTTGATGAGGGCGCATCAGGCATGCGGGCAGCAGCCTGTAATTTTGTGTTCTCCGAGAATACGACTCCCGCTTTATCAGCTTCTTGAACGACATATTCCGACAATTGTTGTTATTTCGTATTCTGAACTTATCACTGATATTAAGGTTGAAGCTATAGATACAATCGGTGAATCTTATGCCGCTGAATAGATGTGTGAATATGTAATATGAAAAAGATTATTTTGTTTTTAATTTCAATTTATCAAAAAATATCAAAACATACTCCGGCTGTTTGCAGGTTCTATCCGACATGTTCCGAGTACACCCGTCAGGCAATAGAGAAATATGGTGTTGTAAAAGGCAGCTGGCTGGGTATAAAACGAATTTGCAAGTGTCATCCTTATCATGAAGGTGGATACGACCCTGTGCCTTAATTTTATAATACAGTCTTGAAATCATATTAAAAATAAGTTATAATAGTTATGTTGAATGTCATTAATATTGGAGGGCTGTATGACAAAGAGATTTGGATTTACATTGGCAGAGGTTTTAATTACTCTGGGAATTATCGGTGTTGTAGCTGCAATGACAATGCCGACACTTATTGCAAATTACCATAAAAAGGTATATGTCAATCAATTAAGAACAAATGTAAGTTTATTATCGCAGGCAGTTAAAAAATATTTGGCGGATCAGGGTGTTGATACTTTAGCTTTAACTAATATGCCGAATAATAATGAAGAGTTAAAAAGATTTTTTAATGAATATTTAAAAATAGTAAATGATTGCGACGGCAGATATTATGTTGAAGGTAAATACGGGTGTTTTAACAAAACGTATTCAAAGATTGATAAGACATCAAGACCAAATAATCTGTCAAATTTTAGCTGCGCAGTTGTCGTAAATTTAGCAAACGGAGCTTCTATATGTTCAGACGTTTCTGACGCAACTACAACTATAGACCCTGATACTGGTAAGCCGATATACAATAGCGGAGTAGGCACAATGCCGGGGTCTGTTATGCTTATTGAGATTGATATAAATGGATTAAAAGGTCCTAACCAATACGGAAGGGATTATTTTGCATTCGGGGTAAATGAATACGGAGTTATCGTTGATCCTAATGAATTTGATGAATCAACAAGTTTTTCCGCAGGTCCGAATGCAGGTTTTCTTGGTAAAATAATGCAAGACGGATGGGAAATGAAGTATTAATTTTTTATTTGACCCATTTGAAACTTTTTACGTAATTTGTGCCGTTGATGTCACCGTTGATGTCAACGGCAAAAATTCTGTAGATATCTGTTGCATTTTTAATATCAGGAATTTTACTGATTTCAGTTTGTAAAAGAAGTTTTTCTGTCTGGTTATTTATACCTGGAATTGTATTAAACAAAGTATTAAGCGATGCATTTTTGATTTTTCCGAATACTGTTGTAATATTTTTCGATAAACTTCCATATATTTTCATATCGGCAACAGATGTTGCCAGATTATAATTTCCTGTCATATACATATTCAGGTCGTTTCCGTTTGAATATATATTTATTTTATCCGCAATACCGTCTGTTATATGAATATCTCCTGATATACTGTCAAAATCACCTGTCTTCAAAGGGGTTACAAGGTCAATCAGACTGTTTATTGAAAGTCCGGTAAATCCTCCTTTAAGCAGATTTCCTGCTTTTAAAAGATATTCCAGAGATCCGAGTTTAGGCATTCTGCCATCTGCAATTTTAAATGAACCTTCTCCGGATAATGTTTTGAAACAATCCTGACTCTCTCCGGTGCAGCTCAAGCTAAAATCTCCGTTAACAGAACCGTATACCTGTCCTTTCAAATCAAACAACGCTTCTGACATAATAAGTGCATTTGCTCTGTCCAGATTTATATCAAGGTTTGTTTTGTGAGTGTTTATATTATGTTTGAAATGCCCGTTTACAGTCCCCTGAGCAATGTTAAATTTAAAGTTTTTAACATCTGCAATTCCGTTTTTGTCAAAACTTAGATTTGCTGTAAAATTATCAGCATTGATATTTCGCACTTTAATTTTACCTGCTTCAATATCAGCTTTGTTAACTATAAGCTGGTTAATGTCAAACGGGGGCAGGTTATTTGAAGAACCTGTAGGATTTCTGGTTGCGTCAGCCTCATAATCCCTAAGGGTATCTGTTATTTTATTAACGTTTAAATCATTAAGTTTTAGTTTAGCCGATTCTATCACATAAGGCGGTGTAAGATTATTTTTCATAACGGCATTTAGGAAAACATCATTTGTAATAACCGTACCTTTGCTTGTTATATAAATTTTGTCGTTTTTAAAATCAAGATTTACATCTCTTATAGTTGAGTCAAAGAATGGAATATCAATACTTGTTATCTCAAACTGCCCTTTTATTTTTGGATATAATGAAGTTCCGTTGAGTATGAGATCTGATGTGAAAACTCCTTGTTTCATAAATGGTTTTCTGAATATAATATTGAATATTTTTGCATCTGTCGGAGTTTGGGTTTTCACCTTGAAATTATTAAATCCGACAATATTATCAGCAAGTAGTGTAAGCGTTCCCGCTGCATTAAGCTGCGGAGCTACATATGGTTTGTTATTCAAAGAAGTTATAATTTTATCATATTGAAGCCTGTTAATTCTTACTTGATTTGGAGAATAGTTATTATTTATTGTTATTTTTACAGGATTTTCAGGGTCACCGATTGAAGCACCCATATAATAAAGGCTGGAAGCTGCATCAATGTTTAAGCTTGAATTTGTGTTGAGATTGTTTAATGTCCCGTTTGCGTTTGATGTTAAAATAACATCACCTTTCAGTTTAATAGGATATACTGATTTGTTATTAAAATATTGATCAAAAAATTCCTGAGTAAGTTTTGTATTCAGATAAATATTCAGATTTGGATTTTTTTGTATATTTGATATTTTTCCGTTAATAAAAACAGGCATATTACCAAATTGAGCATTAACTTTGTTTAAATTTAATATGTTATTATTTAAGAGGATATTTCCGCTGTTTATGTTAAGTTTTACTTTTTTGGGTTTATACAATACGCTGATATCATTCAGCGGTACATAGGCGGTAATATTGTTGTTTCTGGCTCTTGCTTTAAAATTGACTTCCCCGTTCAAAAATTCTATATCATTGAGCTGTTTTGAAATATCGGAGGGCAAAAGAGCCTGTAAATCTTTATTATTTATTATGTTTAGGTCAAGTGAATCTATATTACATTTGCCATTAAGAACCATTTTTGAGTCAAATATATTTGATACATTTAAAGAGATATTATAAGGGCTTTTGTTAAAAGTTCCTTTAAGTTCCGGGATTTTAAATGTTGCATTGTTAAGTTCAAATTCTCCGCCGTTTGTAATTATGGCAGATTTTGCACCTCTGTTAGAATAAATTTTTCCTTTTGCAGAAATTTTTTCATAATTAATATTGTTTAAATCGCCTTTATAGCCGGCAGTAAAGCTTGTTGTAATTGTGCCTAAATCTTTGCGGTAAGGGATTTTGTATTCTTTAGGCAGTGTGTTTATTCCGTCTGCAAGGTTAAATTTTGAAGAAGTTAGTTTTATATCGCAATCAGCCCCTTTAATTTTTCCGCTTGTCGAAATTTTAGATTTGTTTAACAATGAATCAAGATTGAAATCTGCATCAAGATTGTTGAAATTGATTACCCCTGATGTATTTGATATTTTAACGGGCAGGTCTTTAAGTTTTATGACAGCCGAATGCAAATTGATATTTCCTTTAGCAAAAATATTTTTGTTGAATACTATGTCTTTGGGATCTTTAACTTTGCCAGTCAGATTGAGGAAAAAGTCGGATGAACCGGAACCATTTTCAATGTTTGCAGTCATTTTTTGAATATCAGCAAGCATAGGAGAAGTTTTGATTATTTTAAGTAAATTCCCGAGATCTTGTCCTGCTGTTTTTACCGTGAAGTCAAGGACTCCTGTTAAAGAACATGTCCCTTTGACAGAAACAGGTTTACCGTTAAAACTTGCGGATTTTGTTTGGAATAAAGTATTTTGATCGTCAAAATCAAGAGTACCTGATCCGTTTGTCAAAAGCATATTATGAATATCTAAAAAAGATACCGTCGCATTTTTAAACCTGAACTGCCCCCAGCCGTGCGGGTTTTGTCTTGTTCCAATAACATGAAGATTTATTCCGCCCTTGCCTTTAATATCCATAATCGGAACTGGTCCCAGATCAAAATGCAATATTTCGTGCAAAGGATTAAGTACAATTTGTGCGGTTTTCAGATCCACATTTTCAGTACTTGTAATCATTAAATCCGCATATTTATCGTTGTAGAGATTAATAGGACCTTTGACGTAAACTGTTTCCGTAGGGCTTGTGGGAACTTTAACGTCAAGATTAAGTTTTTGTCCGGCAAAGCCGATTTTAATAACAGCCTTTTTGGCATTTTTTATAGGCTGAACCATGTAGGCATCCCATACAAGTATGTTGCCGTATACGTCAGGGAAATCAGCTTTCCCTTTAATTTCCAGATTTCCTGCGGCTTTCCCCCAGAAACCTGTTTGTTTAAGAACATAAAAGTCTATATCAGGGCATAAATTATGCTCTGCGGGAAGAAGTGATACAATATTTTCAGCTTTTGACTGATTAATTGTAACTTTGAGATCGAGATCCGGAATTTTGTTGTTTAATTTTGTAATTTTGCCTGTTGTAAACGCCTTTATCCCGTCAGCAGAAATTTTCATTTCATTAATGTCAATTCCGTTTTTTATCGTGTTAATATCCGTTTTTATTTCCATTTTACCTTTAGAATAGACTGAAGCGGACAAATCTTTTTTGTAAATTCCGAAATCATTTATATAAAGTGCAGTTTTAATTTGTTTTTTGTTGTCCTGTGTTGTGATGGTATTTGCAGTAAAATTCACAAGACCTGATACGGAATTAATTTTATTTTTGGAAAAGGCTTTTGCATAAGCTGAAAAGTCTGCCAGATTAAGATTTATTACATGTCCCGAAAGTTCCAGCTGATTATCTGAGATATGATTAATTGGAAGCTTAAGGTCAATATCAGACTTAATGTAAGAAGTTTTATCTCCCGTATGCAGCTGTGCTGTTGTTGATAAGTCAATATGTTTATTGTCTTTATAATTTTTTATGACTAGATAATCTCCGTTCATTGAAAGTTTTTTTGATTGAAGTTGATCATCAAGTTTAATTGTGTACCCGTTTAAATTTACAGAGGCATGTTCAAGTTTAAACGGGATATCAAATTTTTCAGTTATGCTGTATTGACCGAGTTTTAATTGCGAATTTTTAGTAAAAATAAAGTCAGCGCTAATATTCTCTGCAGATAAATGCCCAATATTAATATTTTTAAAGATTAAAGGCAGCAGTTTAATATTGATTACGGGATTTTTAACATCAAGTGCTTTTGAATTGTCATTATTTAAAATAGCAAAGTTATCAGCTTTTATCCATATAGACGGTGTAAATCCCATTTTTAAATCAGGATTTATAAGTGAGATTTTGTATCCGGTTTCTTTCAAAACTGTTTGTTCAACGAGATTAGCTCTTTCAGGCAGATTTATAAGTGCGGGAATCCCACGATAGTAAACTCCGTACAGAATCGTTAATAAAAAAATAAGTATTAAAAATTTTAAATTCCTGCCCATATCCTGTTAAAATTATACGATTAATATTGCTAAAATAAAAGGATTTTGGCAAAATGTTACAATGTTATTAATAAGAAGTCCGGAAGTTCGGATGTCAGGAAGTCAGGCTTATTTCAGAAAGGAATACCGCTAAATTTTAGTAATTTCACTTATCATAAAATTTTGCCTGCTATGCTTCCTGACTTCCATTTGAGAGATTCAGTAGTTTTCGCAAAGTATTTGAAAATATGCCTGAGGGTGGTGGCAGTTTGGGCATTTTTTCGGCGCAGATTTACCTTTGTGCACATAGCCGCATTCTCTGCACATCCAGTATACCTCTTTGTCTTTTGTAAATACCGTATCATTTTTAATATTTTCCAGAAGCTTTAAATATCTTTGTTCGTGGTGTTTTTCAGCTTCTATTACATAGTGAAATGTTTCTGCAATTTCTTCAAATCCTTCTTCCCTGGCTGTTTTTTCTCCGTCTGCATATAAAAAAGACCATTCTTCTTTTTCACCTGCTGCAGCGCTTTCAAGATTTTCTTCGGTTGTTCCGAGTTCAAAAGGGTATTCAGCATTTACATGTCCTCTGGTGTTGCCAAGGTGCTCGTAGAATAATTTTGCGTGTTCTTTTTCGTTGTCTGCTGTCATGCAAAATATTTCTGCAATCTGTTCGTAACCTTCTTCTTTTGCCTGTTTTGCAAAGTATGTATATCTGTTTCTTGCCTGGGATTCGCCTGCATAAGCATTAATCAGATTTTGTTCCGTTTTAGTCCCTCTGAGTTTTTTTTCTGTCATAAAAGTTCCCTCCGGAATTATTTTAAGCAGATGAATTGGTTTTCGGTATTAGACCGGCGGGTAATAAATATTTCGTAAATATACTACTTTATCGGGATTATAAGCTGCAAGAAAAATTTGATAATAGATTATGTAGACACAGGTAATTGAATTATGAATTTGTTAGATTATACTAAAAAATTAGCTGAAAAAATAAAGTTTTACGATACAATTTCGCAAAATCCTTATTGTTCCGTAAAAATGTCAAATCCTTTTGCCAGACCTGTTAATATTACAATAGTCTGGGTGGAAGATGAGTACGAAAGTGACTAAAGATTATAATTTTAAAATTTCTTTTATATCGACTTCAAGATAATTTGCAAGTTCAACAAGTTTGCCGATAGATAAGTTTAATATTCCTGTTTCAAGCTTAGATACATAACTCCACGAAACTTTCATTTTTTCGGCAAAACTCTCTTGTGTATATCCTTTTGCTTTTCGTATATTTTGAATATTTTTACTTATTTTTTTTAAGACAGCCTCTTTATCCATACTTATAGATTTTTAAATTCTTTTTTCAGTTTCTCTGTCAAAAAAGTACAGGTCATCAGGATTAATACTGAGTTCAAGTTGTTTTTCAACATTGAAATCAGCAGGCAGTTTTGCAGAACATTTTTTATCCCCGATATTAAAATAAGCGATTTTTTCACTGCCCAAAAGCTCTGTAATATCAACGTTTACGCTTAATTTTATACTTCCTTCAGGATTAAACATTTTTTCGGGGCGAATACCGATTATTGTGTTTTCTTTAGTGGCATAAGGAAAATCTTCAGAATTTATAAAATTCATCTGCGGAGAACCTATAAAACCTGCAACAAACGTATTTGCAGGGTTGTTATAAATCTCTTCAGGACTTGCGACCTGTTGGATTACACCTTTGTCGAGCACAACAATTCTGTCGCCCATTGTAAGAGCTTCTGTCTGGTCATGAGTTACATAAATAAATGTTGTTTGAAGTTTTTCGTGGAGTTTTTTAATCTCTGAGCGCATTTGAACACGCAGTTTTGCATCCAGGTTGGAAAGCGGCTCATCCATTAAAAATACTTTGGGATTTCTTACAATTGCACGTCCGAGAGCTACACGCTGACGCTGTCCGCCTGAAAGCTGTTTAGGTTTTCTGTCTAAATATTCTGTTAAGTCAAGGATTTCGGCAGCTTCCTGGACTTTTTTTTCAATCTCTGCTTTATCAACCTTGCGCATTTTAAGCCCGAATGCTATATTTTCTCTTACTGTCATATGCGGATAAAGTGCATAACTCTGGAAAACAAACGCGATATCTCTGTCTTTGGGCTGAACATCATTAACCTTTTTATCGCCGATGAATATTTCGCCGCCTGTTATTTCTTCAAGTCCTGCAATCATTCTTAAAAGCGTAGATTTCCCGCAGCCTGAAGCTCCAACAAGGACTATAAACTCCTTATCATTTATAGTCAAATCAATATTATCAATAACCTTTTTTTTATCATAAATTTTGGTTACGTTTTTTAATATAACATTACTCATTTTATCCCCATTGCAGGTTAATTTGCCGGTTTTTCAACAGGCAGTATTATAGAAAATGTTGAACCCTTCATTACTTCAGAAGTTACCCACATAGCGCCGCCCATTCTTTTAACCATTGTGTAAGCTGTACCAAGAGTCAAAGAACGTACAATTGTTTTTTTATGAACTTTATCAAGTTGAGTATACGGTTCAAATATGCCTTCAAGTTCTGTTTCTGCAAGCCCTATGCCTGTATCAGTTACAGTAATTCTTATATAAGAATTATTAGTCCATCCTTTTATTTGTTTTACTCCGCTTTTTTCAATAACTTCAGTTTCAGGATAATCAACTTTTATTGTAATTGAACCTGCATCTGTCAATTTTATGGATGTTTCCAGAACGTTTTGCAGAATAATTTTAATATCATTTTCATCGTTATAAACTGTCTTTTTCAGGAGGTCATCAAAATCATATGTTACAATCAGATTTTTTGCATTTAAAACAGTATCGTTATTTCTAACCACGGATTGAATTGCATTTGTAATATCAAACGGCTGAATGTCGCAGGTGAACAGAGAAGATTCCGCCTGCGCAAATTCCAGAAATTTTTCCATAAAATAGAGCAATTCAGTCGAATTTTTGTTAATAATTCTTACATATTTATTCTGTTTATCCGTAATTTCTCCGCCGAGTCCGTCTAAAAGTGCCTGAGAAAAGCCGATTATTGATTGTATCGGTGATTTAATTTCATTTGACAATCTTACAAGCATTAAGTTTTTTTCTTTATTTAATCGTCCGGTTCTTTCGGCAATGGTAAGGACATTTGTCATTGCGGTAACATCTCTGATTGTAATAAAATACTGATCAATGTATTTTTTTACATTCATCTCAATAAAAAATTCTTTACCTTCAACTGTAAAAGCTCCTGTTACAACAGCGTTTCGTTTGGCATAAGACTTTTCAGCCATTTCCATACCGTTTGAAACAAGTTCATCAAAGTTTAATCCTTTTAAATCGCCGGTAGTACTCTCAAATATTACTGCAGTTTTATTATTTACCCATACTATTTTCCCGTCAAAATCAACTACAAGAACTGCATCCGGCAAATTTTTAATAACTTCTCTTGGATTTATGTTACTAAATAAATTAGTAAAATTCATTGTTGCATTACTTCCCTTAATGTTGTATAATTTATATAATATTTATATATTTGTACAAGGTACACTATATTTTTAATATAGCATAAAAAGTTTGTAAAGAATGATTATATATTAATTTTTGTAATTTTTTTTTTACAAACTAGCAAAAAATTTTTTTTAGATGTTTTAAAGCATAAAACGAGAATATAAGACAGATTATATAATCGTTACGGCTAACAGCTGTAACCCCGAAAAGAAAAGAGGATGTGACTATGAACGAAATTCCTAAAAACCCGCAAGGGACTCCAATCTCACAGCAAACAGCAGTACAAAAAACCGAACAGGTTAAGCCGGAAGCTGTTCAAGACACTACTCAAATGCAGCCGGCAGAGGTTCAGACAAAGGAAATTAATGAAATTCCGGAAAACCCTGCAGATCGTTCAACAGTAAAGGTTGACAATCTTGAAAATGACATCAAGGTTTTTGCTTCTAATCCTGATTTAGCTGCAAAAGCTCTTGAAGTCGCAGAACTTGCTGAAAAAAAATATGCTGATGCAGGCATTGAACATCCGGAATTGAAGGCTCTTGCTGTTGGAAAAGCTTTTGTTGAAGAATTCCAAAAATAAAACCTTGATTTAAATTCAACTCCATCAATTGCTGCGAGTTAGTACGAGGGTTAAAACTAAATATTTATTTGTTGTCATTAGATAAATAATCGACAACCGCTTTTAGCCCCAATTTATAGCTGTTTATCCCAAATCCTGATATCTGTCCTATGCATACCGGTGCAAGGTATGAATAATGGCGAAACTCTTCTCTTTTATAAATATTTGTCATGTGAACCTCAACGGTCGGAATGTTAACTGCAGCCAAAGCATCCCTTATTGCAATGCTTGTGTGAGTGTAAGCTCCTGCATTTATTACAATTCCGTCAATACCATTTTGTGCTGAATGAATTTTTTCAACAATTTCGCCTTCAAAATTGCTCTGAAATGTTTCCAATTCAATTCCAAGTTCAAATGATAATGCGTATAATTCTTTTTCCAAATCCTTTAATGTCATGGAACCATATTTTTCAGGCTCGCGTAATCCAAGCATATTCATATTTACGCCGTTTATAACAAGTATTTTCATGCTTTTCTCCAAACACTATTATAATATAAAATCAAGGAATTGTAAATTTTTATTAACTTTTTAATTACATGTGTAACAAAAAAAGCATGCTTGCATTATCATGCATGTACAACTATCCCCAAATCTCCTCCCAAGATTATTGTTCAAAAGCTGTACAAGGTAGTGCAGCTTCTTTTTTT
>CALUPR010000033.1 GCA_944322705.1 Candidatus Gastranaerophilales bacterium
AATTTATTTTTTCCATAAACCCTTTAGGATCGCCGTTTGCCATACTGTCTTTGCCTCCGATTACAAATGAACCGCTGATTTTTATTGACGCAAGCGAATCTGTTGAACCGTCACCGCTGATTACAGGGCAGTTTTTAAGATGATAAGCATTATAAAAATTCAAAACAGTTTCAGCAGACATCGGAGAAAATCCGCCGAATACATAAGGTAAAATTTCTTTGTTCCTGCCTTCTGCAACAAACTGTTTAGCGGCTTCAAGGCATTTGTCAAGGTTTGGCATAACCTTCCACCAGTATCCGAGATCAACAGGAGCTGTTACAATAAAATAATCTACAAAATTATCAGGTGTATTACCTAAATAATAAATAATTTTGTTAGACCCTAGTGAATGTCCTGCAAGAATAATATTTTTAAACCCTAGATCTTTAGCGTATTTTACGTAAGCTTCCACATCTTCATAAACAAGGTTAAAATCGTCGAACACAACACCGGTATAAACCTGTTTATGATTTTTCAGGTCAGAATATGCAATCATAGAAAAAGCATCCATTGCATGACCGGCGATAAAAGCGATGTTATTTGCGCTTAGCAAATCTCCGGTTGCGGGAAGCAAATCATTTTGGAATACATTGCTGCATATTCCGCTCATCATTATAACAACTGTGTCCATACTGTTATCACCCCACATTGCGCCTTTTAATTCTAACCCGCGCGGGGTGGTTACTCTGATTATTTCCATTTTATTTCTATCCTTACTTATATGATTTTTCGAAAATTCCGGCACAATCCTCATCATTCAGCTCGCAAGGATTAGCAAGGAATAAACCGCCCATTGTTTCTCTTGCATTAACCGCAAGTTTCATAAATTCATCAGGAGTTATTCCGTAATCAGACATTTTCAAGTTGTCAACACCGCAGGCTTTTTGAAGGTTAACAAGAGCTGTTATAAAATCTTCGGCTTTGTTTGCATCTTTGATACCCATAGCACGTGCCATTTTGATAAACTGTTCATCACATGCGTGTTTTTCAATGAAAAATTCATTAAATGCTTTTGAAATCATAATCAAACCAGCTCCGTGAGGTAAATTGTGATGGAAAGCACTCATTGCATGTTCCATTGAATGCTGTGCTGTTGTACTTGTAAGAACCATTATAAGTCCTGCCATTGTACTTGCAAATGCTACATGCTCTCTTGCTTCTGTGTTATTCCCGTCTTTTACAGCTTTAGGCAGGTATTCGGCAATGTTTTTAATTGCAGTTAAACACATCATTTCACTCATAGGGTTGACAAACTTGCTGATGCAGGCTTCCGTACAATGGAATAATGCATCAAATCCCTGATAAGCAGTGTATTGCGGAGGAATTGATTTCATTAATTCAGGATCAACAATTGCCAGTTTAGGGAATAATGCATCCATACCAAATCCTATTTTTTCGTTTGTTTCAAGATTGGAAATAACTCCCCAAGGATCTACTTCTGAACCTGTTCCGGATGTAGTTGCAATTGTTACAATGGGCAGCGGTGTATTTTTCATCGGCATCGCTTTACCTGTGCCGCCAACAACGTAATCCCATAAGTCACCGGGATTCGTAGCCATAAATGCAATTGCCTTTGAAGCATCAAGTACGCTTCCGCCGCCTAATGCAACTATAAAATCACAATTATTTTCTTTTGAAAATGCTGCGGCTTCCATTACAGTACTTTTTAGCGGATTTGCCTGAATTTTATTAAAAATAACATATTCAACATTTGCAAGTTCCAGTTCTTTTTTTACCCTGTCCAATGAACCGTTTGTAATTGTTGATTTCCCGCTTGAAATCAGTAGTAATGCTTTCTTACCCGGCATATCCTGTTTATGAAGTTCGTTCAGTTTGCCTGAACCGAATATTAATTTTGTGGGTGTGTACATTAAAATTTCCATAAATTTACCTCCTGTTATTTATAGTGTGTCAAATCTCCTATCTTTATTATTTCAGAATTTTAAAAAATAGCAAATACTTATATTACATAACTGATAATACTTGACAGGCATAGTTTAAACATATTATTATTACATTATGGAGTTTAGAGTTTTAAGATATTTTTTAACGGTAGCTAGAGAGGGAAGTATTACAGGTGCTGCTTATTCCCTCCATTTGACTCAGCCAACTTTGTCCCGACAGCTTCAGGAGCTGGAAAAAGAACTCGGACAGAAGCTTTTAATACGCGGGAAATCCAAAATAACTTTAACACCTGAAGGGATGATTTTAAAAAAACGTGCTGAAGAAATTGTGGAAATGGTTGAAAAAACCGAAGCGGAATTTAAATCCATTAATGAAATTATAAGTGGAGATATTTATATAGGATGTGGAGAAACAGAGGCTATGAAGTATATTTCTCAGATTATGAAAGAACTTCAAGATGAATGCCCTGCCGTAAAATTCCATATCTATAGCGGAAATGCAGAAGATGTAACGGAAAAATTGGATAAAGGACTTTTAGATTTCGGAATCCTTATTCAACCTATAGATTTATCAAAATATGATAATATAACAATTCCTCATAAAGATGTGTGGGGTGTTATAATGCGCAATGACAGCCCATTAGTTGAAAAACAAGTAATTACTATTGATGATATAAAAGACAGACCGCTTATTGCCTCCCGTCAAATGTCACGAAAATATTCTGCAGCCAGCGGTTTTTTAGACTGGTTTGGCGATGCTTTTGAAGAACTTAATATTGTTGCAACATATAATCTTGTATATAATGCTGCCATGATGGTTCAAGCCGGAATTGGTTATGCTGTTACGCTTGACAAACTTGTGGATACAACAAATAATGCAAATCTTTGTTTTCGTCCGCTATCTCCAAAGCTAGAATCCGGTCTTGATATTGTGTGGAAAAAATATCAGGTATTTTCACCTGCTGCAAAAATATTTTTAGAAAAAATTTATAATAAATTTGGTAATTAAATATTTTTTCCGAGATTGTAAGCCGATTGTAGTGATTGCGGTTGAGAATTTATTTCAGACGGATCATTTACGGTTGCACAGACATAACCTGAGAATTTTACACCGTTAAAGCAGTCAATCCAGCCCTGTACACCATTGATAACTCTTTTCACCGCTTCTTCTCCTGTGTCAGCGGAGGCTGTTATAAGATAAACTTCTCTGAATTTGTAATCACTGGCAAAAAGCGGATTTGCTCTGTCTATTATTGTTTTCATCTGCCCGCTCATTTCATAATAATAAACAGGAGTTGCCCAAACAACTGCATCCGCATTTTTAATTTTTTCAGTAATAGCGTTTGCATCATCATTAATCACGCAGTGTCCCAGCTTCTGGCACGCAAGACAACCTTTGCAAAATTGTATATTTTTATCTTTTAAAGTAATAAACTCCACGTTGTGTCCGGCATCTTTTGCACCTTTTTCGGTTTCTTTTGCCAGAATTTCAGAATTGCTGTTATGTCTTAGACTCGTAGAAATAATTAATACATTTTTACTCATTTTTAAACCCTCTTATAAATTTTTCTATAGTGCAAGTTTATCAGATTTCTGAAAAATATCAAATACTTATTTTGTATGCTTTATTATGCGATATTTGAATATTTTAAATCTAATTGTCTTTAATATCTTATGCAGAAAATCTATGTTCTAAAAAACTTTTCAATTTAATTATTGAATTTGATGTATTTTGTAGTATAACTAAAACGAATAAGAAATAAGGTATAGTATGAATAAAGGCAAAGAATTTGAAAAACAAGTGCAAGATTATTTGAACAAGAGATTTAATGGGCAATTCAAACAGATCACAAATGTCAATAATGAAATAAAAATTGGCTGTCCGGCGAACAGTCATTGTTTTGATTTAATTTCCGAGGATTTGCAAATTATTATTGAATGTAAATCTTATAACTGGCGTAAAAATTTAAAGATTCCCAGTGCTAAAATATCTACGCTTAATGAAGCTGTATTATATTTTCAGCATCTTAATCCACCCTATAATAAATATAGTAAGATTCTTTTTATGAAGCAAACACATGCAATTAAAAATAAAGGGACTCTGGCTCAGTATTATGTAAACCATTATGGTCATCTGCTTGATGATGTAGAAGTTATGGAGTTGAGTGTTTCAAACAAGATTAAAGTAATAAAAGGTGAGCATTTTAAACAATTTGAAGAAGGTTAGCTGTAGATTAACAATAGCTGTTTTTAAGGATATTCATGATTTAAAATACAGTGAGCATTCTGTTAGTATTTAAAAAATATAAGGCGGCATAAAAAAAATAAAAGGCTCGAAAGCCTTTTAAATTTGTAGTAGCAGGAAATTTAAACCAGCATGAAAGATTTATTCTATTTTTATCATCCTATTTCAAGTATTATTCTGAGTGTCAATAATATCAAGAGTATTTACACCTCTTGTATCATTAGAACACAATTTAAAAAAAAATTAGAAAATTTCTGTAAAATTTCAAGAAATGAAAATTCAATTTAATATTGACGGATTTCGCAAGTAAATAGTATAATTATAATATACAATTAAATATTATAAAAAAGAGTAAGGTAAGATAATTTTAGGATTAGAAATTCTGCCTTACTCTTTTTTTACAAAATAAAAGGAGAAATATAAATGGCAAATCTAAAAAACAAAATTTTACAGGCATTACGCAGCGAAATGAACATGGAGGAAACTTTTGATAGCTTATCCATAAGTCAAGAAAATCTATTAAAAAATAATTCTAATCCTGTATTCAGTAATAAAGATAAAAATAAAATTCTTAAACAATATACAAATTTACAAAACCTTGGCAAGTCTTTGTATCGTTATAACGCATTAAAAGAAAATGATTATGATGCAGAGGGTGAAAAATCTGATATTGAAACTACAGTTTTGAAAGGCGGAATAAGCTATTATAAATATGTATGGCATTCAGAAAACGGAGAACATACTTGTGATAAATGTAAGGTTTTGGATGGCAAAATTTTTGATTTTTACGATGAAGTTCCGGAACGTCCTCATCCGAATTGTAGATGTATAGTGGAGATTATTGAAGATAATAAGGAAAATTCAGAGCCGCAAAATGATAATGAACAACCTTGTGATGCAATAAATGAAATAGAAATTATGATTAATGAAATAGAAGGAAATATTAGCGAAACTGAATCCCTTTTATCAGATGTTGAAACATATAATCAAGATTTAGAAAATGATGTGTTAAGAGTACATAATTTATTAAAAGAAGCAGATTCAACATTAGGAATATTAGGCGAAGAATATGGGAAGCATTTGCCAGAATGTGAAAATAATGTAGATAAGGATTATGCATATATGTATGCTAAAAGGGCTGAATGGCAGACATTATTACACGATATTTTAGGTTTGTTAAACCCTGCTAATGCATTTCTTAATACACTTAGAATTTTTGTATCAAATTATATTGAACTCCTTTATCATGCATATCATTTAAAGGAATTTGAAATGGATAAATATTATCATTCAAAAGCTAATTGTGAGGCTACACAACAAATGGGTATTATAGGAGAAAAATCTGCAATGTTCTTAAGTGATCAGAAAGAAAAATTTGATCAATGGAATAATATATACGCAAAATCTCATAAAATTAGTATAGAAGAAGCAATTGCAGATTCTGAAAGAGATCAAGTTGCAAATAGATTGGGTCGCGAAAGAGGTCGTAAATACCCTTATTGTGATTGCTCAATACTTATGCACGATTTATTGCCGAATTATAAAAAATAGGACTATAATAATGGGTGTGCAATATACAGTAAAAAATAAATGATAAAGATTACAACAAATAGTGTGTTTCTAAAAATATTGAATTTTATAAAAATTGGTAACCAAATACATACCAGTGTTATTACTGTTGAAATTCTAAAAAATGCAGTATCATTAATCATAAAATCTTCAGCATTAAAAAATATTACTTTAATAATTAAAGTGAAAAATAACGCAAATATTACACTAATGATTTTATAAATTATATTCATAATAATATTATAAACTATATTTTTTATAATACATTAATAATATTTTTCATTTTTATCTTTTTTTTTATTTTTTGTATATTTTTAATTGTCAAATCTGCACTGTCAAAATTTCAAAAAGAGAATTTCGGAGAAATTTTGATAAAAATTGGAAGAAATCATGTCCTAAAAATTCTCAGCTAAAAATTACATGCTAAAACCCGTCCACTGTAGGCGGGTTTTCAAAATTTTATCTGCACTAATTCTTTAAATGCGGACTAAAAACTGAGTAGCAGGGATTTGAACCAGCATGAAAGATTTATTCTATTTTTATCATCCTATTTCAAGTATTATTCTGAGTGTCAATAATATCAAGAGTATTTACACCTCTTGTATCATTAGAACACAATTTAAAAAAAAATTAGAAAATTTCTGTAAAATTTCAAGAAATGAAAATTCAATTTAATATTGACGGATTTCGCAAGTAAATAGTATAATTGTAATATACAATTAAATATTATAAAAAAGAGTAAGGTAAGATAATTTTGGGATTAGAAATTCTGCCTTACTCTTTTTTTATTTGAAAGGTGGTGAATTATGTAAAACTTTTTTATGGTAAAATAAATTTATGAAAAAAATATTTATAAAGATAACTATTATATTATTATTAATAATTTCAATATCTTTTATTCTTAAAGTTGAAGCTTTGCCTAATGAATTTGAACAAAATACTATTGATGCTCAATTGGAAAAATGCATAGAAAAAGATTATTCAACTTCCGCTATGAATAAATGCGTTTATATTGCAACTGATGCCTGGCTTGAACAAATTTCTGTTTATTCAGATTTGATAAAGAATGAATTATCTAAAGAACAATGCACTGTATTTATTTCAGCACAACAAACATGGGAACGGTATTATGAGTTGGAGAAAAAACTTATAATAGAAACTGTATATAATAAAGAAGGAACTATTAATACTAATATTGCTGCAGGAATGTTAAAAAATATAGCAAAACAAAGAGCTTTATATTTGAAAAGTTATTTATATGAATTGAAAGAGTAATAAATTTATTTTACCTTATTAAACTTATTTTTAAAAAGATGTTGTGTATTAGCTTAATAAGGAGAAAAATATGACTAAAGAAAATTTTGAAAAAGCTCTTGAATTTTTATTTCCCTCTGAAGGTGGATATGTAAATAATAAAAAGGACAGAGGTGGATCTACAAACATGGGGATTACAAAAACGACTTACCATCAAATGTGAGGACGTATGAAAAAATTTATCCAACATCTTCAGAAAATGCTAATGGCAAATGGGTAACAATAAATGGTAATCATGTTTTAATAAAAGATTGACCCAATCTGCACTGTCAAAATTTCAAAAAGAGAATTTCGGAGAAATTTTGATAAAAATTGGAAGAAATCATGTCCTAAAAATTCTCAGCTAAAAATTACATGCTAAAACCCGTCCACTGTAGGCGGGTTTTCAAAATCTTATCTGCACTAATTCTTTAAATGCGGACTAAAAAACGGAGTAGCAGGGATTTGTCTTGGTCGCTCGCGTTTTACGGGACTGCGGACTTTCTTTTCACAAGCTTTGCTTGTTCCAAAGAAAGCTCCTCTGCCCTCATCTCGCTCCCGCTGAACCCGATTAAGAAAATTAAAATCCAATCGTTACACAAAATTAAAGTCCGCTAACCAAATGGTCATCGGACTTTAATACGGAGTAGCAGGGATTTGAACCCTGGATGCAGGTTGCCCCACATAACACCTTAGCAGGGTGCCGCCTTCAGCCACTCGGCCACTACTCCAGTGGCACACATTTTGCATGCGTGTATAAGTATACTAACATAAATATTTTTTTTCGTAAATCCTTTTTGTGACTATTTTACTTGACCGTGTATTCATTGTGAGATAAAATAAAAATAAATGAAAGGTTAGTACAATGATTGAAATGAAAGTTATGGGCATTGCTCTTGATACAAGAACAGGTTCTCCCATTGTAGTTTTACACGATAAAGAAAACAGAAAAGCTCTCCCGATTTGGATTGGATCTGCTGAAGCAAGTGCTATTATAAGAAAAATTGAAAATCTTTCTGTTGCCCGCCCGATGACTCATGATTTGATTATTAATATTATTGAAAAATCAGGATATAAGCTTGATAGAATTGAAATTAATGATGTAGAAAAAGATACTTATTATGCGACTTTGTTTTTAACAAATGATGAAGGAAAGACTCTTGAAATTGATTCAAGACCTTCTGACGCTATAGCTGTTGCTATAAGAGTGGATGCACCGATTTTTGTTACTGCAAACGTAATTTCAAACGGGTCTGTTTCTACAGATTCTGCAAAGGATGAAGAAGAAGCTCAAGAGTTTAAAAAGTTTGTTCAGAGTATTAAGCCTTCTGATTTCGCAAAGTTAATGAAAGACAATGAACATCATGAAAGCGATCAATAATTTTATTAAAATTGTAACAATAAAAATGAAACTTGAAATTCGCTGATAAATTTATTGTTTATATATATGAGAATTTATTATGAACGGAATTGATGCAATACAACCCAATAATATTTTTAGAGTGAATGCTGTTAATTTTTTTGAAAACAGCAGGCAGAATAAAAATGTTCAAAATAATTTTGAATCAGGGCTTTTTGCATATCAGGATAATAATCAATATAACCTGAATCATCCTCGTGTCATAGGGAGTGAAACTCAGGCAAGGTATCTTGATCTTCTTGCTTAATATTTTGTAATATTTGTTAAAAATCAGGCAATTTTTATTTCTGAAAATTTTTTATATATGTAAGGGAAAATTATGGGGATAAAATAATGCCGATACAAAAAATTTTAGGAATAAATGCTCTTTTCGAAACACAAAATGTTCACGGTATATCTAATGCCGGTAATAATTTTGTAAAAAATGCATTTAATTTCGGGAATGCAAACCCCAACAGACCTGACGGTGTTGTTCATGAAAATGCTCTTGGTGATCCTACCAGAGGAACAAGATTATATTGTTTAGGATAAAAGAAAATTATTTTTAGTATTTGTATTATATATTAAATTTATTTGATTTACGGCTGGAGTAAAAGAATATACTTTTGCTCTTTTTTTCTTAAAACTGCATAAGCCGATTACTTTTTCATCATCATTAAATAAATTTTTTAAAAATTCCATATTTATACTTCCTTCTATTTTTATTGTATAATATTTTTAATGACAGGTAAAATTAAGTCAATATAAGGAGAAAATATTATGGCAGGAAAAATTACAAAAGATATGAACATTATGGATATTGTTCAGCAATGTCCTGAAAGTATTGAAGTATTTCAGAAATATGGATTAGGATGTATTGGTTGTGCCGCAGCACATTTTGAAAATTTAGAAGCCGGTGCAAAAGTTCATGGCTTTGATCCTGATGCAATGGTTGCAGATATTAACGCTTTAATCAAAGATTAATAAATATTTTTAAATTCCGATAAAAAAGCGGGTTTTAAACCCGCTTTTTTATTATTTGAGAAATCCTGCCATTGTCGGTTTACTGTTTGGTATAATTTGTGTTAATTGCTGTGATAATTTAGGTTGAGATTGGGCTTTTTCAGCTTTTTCTTTTTCAACTGCATCTTTTGTCATTTTTTCACAGTATCTTGCAAGCCACATCATAAATGCCGGAACCAGTACAAGGGTTGATGCAAAGCCAAATGCACTGTTCAGCGTTTTAGCTCTGTTAATGAATTTATTATCTTTAGATGTAAATATGGTATATATATTTTCCAGAGCTTCAGTACCTTTAGCCTGCTTGAATGCATCTTGAATGTCATCTAAACTGGCTTGTGCAAGTGATTTATTTTTGAATTGTTTAAGAATTTTTTCTGCATTTTCCTTAACGGTTTTATCAATTTTCAAAAATTTCTTTACGTTTCCGCCATTTTCCTGTAAAAATTTGAAAAATCCGTTGATGCCGTCTTTGTAATTACTTATGTTGCTATATTTTGATATAATTTGTTCGCTTGATAAAACTTCTATACCGGAACCTGCCGTTACATAATTTTTTACTTTATGGAACAGAGTTTTCGCATGATCTTGCGGTTTAACATTCAAAGCAAGACCTGAGGTTTTTGCAAACACATTTGAGAAAATTCTTGAAAGAGCTTTTGCACCAAATAATATAGCTATGAAGCTTGAAATATCACGTACTAAAATTTCTTTCTTTTCCTTATCACTTTTTGCATTTAAGTATCTCGGAGGCAGGCAAAAGCCAAATAAAAGTGTGAGCATGGCCGGTACAGTCATAGATGCACCGTTAAATTCAAATATTTTTAATACTTTACTTAGTCCTGTGCCTTTTGCTGCTGTTTCTCCTAATTTTGGGACTAAGCCGCCTGTAAAAGCAACATCCTTTTTATTTGGGTCTTTTTCTTTTGCATTATTTACTGTTTGACCTTCAGCAGGTTCTTCCAAACCTTTCAAACCGGGGTCATGTTTTAGCCCCATATTATATAATTTTGGAATTAATGTATAAAATCCTACAACAGCTCCCCACATTCCAAGGTTGGAAAGAACTCTTGTACCTGCTCTATATTTGTTGAATTTAGAAATAAATTCCTGAATTTTTGACGCATCAATATTATTTTTATTTATTTTGTGTAGAATATCTCCTGTATAATCTGTTAAGCTGTCGCTTAAACGTCTGATATTTGTTCCTAGTAATTGGTCTTTCCCGTTTACTTTAAGAGAAGCTGCCAGTTCATCACTTGACGGTGCTGAGTGTGCTTTTCTAATATCCATATATTCTTCGACAAGTTTAGAATATAATTCTTTAGCACCTTTTTTATCTTTATTTGTACGTTTTGTTTCTATTTCAACAAGTTTGTCAGCAAATTTTTCTGCGGTTTGTTTTAATTCATTACCTCTAAAGCTGTCATCTGTTGAATTTTGCAAAGCATTTTCGAATACTTTAGCATAATATCCTTTTTTAAAGTCTGTTGCATTTTTCAGTTGTTCAGGATTTTTAGCCGCATATTCGGCAAAATTTTCGCCTAATGCCTGGATATGGTTTACATGTACATTATTAGCCGTTCCTGAGAATTTTTTAATTAAAGAAAGAATTCCAAGAGGAATTAAAAATGCACTGGGACCGCTCAATACTTCTCGTATCCCTTCGCGTCTGGCAAATTCCCAGTTCAGAGGACCTGTTTTATTACCGTTTTCATCTTCTTTGCGGTTTCTGTTTAGTCCTTCATAAATTCGCGGAGCAACCATGCCAATACCGTCTTGAGCAATAAAAGATGCTGCGAAACCTCCTTTATCTATGGCATCCATCAACATAACCACAGGATTAAAACTTCCTGTAAAGGTTTGTTGATTTTGATTTCTCAGATTGAAATTGTTAGAGCGGTTGCGATTTGCAACATCTGTTGATGAATTGATTGCTTTTACTGACATGTCCCTACTTTAAATTTTCATAACTACACATATATTTAAAAAATTGTTCCTTACACTTATTGCTATTTTTTGTCGGATTTTTAACAAAAATTAAAGGTAATAAATGTATTAAGTGTATTTATTATACTTAATATCAATAAAACTTGCAAGTTATTTACTACAAATATAACAATAAGTTTACAAAAAAGTAATAAACTTTATTAATAGATAAAAAATCGCCCGATTGTTTATAAAATTGACACTATTTTTTGTCCGATATAAACTGTTTTTTATGGAAGTTAATGTTATTGGTGCAGGATTAGCAGGTTCTGAAGCTGCTTTACAATTATCCAAAAGAGGAATAAAAGTTAACTTATTTGAAATGCGTCCTGAAAAGTCTACCGGTGCGCATAAAACGGATAAGTTTGCCGAGTTTGTATGTTCTAACAGTCTTGGTGCTTCTGATTGCTCAAATGCCTCAGGTCTTCTGAAAAAAGAAATGGAACTTTTGGACGGAGAATTAATAAAAATTGCCAGAGATTGTGCAGTTCCTGCGGGGAATGCTCTTGCAATAGACAGGGAATTATTTTCTGAATCGGTTACAAAGAAAATTGAAAATGATAATAATATAAATGTTATACGGGAAGAAGTTTTGCAAATTCCTGACGGCTGTACTATTATTGCGTCAGGTCCTTTGACATCAAATTCGTTGGCGGAGTCAATAAAAGAATTTACAAATAGCGTGCATCTGCATTTTTTTGACGCTATAGCACCGATTGTAGAGAAAGATAGTATTAATTTTGAAAAAGCGTTTTGGGCAAGCAGATATGATAAAGGTGAAGCTTCATATATAAACTGCCCGATGAATAAAGAGGAATATGAAAATTTTTATAATATTCTTATTAATGCCCCGAGAATTGAATTAAAAGAATTTGAAAAAAATGCAAAATTTTTTGAAAGCTGTCTGCCTATTGAGGTTTTAGCATCCCGCGGAGTTGATACATTAAGATTTGGACCTATGAAACCTGTAGGACTTGTTGATAAACGTACTGGAAGTGAAAATTATGCTGTTGTTCAGCTGCGTCAGGATAATTCTGCACAAACATTATTTAATCTTGTTGGTTTTCAAACCAATTTGAAATGGGCTAGCCAGAAAGAGCTTCTACAGTCTATTCCCGGATTGGAAAATGTAAATATTGTGCGTTATGGTGTTATGCACCGAAATACTTTTATAAATTCTCCAAAAATTTTGGATGCCTCACTTCAGTCAAGAAAGCGTAAAGACTTGTTTTTTGCCGGACAGCTGACAGGAACGGAAGGTTATACGGAATCAATTGCAACCGGTATGCTTGCCGGAATTAATGCAGCTAATTATCTGGAAGGCAAGCCACTTATAGTATTACCGAAAGTTACGATGCTTGGTGCTTTAACACAATATATAAGTGATGCAAATCATGAAAAATTTCAGCCGATAAATTCAAACTGGGGTATTGTAGAATATATTGAACTCCCCAAAAAAGAGAGAAAAAATAAAAAATTAAAGGCAGAAATGATTACCAAACGCTCGATTGAATATATTATGTCTTGTAAATTAGGTTGATATATGATAAAATATAAATATTATAAATAGAGAGGATATTACGTATGAAAAATGCATTTACATTGTCAGAAGTCCTTGTGGTCATGGCTATAATAGGTGTTGTTGCAGCAATGACAGTCCCAAATCTAATGGAAAATTATCAGCGTCAGACTTATATTACTCAGTTAAGAAAAGTTTATTCAGAATTATCTCAAGCAGCAGAACATGCAATGAGTGACAGTCATTCTCCGCGTTTATATGAAACGATAGCAATGAGAAATGGCAGAGTAAATTTTTTACAAACATATTTTAAAATTAATCAGACTTGTGATGCAAACAATTTAACTGATTGTTTTGCTGATTCTTATACAACAATTGGCGGTGAAGCATACAGATTAAAAGATCTAGTTTCAACAGAAAGTGCCTGTGGTGTTGTTGCAAGCGGATATACTATATGTTTAAATGGTCATTTTGCGGCTCTAGACATTAACGGTAAACAAGGACCTAATGTACTTGGAAGGGATTTATTCGGTTTCTTTTTGAATAATGACGGTTCTATTACTTCAGGTATGGATCCGTCAACATCGACAACTGAAAGTTGTGTAGGCGGAGGATATGATGCATGCTTCGCAAAAATATTAAATGACGGATGGGTAATGGATTACTAATTTTTTCGTTATGATAAATTTAATAAAAAAAGAAACTTTTAAAAGTTTCTTTTTTTTATGCTTTAGTATCAAGCTGTTTTTGCTGATTTTGAGCTTTTTTGTTTTTATCTTCAAGTCCTAAAAATCTCAATGCCGGATGGATAAATGCATGGCTTACCTGAGGTGCAAGTATTGCTAACCCGAGTACTGAACCTATTATGTTGCTAAGTTCAACAGCACCTTTAACATATACAAATTTTTCAGGGTTTTCTTTTTTTAATTCTTCCTGTAATACTGTATCATATTGTTCTTTTACTTTAGTTGAACTTGCCGGTAATTCTTTTTCAAGTGTGGTAAGCCTGTTATTTATGGATGGATTATCAGCAAGTTTTCTGTAGTGCATGTATTCTTTAACATTTTTGAAATGTTCAAATCCGTTTGTATTTTTGAAAAGTTTTTCTTTTGCAAGTTTAAATCCGCCTTTTTTAAATACCGGTACAATTAATGCCATATAAACTGCAAGGCATGTTGCCTGATATAAAAATTCTTTTGCTGCAGCGTACTGTTTTGTATCGGAATCAATGTCATTATCAACAAGAATAAAGCCGGGTCTTCCGATTGATTTTAATGTTGTTTCTATTGCAACTGACTGTGTTGTATTTTGTGCAATAGAAGCTAAATGTGAATTTGTAAGTATTTTTTGAACTGCTCCTATCATAGTCCGCCTACCCTCAGACCGATTTGAGGTCTGCTTGTGAATGTACGCATCTGCGGGAATTTGTTTTTGTCAGGCAGCGGATTAACCGGAGCCGTATATAAAGCTTTAGGTTCTGTAAGAGTTTTTGGGGGCTGCTCGTTTTCATCAGGAGCTTTTAAACCCATTTTATCCATAATTGGTTTAATCGCTACGGAACAAAGAGCCGGAATTACAATTAATGCTGCTGCGCAAACACCCATAAACATCATATTTTTTGCTGCACGGCTTGCTAATGCTTTATCTTTATTAAAAACCTTTTTTGCAAGAGCACCGGCAGCTTCTCCGCATGCCCAGTATGCAGGTATTGCTATTACTTCGGTAAGCCCTTCTCTAAGTGCGGTGTACTTTTTTGTTTCAGGTTTTTCTGTTTTATCCATCATGGTAAATGTAGGACGGCAAATCCCCTTTACCGTTGCAATTGCCATTACAACATAAGTCGGCTTATTATTTTCACCCAATTTTTTACAGGTGTTTTTTATAATATTTGCTAGTTTCATAATTCCTTAAAATTAAAAATTCGTGAATTTAAATTTTTGCTAGTGCATGTTACATTTGTTATAATATATTACGAAAAAAAATTTTGCAAATAAAAAATGAACTTTTTAATTTTTTAATCGTTATATTAATGTAGAGATTAAAATTATAAATGCAAACTCTGCATAACAGGTGACAGATATGAACGAAAAATGTACAAAATACGAAGCATTATTTACATTCGGCAGCGATGAAACTTTAAAAGAACATTTAAAAACTTGTGAAGATTGTCAAAAAGAACAAGAAGTCATGGACAAAGTTTCTGATTTGTTGAAAGAAGTAAGACCGTATTACAAGGCTAAAAGACGTAATGTTGTAAAGTTAAAAGCAGCCTGCGCTGTATTTACTATATTATTAAGCGGAACAACTCTGGGTGTTATTAACTTTAACACTGATATTTCCGATACTATAAAGTACGGAACAACTCTCAGTGCAGAGGATTACGGCTTTCCGGTTGATTCTTACGGATTTTTAATGGTGGAGTAGTTAATGGACTTTAAAGAGCTTATAAAAAGCAATCAAAATAATGTAAGAAGTATAATAAGACTGATTACAAAAGAAACAAATGAAGATTTAGAACAAGAAGTGTATTTGAAGGTGTGGAAAAATGCCAAAAATTATAAAGAACAAGGCTCCTTCAAGAGCTGGATAAACACTATTGCAAAGAATGTCTCAAAGGATTATCTTAAATCATCTTATAAAAAGGTATCAGACACTGCTGTTGCAGATGATGAATGCCTTAACCTGATAAAAGATAAAAAGCCGACGCCTGAACTTACTTTAATTAGTAATGACAGGCAAAAAAGAATTCTTGAGGCAGTAAATGCCTTAAAACCAAAATTCAAACAAACAGTCATGCTGTGTGAAATATACGGATATTCATATGAGGACGCGGCTCATAAACTAAAATGTCCGGTAGGTACAATTAAATCAAGACTTTACAATGCCAAAAAAGAACTGGCAGTTATGTTACAAGATTTATTATAAAAGAAAGGATTATTATTATGATGAAAAAAGCTTTACTTATTGCGAGTGTTATGATTTTTGCAGCTTCTGCAACAATGGCTGCTGACACAACAAATGTTACTCCAGATGCTGTTCCTGCCAAACCTGCGGTTCAGTCTAAAGAATGCAATTGCAAGAAAAGACCTCCTGTCAACCCTGAATTCAAAAAACGTCAGGCAGATTTTGAAAATCGCTTAAAGCTTACTGATGAACAAAAAGCTCAGGCAAAAGAAATTCGTCAGAAAGGCATTGAGCAAATGAAACCTATTATGGAAAAAATTAAAGAAAAACGTATGGAAGCTGAAGCTGTAAAACGTTCAAGGATTGCTGTTGAAATGCAGCAGGAAAAATTAGCTCAAATCCATAAAGAAATCAAAGCTTTGAAAATTCAGGCACATGAACTTCGTATGCAGAATATGAAAGATTTTGAAGCTATTTTAACTAAAAAACAGCAGAAAGAATTGAAAAAAATGAAGGAAGAAGGCCGCAAGAACTTTGAAAAAAGACACAAAAAAGGCGCTCACCCTGAATTCGGACGTCGTCCCGGATTCGGTTCTGAAGGTCCAAAACCGCCTTTCTCGGGGACTGTAGAACCTGCTCCTGTAGAAGAATAAAAGTTGTATCTTTTGTCATATAAAATAAAAGGGTTGATTTTTAATCAGCCCTTTTATAATATGTACCTGAGGAGTTTTGAAATGAATATTTCTGAAAATGTTTTTGAATTAATTGGAAATACGCCGCTTGTAAAAATAAATAAATTGAACAATGGTAATGCTGTTATTGCGGCAAAGCTTGAAAGCTTTAATCCGGGTGGTTCTGTCAAGGATCGTCCGGCATTAAATATGATTGAGCAGGCTGAAAAACAAGGACTCGTAAATAAAGATACGGTTATCATTGAGCCTACAAGCGGTAATACAGGTATCGGGCTTGCTATGGTCTGTGCGGTTAAAGGATATAGAATGATTTTAACAATGCCTGAAACTATGAGCATTGAAAGACGCAAATTATTAAGTGCATATGGTGCGGAAATAGTATTAACAGACGGTATAAAAGGTATGCAGGGCGCTGTGCAAAAAGCGGAAGAACTGCATAGAGAAATAAAAAATTCATTTATCCCGCAGCAATTTAGTAATCCTTCAAATCCTGAAATTCATGAAAAAATAACATCAGAAGAAATCTGGCATGATTCGGAAGGCAAAGTTGATATTGTTGTGGCTGGTGTCGGCACAGGCGGTACAATTTGCGGTATAGCAAAAGGGTTAAAGAAAAAAAATCCTGAAATTAAAGCAATCGCTGTTGAACCTTTTTCTTCTCAGATTCTTGCCGGAAAACCCGCTGGTGTGCATGGAATTCAGGGAATTGGTGCAAATTTTGTTCCCGAAAATTTTGACAAAAATGTTGTAGATGAAGTTTTTCCTGTTAAAGATGATGATGCAATTAAAACAGCAAGAAGACTTGCCCGTGAAGAAGGTATCCTGTGTGGAATTTCTTCAGGTGCAGCAATGTATGCTGCATTGGAACTTTCAAAACGTGTAGAAAATCAAGGAAAACTTATTGTTGTAATTTTACCGGATACAGGAGAAAGATATTTATCAAGTATTTTGTTTTCATAATAAAAAAAGACCTGTTTTTAAAACAGGTCTTTTTTTATTAATTATTATGGATTACATCATACCGCCCAT
>CALUPR010000034.1 GCA_944322705.1 Candidatus Gastranaerophilales bacterium
AAATTTTTATATTAAAATCAATTCATATAATAAAATTGCAAAGGGAAATTTATGTACTATCAGGGATTAATAAACACATTCAGAGAATTTTTACCGGTCACGGATAAAACTCCGATTATCACATTAAATGAAGGCAACACGCCTCTAATAAAGGCTGACAATCTTGCAAAAAAAATCGGTCTTGACGCTGAAATCTATTTAAAATTTGAGGGCTGCAACCCGACAGGCAGCTTTAAAGACCGCGGAATGACAATGGCTGTTTCAAAAGCAAAAGAAGAAGGCTCCGGAGCAATAATTTGTGCATCAACAGGTAATACATCAGCATCGGCAGCTGCATACGGAGCAAAAGCCGGAATGAGAACATTTGTATTAATTCCTGACGGTTATATAGCACTTGGCAAACTCTCGCAAGCAATGATGTATGGTGCTGAAATTATTGCAATTCAGGGAAATTTTGACGAAGCTCTTGAAATGGTAAGAAAAATTTCTGACAATTATCCTATTACTCTTGTAAATTCTGTTAATCCTTACAGAATTGAAGGACAGAAAACAGGAGCATTTGAAATTTGTAATGCCTTAGGACAGGCTCCTGATTATCATTTTATTCCGGTTGGCAACGCAGGTAATATAACAGCTTACTGGAAAGGTTACAAACAGTGGCACGATCTGGGTAAGATTTCAGCATTACCGAAAATGATGGGCTTTGAAGCAGAAGGAGCAGCAGCAATTGTTAAAGGTGAAAGAATTTATAAACCCGAAACTCTTGCAACCGCAATTCGTATAGGCAACCCGGCAAGTTGGAAACAAGCAGAAGCAGCCAGAGATGAAAGTAACGGAATGATTAATTTTGTAACCGATGAAGAAATCGTAAAAGCATATAAACTTATCGCTTCAACGGAAGGTATACTTGCAGAACCCGCAAGCGCCGCATCTGTTGCAGGCTTGATTAAAGTAAAAGATAAAATAAAAGAGGGTGCAAAAATAGTTTGTATCTTAACAGGCAACGGTCTAAAAGATCCTGACAATGCCATAAAACATTCAAATTCCGATGTTAAAAAGACCTCAACTGATATGACAGAAATCTTAAGGGCAATGAAGATATAAGGCTGTTATTCCCCGTGTAAATCCTCTGTAATTATGCCGCCTGAACCGCGGTCGATTTCGCGTTTTACCGGTTTACCTTTATCATCATACCAGATTTTAACAGAACCGCGCTGCTCATACATTTCCGTCACATTACCTTTTTCATCAAACAGTGATACCTTTGTTATATCTTCGGGAAACTCAGTTACTTTTTCAGACTTTTTGCTTCCGTTATCATAATAGGTATAAGAATATTCCTTTCTCATAGCCTGTTTGTTATTTTCATCATAGACAATATCAATCTGAGCGGATATTCTCTCAGATTCATCATACTGGCGTCCTATTTCCAAATTTTTATCGCGTGCATACTCTGACATAATATGTCCGGCCTGTGAATAGGTTCTTGCAATATATACCTTATTCGGGCTTACTTCATAAACAACATGCCCGTATGATTCTTTTTTTTCATAAACTTTTGTACCGTCTTCTTTTACATAAGATGGCGTCATAACATTCGAAATTTCTTTATGTTCAAACGGATTTACAAAAAAATTTTTAAACATGCTTATAACATCGGCTCAAATTATTTAAAACTTTAAAAATTCATACATATAAATGAAATTATGTTATAATTTTTATTATGAAGAAATTGATTATTTTTGTTTTATGTTTATTGTCGCCGTGTACTGCAGTATATTCAAATGAAATTACCGAGGACTATTTTGACATTGCTGCAAATTATGCAACATACGGGCAATATAAAGAAGCCGAAGAATATCTGAACAAAATTTTGGAACTTGAACCTTCAAATTATGATGCAGTTGAACTGAAAAATGTAATTTTCCGTGTAACAAATCCGGGGACAAAATCTTATTTATCCAAAAATAATACAAATATAAAAGAGGCTTTTGCATATAAAAAACAAGGTAATGAAAACAAAATGATTTCAAAACTTTCCGCAAATTCAAACGATTTTTGGTCATGCTATCTGCTTGCGGACTTTTATTATGATAACGGCAATTATACTGACGCAATTACATACTACAAAAAATCAATAAATTTGAAACCTAACTATGCTCAAAGCTATCTGGGGCTGGCTCAAAGTTATGCTGAAATAAATGATTTTCAAAATGCTCTGTCTTATTTAAACAAATATTTATCTTATGACAAAAATTCAGATTTTGCTTATGCATTGCGCTCCGAATTGAACCTCAATCTCGGGAATATAATTCAGGCACAAAATGACATTAATAAAGCATTAGATATAGAAGAAAATCTTTCATATTTATTAACTGAAGCCAAAATTCTTTATGCAAAAGGAGATTACGAAACAGCAAAAGAGAAATTAAATATCCTTTCAAAAAATGTCCAAACATCGGAAGTTTACAAATATCTGGGTTTGTGCGATTATGCATTAAATAATTATACAAGCGCAATGTTAAATCTTGATAAAGCAATCATCCTCTCTGATGACGACAATTCTTTAAATACAAAGTATAATGAAATAAAATCAAAATTGGAAAAAGAATGAAAAAAAGAATGAAAAAGCATGTCATAAAGCAAGAATCAATTACAGCAAGAATAAAAAACTGGACAATATCCATCATGCTTGCCGCATTGATGCTTTTAGGGCTGCAGTGTTACAGTAACGGCACATCAACCTTAAAATTTGCACAGGTAAGCGACGTTCATTACTACACGGGAACAAACAATACAACTTACAAGATGATTGCCGAATCTCCAAAACTTCTTGACGATGCAATTGAACAGATAAATGCAGTTCCGAATGTATCATTTGTAATGTTCACCGGAGATTTAATAGATAAACCTTTTGAAAAAGAACTGAGTGCATTTTTGCCGCACACACAGAAACTCAATGTTCCGTGGTATTTTGCATTCGGGAACCATGACACAATGCTCGGCGGATATTTAACTCCGGCTGTTTATATGCAGATGGTTAATAAATACAACAAAAATTATAAATTTCAAAAAAGTTATTACTCGTTCACTCCGCAAAAAGGCTTTAAAGTAATTGTGCTTGATACAATAATCCGGGAAAGACTGACTTCTAACGGAAGACTTGGTGATGAACAGCTTAAATGGCTTGATAATGAACTAAAAAATTCCCAAAAAGATACTGTTTTAATCTTTATGCATGTACCTGTCATAGAACCTTACGTAAGCCCGAATCACCGACTCCTTGACGGATACAAAATGGAAGATATTCTGTCAAAATATAAAAATCCTATAGGAATTTTTCAAGGACACTATCACGGAGCTAAAATTACACAAAAGGGTAATATTCTTTATGTAAGCTGCCCTTCAATGGTAACTTACCCAAACGCATTCAGAATGATTACCGTTACAAACTACAGAAACAAAGTAGTATTTAATATTGAAAATAAAGAAACAAACCTTAAAAATATACAAAAGCTTGCAAAACTTCTTATATTCGGAACAAGCGTATATACAGGCAATGAAAATGATCAAAATGCAACAATAACAATAAAAAAATAGGAGCATACCGCTCCACAAGCGAACAGAATTTCGCATATAACCGGTACAATCTAAATTAAAGAAGGATAAAAATATGAGCGAATTTAACGTAAAATTTAGAGGCGTAAGAGGAAGTTATCCGATAGCAAACAAAGATTTTTTACAGTACGGCGGAAATACTTCCTGCGTAGAGGTCAATGTTAACGGACATCTTATTATTCTTGATGCCGGAACAGGCTTGATAGAAGTAGGCAACAGGCTTATGAAAGACTATATATCTTCCGGTCTGACTGCATCGGAAAGACCTCCTATACGTGCTACGGTTCTTATCTCTCATATCCACCAGGATCACCTGCAGGGATTTACGTTTTTCAGACCATTACATATTCCTTCATCCTGTATAAACGTTTTCGGAAACGTGAATTACAATGAAAGTTTGTCCGATGAACTTGCGGAACTTTTATTCGGGAAATCTTTTCCGCTGGATTTAGGCGATATTGCAGGCAACTTGAATATAAGAGATATAGCGGAAACCGAAGGAATTATTCTGCGCCACGGGGAAGACCCGATAATTAAAAGAATAGAAAATGAAAATGATGAAAAAGTTGTAAATGACGACGTTCTAATCACATGCTACCGCTCATACGCACATCCGCAGGAAGGTGTCCTTGTTTATAAAATTTCTTATAAAGATAAATCTCTTGTATATGCAACAGATAAAGAAAGTTATGCCGGCGGAGATAAAAAACTTATAAATTTTGCACGCAACTGCAATCTTCTAATCCATGACTCACAATATACAACGGAAGATTATATGGATTCTTTCACTCCAAAACAGGGATACGGACACTCGACATTTGATATGGCAGTTGAAGCTAAAAATCAATCAGGTGCTCAAAAATTGGTATTTTTCCACTATGATCCCGGTTATGATGATGGAAAACTAAATTCAATAAAAGAAAATTACAAACAGGATGAAAACATCATGCTTGCCTATGAAGGTCTTGAAATTGACCTGATGTAATTTTTAATTAAATTAAATAAGTATGAAAAAAGAATTATTAATAGTTTTGCTATTTCTGAGTTTTATTACATCAGGCTACAGAAAACCCGATGTATATGTTATTGACGCTACTAAAAATGCTTATCTCCACAATAACATGGGACTTCGTTATATGGATGAACGCTGTTATTATGCTGCAATTCAGGAATTCAAAATTGCAATAAGCCTGAGTCCTTCAGTACAAGCAACAGCTGTTTATTACAAAAACCTCGGAGATGCCTATATGAAAATAGGTTACCCTGATATGGCGCGTAAACCTTATGAGGATGCCGTTAAACAATTCAGTCTGAATTTTCAGTATTATAAAGACCTTGCAAAATGTTATAAAGCATTGGGACTTATTTCATCTAAAATTACGGAATACAGAAATGAGGATAACCCGTTAAATAAAGTAATGCTTGGAATTTTATATGTTGAAAGCGGAAATCCGAAGCGCGGCGTAACTGTACTTGATGAATTTGTAATGTCTGAGCCTGATCTGTTGATAACGCCGGCAGTTAAACGGTATATCAAAGAAACTGTTAAACAAATAAATGATTTATAATTGAAATTTCATCCTCTTTTGTCATGTGCGGATTTTTTAGTTTTTGCTTCAAAATTTCATCAAAGATTTCCTGATATTTCGGGGACGGATTTATACCGAGTTTTTGAAGATCATCACCATTTATTGAAATTTTTATTTTTCTCAAATCGTCAAGATAATGCCTTGCGCCCTGCTCGTCTTTTAAAATTCCGTAAAGTAAAACACTCTCAACTTGTGCATTTTCAAACGCTTTATAAAGTTCAAAATCGGTTTTTAAAACACTTGCCGGCACATCATCAAGAATTTTTTGTTCAATTTTGGTAAGAGGCAGACGGGACAAATCGCCGAGAACTCCAACATAAATCAGCCAAATATTTTCAGGTTCATATTTATTAATTAACTTTTCAATATTAACAGAAGGCAGCTCAACCTCATTTGGAGTTACCAGTTTATAAATTTTTTCATTTATAAATTTTTCAAAGGCAAGCTGATATATTCCCTTCTCCCCGATGGTGGGAGAAGGTGCCTGAAAGGCGGATGAGGGGGAGAACCGATGGTTAAACGTTTCTATGAGTTCTTTTTTAACCCTTTTATAGCTCATATCATAGTTTATATTTGCAAGGTAATCTTCCTGAAGTTTCCTTGTATGCTCATCAAGTTCAAAGTCAAAACGTACAGAAAACTTAAGACCTCTGATAATTCTTGTCGGATCATCAATAAAACTTTCGTCATGCAATACACGCAGTTTTTTATTTTTCAAATCTTCAAGTCCGCCGGTGTAATCAACAATTTCACCTGTCGTAACAGACTTTGCAAGTGCATTTATTGTAAAATCACGGCGCATAACATCTTCTTTTAAAGAGCATCCGATTTTATCAACAACAGGAAGATGTCCTTTGCGCGGATAGCTTTCCGAACGCGTTGAAGCAAAATCAACAATTAGCTGCCCTCTCTCTTTGTGAGAGAACAGAATTTCGCCTTTATCCGGAGGAGAAAGGCTGAAATTCGGGAGAGGGTTAATTGGAGATATTTTCACCCTGACCGTTCCGAAATCAGGATTTACCTGAACAACTTCACCAAACTGTGAGCAGTATTCTATTGCGTTTCCCACATAGGTTATATCAATATCAAATGACTCGCGTCCGAGAAATTCATCACGCACAATTCCGCCTATAAAAAATAATTTATTTGAATTATCCTTTATATTGATGATGTTCATATAATGCATTTTAGCGTAAAATGTATAAATAAACAAGATAATAGAAGACCGGATGACAAGATGTCAGGAGGTCAAGCTGTTATCAGTGCTACGCACCAGAATAACTTTTGTAAACAGCCTGCCTTCCTGCCCTCTGAACTTCCGACCCTCTTTGAATAAGGAGATTACATGCTACAGGAAGCTTCACGCGCAATAAATTCAGCATTCAACAACAGTTTTATAAAAAAATTAAGCCAGTATCTTCATGACTGTGTAAGAGAAGAAGTTAAAAGCTCGACTTTCAGAAACCTTAAGGGCGATAAAGATAACAAATGGATTTTTCTCAAAGGCGATGAACAGTTATTTTCTACAGGCGCCGAATATATTTCGCTTGACGGAAGTGACCCGAAACTTACGGAACTTATGATACAAAGCGATCTGGGGCAAAAAGATAAATACCTTATCTATGGCTATCTTTTTCTGGTTGGTAAAAGTTCAAAATCAAAAAAACAAAACGAATTTTTAACTCCGCTTTTGTATACTCCATGTAAACTTGAAAGAAACGGAGTAAATATAAACTGTATGCCTCTGGATGAAGTTTTATCACTCAACACCGGAGCTCTGGCTGCTCTAATGCGTAAAAATGATGATGAAGATGAAGTTGACCTGCTTCTTGAAGGGATTCTCGATGTTGTTCCTGATTTACCAATAACGAAAGAAAAACTTGATATCTTTTTGACAACATTAAAATCACTTGTTCCTGAAATTGAAATTGCCGAAAATCTTGGAGATTACAAGGAAGACGATAATATTACAAAATCAAAAGATTTTTATAAAGAAAAAATAGACGGCGAAAATTTAGACGAAATTCTTGAAGAAGAAGAAAATCAACAGGAAAAACAAAAAGTTAAGCTCGAAAAAATTGCCGTAACTTACCAGAGTGCGATAATTTTGACCAAACGCCCGTCAGTAACCGCAGGTGTGCTTCACGAATTAACACAGATTGCAGAAAAGCCGTCAGGAATATATAGAGAAACAGCTCTGAGTATAATTAATGAAGAATACGCACAGAGCAGGGAAAAATCTGTTCCGCTTAAAGATATGAATAAAATTACCGATTTTTACCCCATAACTCCGCTTTCTTTAAGCGACAGTCAGCTTCAGGTTATCAAAAATATTGACAACAGCAAATTTGTAGCCGTTCAAGGTCCCCCGGGCACAGGTAAATCACAAACAATAGTAAACCTTGTCGCACACCTTGTTGCAAACGGCAAGACAGTTCTTGTAGCGTCCCGTATGGATAAAGCTGTTGATGTTGTCGCAGAACGCTTAAATGATTTAGGAGCATCTCATATGGCACTCCGCGCAGGGCGTTTGAACTATCAAAGACAGTTGAGTGAAGAGTTAAATAATTTGCTTTCACAAAACAGCGATTTGGATGAAGGTGTTGAGGATATTCTTCTTGTTGATGTTAAAGATATGAAAGACCATCTGGATATGCTCAAAAACATGGAGATAAAATCTGAAACCATCATCAAACTTGAAAAAGATTGGCACGACAAGTTAATGGAAGTTGAAGAGCAGGAAAAACTTCTGGGCTCAAAAGAATTCATCAAAAAAAGCCTCAAAAAAGGCGAAATTGATATTATTTCAGGGATTATAAAAGTTCTTGAACATAATATGGAAAAAGCAGGATTTATTTCAAAAATAGCCAACTATACAAGTCTGGGGCAGCTCAAGAAAATTCTGAATTTGAAAGAATTTGATGTAACTTACGAGAACCTCGGCAGATTAAAACAGGAGCTTGAATTTGCCAATATGGAATGGTCTTTGAGAAAAATAGAAGCCGATATTCAAAAAACAGGCAATCTACACATGCTCTCAGAACAAATCCGTACAATGAAACGCAAGCAGAAAACCCTTGCAACAAATATATTGAAAAACAAACGCCGTGAAGCATTAAAAAACCTTCTTCGCGATGAAAATAAACGCAGACGATTAAAAGTCCATGCAAAATCTCTTGTAACAAACAGAAAACGTCTGCAAACCAATATTTTGGAAGAAGAAGATTTTAAACCGCTTCTGGAAGCCTTCCCATGCTGGTGCGTAACAACTTATGCAGTATCAGATTCACTTCCGCTGAAGCCGGGCATGTTTGATGTTGCAATCATTGATGAAGCATCACAATGCGATATTGCCAGCTGTTTTCCGATATTGTTCAGGGCAAAACGCGCCGTAATCGTAGGCGATGACAAACAGCTTCCGCATTTATCCTTTCTTGAAAAAGCAAAAGAACAATCTTTCCTGAGCCAGTATGGAATTCCAGACAAATACCAGCTTATGTGGCGGTTCAGAACTAATTCAATGTTTGATTTAGCAGATTACTATTCTATGAATTCAGTTATGCTGGATGAGCATTTTAGAAGCCTGCCGCCGATTATTAATTTTTCAAACCATGAATTTTACAATGACAGAATTCGCGTTATGAGAAAAGACAAGCCGGAAGAAAAAGTTCTGGAACTTGTCGAAGTTCTTGACGGTAAAGTTGATTTTGATGCAACAAGAAACCTCCCTGAAATTGAAGCGCTGGTTAAAAGGTTACATGAAATAATCATAGAAGATGAACGGCAAAACCCTGACAATCCGGTATCAGTCGGTATAATATCGCCATTCAGGGCTCAGGTTGAACAGTTGAAAATCTCTGTTTCAAAAGTTTTATCAGATTACATGATTAAAAAACACCAGATAGAAATTGGTACAGCGCATACATTCCAGGGAGATGAACGCGATATTATGTTGATTTCATGGGCAATTGCAGATAATAGTTATAACCAGAGCCTTATATTTTTACAGAAACCTAACCTCTTTAATGTTGCAATTACAAGAGGTCGCAACAAAGTCATAAACTTTATTTCACGCAACCCTAGAGAACTCCCCGAAGGTCATTTCAGAAATTACGTATCTTATATGCAGCTTTATCAGGATCGCAAACAGGCAATGCTTTCAGGTGAAATCGATGAAAATATATACAAAAACCAGCTTGAACGTGAAGTCGCAGAAAAAATAAGAGAACTCGGACACAGAGTTGTTGCGGGTGCAGACATTGCAGGGCTTAGCGCTGATTTGCTTGTTGATGACAAATTTGTAGTAGAAATTGACGGACTTGAAGACAAAAACGGCGATAGAATTTCTAACATGAAAAAACAGGCAATTATAGAACGCTCAGGATTTAAGGTTAAACGTATAACATACCGCGAATGGCAGTATTCGCCCAAAGCCTGCCTCGACAGGGTTCTAATTGAAGAGTAAAAACGATTTTTCAATAAACAAAGTGTGAATTTGTAAATGTTACTCTGGACAAAGATTGAAAAATCATTATAATTTATTCTATGACAGATTTGAATTTAGGAAGTTTAATTTCAAAATTTGTAAACTATCAGGCTGTTAATTCCCAACGACAGAGTGCTGCAAAAACTTCTGCACAGGCATCATCATTTACACAGTCCGCGGCTTTAACTTCTCAAACCGCCAACACTGCTTCCGTAGCTACTCAAATGGGAACTATGGCATCTGTTGATCAATCAGCATATGTTAAAGAAATGATGAATTTACCCAAAAATCTTAACGAGTTTATTTACATGCTTCAAAAAAATATTACTCTTGCTCAGTTAAATCAAAATTTCTTAAACCAATCCGCTATGCAGCGTAATTCTCTTTCTCAGACTCAGGCTCAAATATTAGCACAATTGCAGGGTTTGTCACTTACGGAAGCCCAAAATATGCTCTTAACAGGGAATAAAGCAGTACTAAACCAGCTGCAAAATTCCATCAAAAATCTTGCAATTTCCTCAAACGGATTGATAAATCTTTCTCAAATTGCTTCAATAATTCAGGCGAACGGGAAAGATGCAATGACTAAGCTTATTACGGCAATGGCAAATTCTGCAAAACTGGGAATAACAGATTTGTCACAGATGAAAGATACAGCAAAACTTATTAATGCAAGTGTTGCGGCAGCTTCTCAAAACGATTCCGCGCAGACAATGAAAATGCTGCTTTTACTATATCTGCCATGGCTGCCTTTACAGGAAGGGTTAGGCTTTGATCTTGATATTGAAGCTGGAGCTAAAGACGACGGTTCTGACAGTATACTGGTTATAACAATTACGACATTAAATTTCGGCAATGTAACGGCAACTTTAATCCTTGAAAGTTCCAATTCGGTTCATGTAAATATAGAATGTGTAAAAGAATTCCCGAAAGAAGAACTTCAACGCCGTATTGAAGGAGATGAAAAACATTATTCTATGTCATCTGTACTGTCTTTTGAAACTTCCAATCAGACAACTATAAATGAAGCTCAGGAAAAACCTCAGGCAAAAATTAATATGTCTGATACAAACGAAATTAATCCTTATATGCTTTTAATGGCACATACAATCATTCGACATGTAATAGAAATTGATAAAAACGCTTCCAACGGCATTATCTCACACGTGGATTAAAAAATTTTTTAACAAAATTCTTTTGATGTGCTAAACTAAAATCAAAAGGAGGAATATATGAGATTTTTACATGCAATGATCAGGGTTAAAAATATTGATGAGTCTATGAAGTTTTATACAGAACTTCTTGACTTGAACAGAACCGGCGAGGTAAAACTTGATGACAGTACCTTGTATTATTTAAGCGACGAAGACGGACAAACTCAGATTGAACTTACATACAATAATGAAACACCAAAAGAAGGTTACAAAAACGGCAACGCATTCGGACATTTCGCGTTTGAGGCAAAATCAATGGAAGAATTTACCGAAAAAATGAATAAATTCGGTTACAAATATCTTTATGAACCGTATTTTATGCCTGAAATAAATAAACAAATAGCTTTTTTAAAAGACCCTGACGGCAACGAAATTGAAATCATGGCAAAATAAATTATAAATAATTCTTTACAAAGACCGAAAAATTAGCAATTATCAAGGATAATATTCTTTTTATATATGTATAGGGGATATTAAAGATAATGGCTAATTTTTTGTCTGTTTCCAAGATAATTGGCAAACAGTTCCGTAAACTTATATCATCAAATAAAAGCAATATTCGCAGCAGAGGCAAAATTTTTGTTTCAAAACCTGATGTGCCGGCAAAAAACATTGTTTCGCCGTATGCTGTCAAAATAAAAGCCCAAAAAGATTCTATAAAAAAAATAGCTGATATTACTAAATTAGATAAAAAAACAGCGGAAAAATTATATGATTTTCTTCCTGAATCTGCAAGGGAAAATTTTTCAACTTTACTGACAGCAGGTGAAAAACTCGGTTATATAACAAGAACTTCTAATGGCAGTGTTACCGGCAAATCTCTTGAACGATTTTTAACCGTATTGGATAAAAACACATATGATAAGATTATTACACTTGAGCAAAATTATAAAAATTTGTCTAGAGCAGATTTTAATAAAGTTTTAAATTTATATAAATCATCTGATGAAATAATTCAAAATCGTGCAAATATTGAAAAATGGCTTTCTGTAAAAGAGGATTTGTACAAGTATGCAAAGCAGCTTGAAATTGAAGGAGAAAAAGCTGCAGGACTAATAAAAGACGAAACAGGAAAAATTATAGGGTTTGAAAACGGCTCTGCTGCCGAACAAATCTATGAAATTTTCGGTATTGTCCCTCAGGCAAGAGGCAAAGGGCTTGAATCTATCTATGATAAACTCAGCAAAAAGGTTTTGAAAAAAGGTGCCGACATCCGCAGTCTTGAGGATGCTCGCTCGCGAATAGGCGACCTTGTCGGAACAAGGCTTGTACTGGATGATATATCTCCAGATGGTATTCAAAAAGTGGTTGATAATCTATGTAAAGCTATTGAGAATGGTAAAATAGATGTTACTGAGATTAATAACTATGCGAAAAGTTCTTCCAGATATTTTTCACAAGCTCACTTTGAACAGATTAAAAAATCTGCGGCAAGAGTGCATATGAAAGTAAAAAATCTTAATACAGACAAACAATTAAGCGAATCAGGTTATATTACAACCCAGATGAATATAGTTCATTCAAACGGTGCTCAAGGCGAACTTCAAATCAGAGGGAAATTAATGATGAAATATGCCGAGACAGAGCATATTCCTTATGATATAAGGATGGGCAAAAATATCGGTAAAAATATTCCCGAGTTAGAACGTTTTTACAGCCCCGTACAGGATGCCGTAACAAAACTAAAACGTAACGGACTGGATAAAGAATATAATAATTATATTTTGAAATGTTATCAATATATAAGAAAATACGAACTCGGTGAAATTCAGGGTGAGTTTAAATTACCTAAACTTCCTTCAAAATTGAAGGATTATTCAATTTTAAGTTTTGAAAATCTGGAGATAATACATTGTAAAGCAAAAGCCATAAAATATGCGGCAGATCATGTTGTAAAAAATTAAAAATTCAGTTAAAATAGTGGAGGAAATATGATAAAACCTGCAGACAATATTATGAATAAGAATACGTTAAGAACTATTTTTTCAAAAAATGAAAAACAGATTTCGGATAACGCAAGCAAAATTGCTGATGCTTTAAAAAAACTTTATACAGAATCTGAACGCGCAGTTCCGGAATACGGAGATTTCAGAGCAGTCATAACGAATTTTAAAAATTCTGATAAAAATCTGGGCGTAAAAGATATTACATTATCAATCCATCCTTCTGTTCTGGGTAAAGAACGCCCGAAAGAGCGGGAATTAAGAATTTCAATTAATTCATTGAACAAAGGCACTTCTTATTCAACCGTTCTTGAATTTGGGGAGAAAGCAGATATTTTAAAACTTCTCCAGAACGAAAAAACATCTCAGGATATTCAAAAATTTATAGAAAAGGCTTCTGACAAATTTTCTGATTTAGATTAATATATTTGCATAATCTCTCTTTTTATTTTATAATTTAGTGGATTGTAGTTAATTATAAGGAGTGAGAAATGGCTCAGCAATTTAATGCACAAAATATTAAAAAAAGAACTTCTGTTCTTGTATTTTTGAAAGGTTCAACAGCACCTCTGGTTTTGTATGTCGAAAAACCGGAAGAACTTTATGCAGAACTTCAACAAGCAATAAAAAACACTTCTGCTGTCTTGATTGAGAAAGAAACTTTAGGACCTTTGAAAAAAGTTTGCTTTATTTCAAATCAAATTGCAGCAGTAGCAGTTCAGGAAGAACAGTACGTCGGATAAGATAATGGAATATAAAATTTCTGTTGAAGAGCTGGAAAATACACCGACAAAATCTCTTGATTTTCATTTTGAAGATAAAATTGAGGGGTTAAATTGTATTACTCCAATAATTTCCGATTTGGAAATAAAATCTCTGGGAGAGTTTATTGAAGTTACAGGAAATGTTAAAGGGACTTTAAGGCTTGAATGTGATTTATGTCTTAAAGAATTTGACTATCCTTTAGATTTTAAAATTGATGAAATGTACGCAAAACAGGCTCTGCTGGATGATTATGGACAAGAAACAGAACTCAAAGACGGACAATTTATAACAGATCTTAACGGTGAAGATGAGATTGATATTTATGACTTATTGTATCAATCTGTAATATTAAATTTACCAAATAAAAAAGTTTGTGGTATAAATTGTAATGGGGATAAATTTTTGAAAGAAGAAAATTTATCCGATCCGCGGCTTGATGTATTTAAAAACATCAAAATTGACAGGGGATAATTCCCTTTGCTCTGACGTTTTAGCGTTACGGGCAGGCAAAAGAAATATAAGTAGTATAAACAAATAAAAAGGAAAAAAGAAAAATGGCAGTACCTAAGAAAAGAACAGGACATTCCGCTCAAGGACACAGAAGAAGCAACTGGAAAGCAACAAAACCGGAAACTACAAAGTGCCCTAACTGCGGAGCAACAGTATTAACACACACAGTATGCACGGCTTGCGGAACTTACAAAGGAAAACCCGTAAGCATTAAAGACAGAGTTGAAGAAGCTCCGGTTAAAGAAGAAAAGAAACCGGTCAAAAAATCAACTAAAAAGAAAGCTGAAAAAGCTGAAGAAACTAAAGTTGAAGAAGTTAAAGCTGAAGCTGCAGAAGAAGCTAAAGCCGAAGAAACTTCCGAAACTGAAGAAAAATCCGAATAACAAAATGTACCTTGACGTCATGCTGAACATTGTTCAGCATCCCATTAAAATATGTGGGACCCTGAAATAAATTCAGGGTGACGCAGCAGGTATTCAATACAAATAAGATTGTGAGAGGGATAAGATGACAAGAATAGCAATAGATGCAATGGGTGGTGACCATGCTCCGCATGAAATCGTAGCCGGAGCTGTTTGGGCAGCTAAAGAATACGGTGTTGCAATTGAATTGGTCGGTAAACAGGACAGAATAGAACAGGAACTTGACAAAATAAGTCAGGAAGGTTTTATGACCGATCACGGCAAAGGCGGTGCCGCAAAGTATCGTGTAAAAATTGATACGTCCAAACTTGATATAAAAATTACCCATGCCTCAGAAGTTATTGAAATGGGCGAAGCTCCGGGACAGGCTATTCGTAAAAAGAAAAAATCATCTATTGTTCTTGCTGTTGATGCTGTAGCCCAAGGAAGTTCCGATGCTGTTGTTGCAGCAGGCTCAACAGGCGCAGCTATGGCATCAAGCTTGTTCGGGTTAGGCAGAATTCCGGGAATTGATAGACCTGCTATTGCTGTTACTTTGCCGACAGTAAAAAAACCTATTGTTGTTATAGATGGAGGTGCTAACAGCAATTGTACGCCTGAAATGCTTCATCAGTTTGCTATTATGGGTGCAACTTTTTCTAAAAACGTTCTGGGGATTGAACACCCGAGAGTCGGCGTTTTGAATATCGGCGAAGAAGCTGGAAAAGGAAACGAACTTGCACAGGCAACATACAAACTTCTTGAAGAACAGCAGGATAAATTGAACTTTGTCGGAAATATTGAAGGTAAAGAAATTTTCTTAAGTGTCTGCGATGTAGTTGTATGTGACGGCTTTGTAGGGAACGTTGCATTAAAAGTCACCGAAGGTACATCACAGATGTTGTTCAGAATGCTGAAACAGGAATTTAAAGCTGACTTGCTGGGCAAAATTATTGGTTTACTTGCAAAACCTTTTATGAAAAGAATTTATACAAAAATTAACTATGAAGAATTCGGCGGGGCATTGCTTCTCGGCGTAAAAGGAATTACAGTTATTTCCCATGGCAGAAGTAAGGCTTATGCAATTAAAAATGCCGTAAGAGTTGCAAAATTTGCAGTTGAAACCGGTATAAACGAAAAAATAGCTAAATTTTATGAGGAATAAAAATATATGACAGATAAATTAATTCCGCTAAGAATTGCGGGAGTAGGATACAGTTTACCCGAAACAGTTATTACAAATGACGATTTAACTCAATTGTACGAAACATCTGATGAATGGATTTATACACGTACAGGTATTAAAGAAAGACGTGTTGTTTCAGGTGAACAAAACGCTATTGATTTAGGCTTGGAAGCAGCACAAAAAGCTCTTGAAAAAGCAAAGATGAATCCTGAAGAAATTGATTTAATTCTTGCGGCTTCTTCTGCACCTCCTGATTTATATCCGGCAATTGCATGCCATATACAGGCAAGACTCGGAATTACAAAGGCAATTCCTGCTTTTGATATTACTGCTGCATGCTCAGGATTAATTTATGCTATGAGTATTGCAAGAGCTTATATTGCATCGGGCATGTATAAAAATATTTTACTTGTTGCAACAGATAATAATACTCGCCTTGTAAACTGGGCTGACAGAGGTACATCAATTCTATTCGGCGACGGCGCAGGTGCCATGGTAGTTACTCAAGCAGAGGACGGCATTGACGATATTATTGCAATTGATATTAAAGCTGACGGCAACTACGGAAATTTAATTGAACTTTCATTTGACGGTAAAAATTGTCCGCTGGTTGAACAATACGAAGAAAAACCAAAGGGTATAAGAATGAACGGACGCGGTGTTTATACATTTGTTGCAAAAGTTCTCCCGCATTACGTTGAAAATCTTATAGCTGATGCAGGTTTGAAGCCGGAAGATATAGATTATCTGATTCCGCATCAGGCAAATATCAGAATAATTCAGGCTGTTCAAGAAAGATTGGGATATCCTGATGAAAAAGTTGTTACAAATATCAAATATTACGGTAACACATCTGCTGCATCAATTCCTATTGCTTTAGCAGAAAGCGTTGAAAAAGGCAATGTAAAATTAGGTACAACAGCCGTTTTATGCGGGTTCGGCGCAGGCATGACCTGGGGCGGAGCAATTATAAGACT
>CALUPR010000035.1 GCA_944322705.1 Candidatus Gastranaerophilales bacterium
TGGAATAAAAATCCAGTGTCCCGCAAAAATCAATTTAACATTAAAAATCACAGGCAAACGCCCTGACGGATTTCACAATATTGAAAGCATTATGCAAACCATCAGTCTATATGACTATTTAACAATTTCTACAGCTGCATCCGAAAAATTTGAAATAAACCTTTCAGGCAGCAGCAATGACATTCCTTACAATGAAACAAACCTTGTTTATAAAGCAGCAATGCTCTTCACTGAACGCACAAACCTTTCACCTCATAAAATTGATATTTATATAGAAAAAAACATTCCTGTGTCAGCAGGTTTGGCAGGCGGAAGCACTGATGCGGCAGGAACTTTATACGGTTTAAATAAAATATTTAATGAACCGCTTTCCAAACGAGAACTGCACGAACTTTGTGCCAAGCTCGGATCTGACTTGAATTTCTGCCTTGAAGGCGGAAGACAAATGACAACAGGCAGGGGAGAAATTTTAAAACCGCTTGAATTTGAAGAATTTTCACTATCACTTATCAAACCTAAAAATCTTGGTATTAGCGCTAAAGAGGCTTACACAAAATTTTCAGATAAACTGAATAACGGATTTATATCGGAATTCGGCAACAGAAAGAATTTTGCAAATGATCTGGAATGGGCTGTAATTGATGATTATAACGAATTAAAAACCATTAAAAAACTTTATCCTGAATCTGTTATGTCCGGTTCAGGCTCATCTTATTTTAGTGTTAATAGGGAGTTTGCCCCGATTGAAAACTACTGGATTTCAAATAACCTGCAAGCAACAGCTCAAGGAATTTGTATCCTCAATTAAAAATACCTTCCTTTATTCAAGGAAGGTATTTTATTTATTTTATGGGAGATTATTTGTTTAATTCTGCATTAATCCTGTTCTGCTCGGCTCTCATTGCCGCATTACGTTTATCAGGTGAATAAAATATTTTACTCTTGTTACCGTCACAATCAGTATACCAGTATTCCTTTTGTAAAGAATGTTGGAATTTGAGTTCTCGTTTTGTTTGAACCCCTGGATCCTGACCTTTCCATTTTTGAGTTACTGCAGCGAATTGACCTCTGTATTTATCTTCTTCTGCTAAGTTATTATCACAGTCTACAAGATATTTTTTACCGTTAATTTCACTGTATAGTCTTAACTCTTTCATAGGAATATAAGTGAGATTTTTCGGAATGTTATGCATTTCTTTTAATCCTGTCCAAACTTCTTTCATTTCTTTCTGAGTCAGCGGAGTACCGTCTTCGTGGCGGTATTTTGCTCTGACGATACCGTACCAGGTATCTCTTTTATTCACCTCATAAGAACAATAATCTATAGGAGTATCCACAATTTCAGATTGAATATTTATTTTAACATCCTGATCCGGTGTAAGTGTACAAGTTTCAGGTTTTTCAGGAACCGGAGGTGTAGGCGGTTCTTCCGGTTGAGGTTTGCCCGGCTCATATATTCTCGGTTCTTTATTTCCTCTATCTTTTAATAAAGGAGATAAACCTGCGCCAATACCCAGTCCGCCGATTCCGCCGGCTAATGTACCATTAACCGAAGCTTCTGCCGTAGCTACAGCCCCGCTTCCCGCAACCGCATTTCCTGCACTTCCTGCTACCGATTCAGATACGGCACTTGCCGAAGATGAAGGACTCAAAACAGTAGAGCCTAATGCAAGACCGGCAGCAGTTCCAACTACAACAGCAGTTGTCCGAATTAAAGGAGTATAATCTTTTTCGTATCCGATATTAGCTTTGTTTGCAATATCTGATATAATATCATCGTCAGTTCCGTACTTTGCCGCAACTTCACGTCTTTCTTTCAAACTTAAATAATGGTTTTCAGCTTCATCACTCCTTGTGTGAGTGTTTGCCCAGTCAACAGCCTGACGTTTAAATTTATCGCTTGAAAAGTTTCCGTCTTCGTCGTAAAACATTTCTTCATGGTTTTCGACAAAAGCACGTGTGTGTTTATTTTTTACATATTCAAGTTTTTCTAATTCAGCATTGGCACGTTTTCTTGCCTGACGTCTTCTAAGACCCTGATCTCTGTATTTTTGATATAATTCATCAAACTTTTGATCACGTTCCTTTTCAGCAGCTTTATATGCTTCTTTATCCATAAATACAGTAGTTTTTTCTGCTTCCTGTCTGTTAGCTTCATTTTTTACATAAGCTTTTGCTAACTTTTCAGCTTCTTTTTCGTTTTCAACTTTTTCGCCGTTAGCTTTACCGTACTGTAAAAATTCATTTTTAATTTTTTCTTCCGCAGCTTTACGATTTTCTTTCAATGCAAGATTGCCTAAATCATCCCGTTTTTCAGGCTTAACTATTTGTTCTTTATCTTGAGTTTCATGTTCAAGAACAAGACCTTTATTGTCATCTTTTTTATCAGACTTTCCGATAGGAACAGTAATTCCTGCATCTTTAAGCATTTGATCCATACGAATAGAGTTTTCATTTGCCTTTTTACTAAATTCGGCAGCATAATCTTTCATACCGTAAATTGAGTAATTAGAATTAATCTCCATAATTTCCCCTTTCCTCGTGAATTAAATTTATTTTTTCCCCTATACTTCTATAAACAAATTTTGTCTTTAAAAATTGCATGCCAACATGGCTTCCGGCGGGGTATATATCCTAAAAAACTTCTGTTTATAAGGATTTTGAGCAAATAAAATTATCTTAATATTTATTAACAAAAACCCGCCTTCAAGACTATTCACATATTTTCAACTATCATATATTATATAATTATGGCAATTTTGGACGTAAAGAATTTAAATCTCGGTTTTAATTTTGAAAACGGTTTCAGACAGGCGTTATTTGATGTTTCATTTTCACTTGAAAAAGGGAAAATGCACTCTCTTGTCGGCGAGTCAGGATGCGGCAAAACAATCAGTGCTATGAGTATTTTAAGACTCCTGCCAAAAACCGCTCAAATAACCTCCGGTCAAATTATTTACAACAAAGAAAACCTCCTTGAAATTCCGCTAAAAAATATGCAGCACATAAGAGGTTCTAAAATTGCACTTATTCCGCAAGATCCGATGACATCTCTAAATCCTTTATTTACTATCGGAGATCAACTTTTAGAAGTTATAAAAATTCATCAGGGTTTAAAGGGAAAGGAAGCATTAACTAAAGCCGTTGATGCATTGGATTCCGTACAAATCCCCTGTGCAAAAGAAAGGATGAAAGCATATCCGCATGAATTCTCAGGGGGAATGAAACAGCGGGCAATAATTGCAATGGCACTTGCCTGCAATGCAGAAATTTTAATAGCGGATGAACCTACGACAGCACTTGATGTAACAATTCAGGCACAGATTATGAAATTGCTCAATGAAATAAAAAACTCAAAAAATACATCTATTCTTTTGATTACACATGATCTTGCACTTGTAGGGGAAAACTCCGATTATGTATCCGTTATGTATGCGGGCAGAATTGTTGAAACAGCTCCGGCGAAAGAGTTTTTCAAAAATCCGAAACATCCTTACTCAATAGCCCTTTTGCGTTCACTACCATCAGAAAGGGGAGCAAAACTTGAAACAATACAAGGTCAGCCGCCTTCTCTACAGCAAAATATTTCAGGCTGCAGATTTCACCCCAGATGCCAAAAATGTATTGATATTTGCGTAAATGAAGTTCCAAGACTTGACAATGTTGGAATAAATCATTACAGTGCCTGCTTTAGAAACTGATTTACATAAAAAACCACAAAATAATTTTTGCATATTTTGCCACAAACACGAGTGCAAAACTGAATATAAAGTCATAAATAATTTTTATACCGCTTTGAGCATAAATCCATCCCCACATAAAGGAGGCTCCTTCGTGCTTCAATCCCGCTATAAAAAGCATATATAAAACACCGATAACATGAATTGTTAAAACCCCGACAAGCACGGCATGCAGCATATTTCTGTTTGTAAAACCGCTTTTTAATATTGATCCGGAAAAAAATACCGCAGGAATATATGCAAGAATGTAACCAAAACCGTATTCAAATATATATTTTGGACCACCGCCCAGAGCAAAAACAGGAATTACAAAAAGACCGAGCAAAATATATAATAAAATACTGGTAATCCCGTACTTTCTGCCCAAAAATGCACCGACAAAAAGGACAACAGGAATCTGCGGGATAAGTTTATATGTATGTATAAAATCAGTCAATGTAAGATTAGTGCCGGAGAAAATTCCCTTAGGGATTACAAAATGCGTAATATCAAGCTGAACAAATGTTGAAAGTATAAGAAGAAACGTACAACATAAAATCAATAATAAACTGCCGAATGACAATCTTATGCCTTCAACCTGCTTTCTTATAACTCTGATTTTTGGTGCCGAAGCTTTTATCATAAAATATTAATTTTCTCCCTCAACGCATTAACTTTTTCGTCATATTCCGACTTAAATTTATCGTAAAAAATATTTTCTGTCCACATTATCAGAGCATCTTCATTATTATCCTGATAATAACCTTTCCTTGTTCCAAGCGATTTAAAACCGTATTTTTTATAAAGAGAAATCGCAGCAGTATTACTCACTCTGACTTCCAGAGTAATATATTTAATCATATCTCTGTAGCATTGATGCAAAAGTGTAACCAAAAGTGCTTCACCTAAATAATTTCTTCTGTATTCCGGGAGTACTGCAATAGTTGTAATATGAGCCTCTTCCAGAATTTGCCAGCAGCCTGCGTAAGCTATTAAGTCCCCTTTTTCATTAAAAGCACTAAAATATTTGGCAAGCTCGTTTGAAAGTTCACTCATAAACGAATCTTTCGACCAGTGATGTTCCCCATATGCCTTTTCCTCGATTAAAATAACATCATCAAGGTCAGACTTTTGCATAGGTTTAATCTTTACGGTTAAAATGTCTGATTCCATAATCCAATTTTAGCATATAAAAAACACCATAGCTTGAATATTAAATTTTGTTTACCACTTGATTAAAAGTGCCTGATATGATATAAAGTATAAAAGAGAGTAACTAAATTTAGGTAAGATAATGAAGAATATTGTTGTTTATACGGATAAAAATGAATCAAAACTTGCAGATGTTCTGGCACAAATTGACGATACAAATGTCAGAATTGAAAGTGCTGACAAACTTAAAGATTATGAAATGCTCAATCCCGGTCTTGTTGTAATTGAAAGTGTTCCAAACATCAAAGACGTTCTTATGACAACAAAATTCAAAGCTCCTGCATTATTTATCGGTGATGTATTTAAAGGAACAACTGTCAGAGCTGTTATTTTTGATTTTATAAAAACACCTGTTGACAATATGGAACTTGTAATCAGAGCTAATGCGCTTTTGAAATACAAAGAATTGAGAGATAAACTGAAAGTAGTTTCAACAACGGACGAACTTACAGGACTTCATAACAGGAAATATATGCAGGAACGTCTTGAACAGGAAATTTCCCGTGCAAAACGTTACGGCACAAAATTATCCTGTCTTTTATTCGATCTTGACTTTTTCAAAGTTGTGAATGACATTTACGGATATGAATGGGGCGATGTTCTGCTGCGTTCTATCGCTGATAAATTAAAACAACTTATAAGAAAAGAAGATATTTTAACACGATACGGCGATGAAGAATTTTTGTTAATACTGCCTAATACCTCTGAAGAAAATGCATTTTTGTTTGCGGAAAGATTCAGACGTGATATTGAAAAAATGGAATTTATTCCCGCAGGCGAAGAAGAAAGACATCCTATAACAATTTCAGGCGGAATTTCTACCTATCCGTGTCTTGAAAATACGGAAGAAGATGCAAATACGATTATCCGCTATGCAGAACATGCATTGTATAATGCTAAAAAACGCGGGAAAAACAAAATCGTACAATTTTCACAACTTAATCTCGGAGAATAAGTTACTGAACAAATTATAAACTAATTTGTTTTCTGATTAACTCCGTATCCAAACATTGCAAAATCATATTTTACCGGATCTTCAGGATCAAACTTTCGCAGGTTTTCTGTTATTTCCAGAACCGATTTAAAATCATTTGCGTTTCGTGTCAAAAGCCCCATTTCCCGTGAAAGTCTTGCAACATGAGTATCAAGTGGGATAAAAAGTTCTGATGGTTTCATAAAGTTCCACAACCCGAAATCAACCGGACCTTTTCTGACCATCCATCTGAGATACATACACATACGCTTCATAGCACTGCCTTTACGTGCATCAGGTATCATAAATTTAAATCCCTGAGAGGTATTGTACGTTGCTTTTGAATAAAAATAGTCTGTAACAGGTATAAACATATTTCCTTCTACGGGATTTTCATAACCGTATTTAAAAAGATCTTCCAGACCGCCATGTTCACAATACAGATCACGTAATATTGTAAAAATCTGTGCAAAATCCTCAGGTTTTCCGAAACGGTAATTAAAATCACCCAAAATTTTAGGCTCAAAATTCAGAATGAAATTTAAAGGTTCATTTTGTGCAATTTGAAAAAGAGTGTCCAATTTTTTCAAAAAGACTTCTCGTCTGCCATAAGCTACAAGAGATGCAATAAAACCTGCTATTTCAATATCTTTTTTTTCAGTAAATCTGTTCGGTACTCTAACAGGATCATCTTTTATAAAATCAATAGTTTCATAAGTTTCAGCCAGCTTATCAATTTCTGATTTACTTATCATTTCTCAGCTCCCTAAAATATTCTTTTAATATATTATCACACTCTTCTTCCATAATCCCGCCGTAAACTTTCATCTTTGAATTAGCAAGTTTTCTAACATCAATAACAGAGCCTAAAGCACCGTAGTTATGGTCATAAGATCCGAAATAAACAGTTTTTATCCTCGCCGAAACTATTGCCCAGGCACACATAGGACATGGTTCTAAAGTTACATACATTTCGCAGTCATCTAAACGCCAGCGCCCCAATTTTTGTTCAGCTTCCCGTATAGCAAGAATTTCCGCATGTGCAGTTACATCATTAAGTGTTTCTTTTTGATTAAAAGTTTCCGCTATAACCTCTCCGTCTTTAACTATCAAAGCTCCGACAGGAATTTCGCCTTCTGATTTTCTTGCAAGTTCAACGGCACGCTTCATTTTACAGCCTCTTGAACGTTTGCAAGGTGCAAAGTTACTTCAACACAAAATCCGCAAATTTTATCACTGTGAAGTTCAATAGTGCCGTTCATTGCCTCAACAAGACCTTTTACAATAAACAAGCCCAGACCTGTTCCGCGTGTAGTTCTTGTTGTATTATCATCAAGGCGTACAAATTTTTCAAACAATTTTTTCAATTTTTTCGGCGGAATAACTTCACAGTCATTTTTTACAAAGATCTTTACACAATCCTCTTTTATAATGGAATCCACTACAATTTTAGAACCTTCAGAGGCATATTTTGCAGCATTTTCAAGAAGATTTACAAATACCTGAAGCAGTCTGCCTTTATCACCTGAAACCAAAGGAAAATCTTCACCGAGATTAAAAATAATTTCCATATTTCGCTTGTTTTTAATCAAAATTCTTGACTCTTCAAGAATTTCAGGAAGCCAAACCTGTTCAATGTTTGTTCTTAAACGCATTCCTTCAATATCGGGAATTGTCAGCAAGTCATCAATCAGACGTTTCAGACGTTCAGACTGTTCCTTTATTATCCTTAAAGATTTCTGTCTTGTTTCCTCATCAATTATAATATCTTGACGCATAAGACGGGAAGTATACCCTTGAATACTGGTTAAAGGTGTTCTGAGTTCGTGACTTACCGTATCTATCAAGTTGGAACGAAATTCATTCAATTCTTTTAATTCCGCATTATTCTTTTTTAACTGAATATAGGATTTATGAATTTCTGTTGCCATACGGTTGAATTCAAATGCAAGAAATATAATTTCATGCGGAGTAAACGCCGTTGTTAAAAGTCTTATCTGACGCTCGTAATTACCTTTTGAAATAGCAATGATTCCTTTGAAAAGCTGTCTTATGTTTATATAAAGATAATAAGTATAAAGTCCGACAACAAAAATAATGGCAAAAGTTGCAGCAAGACAGGATAAGATAATTTTTAAACTGTTATTTGTAATAGCCTTTTGGGTAACTTTTTCTGTTGTATTTACGATAATCGTAATTTTCGGATCATCTTTTGAAACGTAAACAAGCGGCTGATTTTTTACATCACCGAATATTACGGGTTTATCTTTTTTTAATTTTTCCGGCAGTAGTGAAATTGTCTTTTGATAGGCTTCTTCAGTGTAATTATGTTCTGCAATCAAATCACCGTCGCCTGTCAAAACATAAATTTGTCTTTTATCATCCGCTAACGATCTGAAAAGCTCGTCTTTCACGGCGTCAAGCTTAAAAGTTGCGACAAGATAGCGGTTATCAGCTATTTTTAAATGAATTGAAGCATTATTATTTTGTTTATCAAGTTTTTGAACAGCATTAAGTCCTTCTTCATCTGTTATTTCCAAATTTTCACAATCATCAAGCTGCTTAATAACCGACTTCAAATACTGTTCTTTAGCCCTCGCGGTTGGCAAATGATCAAGAGAGAAAACTATTTGTTCAAGGTTACTCAAAGTTGTTTTGTTAAAAAAATCTATCTCATCAGAAACCATATTTGCTATCAAAACAGCAGATTCACGTAATTGATATCTCATAGACTGCTGATTAATATTGTTTATGACAAACCCGCTGATTGTCATTGGAACAATAACAGCAAATACAAAAACTATAATAATCTGTTCAACAATTTTCAGATGTTTTCCAAACATAAAATTTAACCTTCACCGAACGGTGTTAATTTATAACCTACATTGGTAACAGTATGTAAATATTTCGGATGCTTTGTATCAGGTTCAATTTTATTCCTCAGACCGCCCACGTGAACCCTCAGCATTCTGACATCTTCACTGCTGTCATAACCCCAAACCTCATCCAATAAAGTTGCAAGAGTAACCGGATGATTAAAATGCTGCATTAAACAATACAAAATTTCAAATTCAGTCGGAGTAAGTTTTACTCTCTTATTTACAACAACTGCCTCTAATGTTTCCGGATAAATTTCTATATCGCCTGCATTTAAAACTTCATCAGAAAGAGCAGATTTACCCTCATCAAAAACCTGATTTCTTCTCAAAAGGACTCTTATTCTCAAAAGAACCTCCTGAATATCAAAAGGTTTAACAAGATAATCATCAGCACCGCAGTCAAAACCTTCCGTTTTATCGTCAATTGTACCTTTTGCTGTCAGCATTAAAATCGGAATTGCCAGCTTTGCCTGTCTTATATTTTTACAAACATCAAACCCGTTCATCTTTGGCATCATAACATCAAGCAAAATCAAATCATAAGTGTTATTTAATGCTTTGTTCAGCCCTTCCATCCCGTCACGTGCAGTATCAACAAAATAGCCGCTTGCTTTTATATCAAATTCAAGAAGTTCTCTTATTTCATCATCGTCATCAACTATTAAAATACGTTTTTCACTCATGAAGACATCCTTATTTTGTAAATCCATAACCCTTTTTTTATAGTATAAAAATTTGTTGTTTTTTTCAATTAATTATAAAGAAATAAAAACTAAACTAAATACAAATTAATAAATCACCATATTTCACTATTTTATGCTTATACCTAAAGGGGATTATTTTAAATGAAAAAAGATTTAAAATTTACATATAACATATTGGTGGAGTAATTTAACATGCTAATGGGAAATGATTGCCATAATTGCAGCAAGTACAATCGCTTGGAAATGAAAAATGTAAATAAAGACATTATAGCGTGGCTTGAAGATATTATAGAAGAAAATAACAGCCGTATCGAAAGAAAAGAGTGGAAAAGTAAATACAACAGCTATGTGGTTTACGATTATGAACCTTTTTGTACCGACGGATTTGAAATAAATCTTGTAATAACTTCACATAACGCGGCATATTTAAATTTCATAAAGTATTTGTACGATGAAAAAATAAGCACAATAGAATATTTAAACAGCTGCATAGGCGTATAACAAACAACAGACCGGATAAATTCCGGTCTGTTTTAAATATAAATTGTTTCTGTTCAATTGTTTTATTCAGCTGTTTGTTCAGCATTTTCCTGTTCTTTTACGAAGCAATCTTTGCAAAAGACTTCTTTTCCAGCAATCGGTTTAAACGGAACCTGAGTTTGCGCTCCGCATTTAGAACATACAGCATCATACATTTTTCTGTGTTTTCTGTTGTTTTTTCTGCGAGCTTTTCTGCATTCCGGGCATCTTTTCGGTTTGTTTACCAAACCTTTTTCTGCGTAAAATTCCTGTTCACCTGCAGTGAAGACGAATTCTGCGCCGCAATCTTCACAAACAAGTTTTTCATCTTGGTACATTTTTCTTCTCCTGATTTAAATTGGTACTTTAAAGAAACCTTTTGCAAAATTCCTTTAGTTCATATTATTATACACTTTTTTTGAAAATATGCAAGCGGAGATATTATTCGGTTAGCTTGTCAAGTTCACGCCATGGATAATTATCAGGGAATTCCCAGTTGTTACTTTGAAGCAAACCTCCGCAAAAACGTTGTATATCGTCCAATGAATTCCCTTCTATACACTTCGGATAGTAAGTTTGGGAGCAAGTTCTCTTACCTCTTATATAGCAAGCTCCGCTTATTTGTAAACCTGTAAGAAATGAGCCATTAGCATAATATATATAAGAATTACCGGTACCCGACATATCAACACCATTATCTCCCGCTGATTTCGGTGATTTATAATATAAAGCAAATTGCCATATATCCTTACCAAATTTATTCGGTCCTTTTTCTCCATTCACATCAACAAACAATGTAGTAGCAGAATACTCGGATTGCCTGCCCCAATCATAATAATTAAATATATAACTTCCATTTACAATAGCAGAGCATCTATCCAATGCGTTTCCTAATGGAATAGTTCTCGGAAGATATGATACAGCTTCTCTATAATTATCAGAAGTGTTACATTCAGTCGTTTTTAAATAAGGATATATGTATTTGGGCAAAGCTTCATGACCAAGGGGTGTTATCTCCCAAGTTTCAGAGTCGCCATTGAATGCCTTTGAGGTATTAAAAGCCTGATTAAAAATACTGACAAATTCTTTTAATTGTCCCGATATAACACGTTTCTGATGATTTTCAATCAATCTGGGCATAGTCAGTGCAGCAACAACAGCAATTACACCGAGAGTAACTAAAACCTCGGCAAGAGTAAACGCACAACGTTTGCAAAACAAATGAGCATATTTTGGGTATTTTTCTCCATTAACTAAAAAGGAAAAAAGTTTATTTTCTAGTGAGATTCGCACACCGTTATAAACTTTGCATTTTAACCCTACAGCTTCTTTACCTCCGGCGGAGCCTAAAGTGCCCCCCCCCCCGAAGCTCTCAAAATTCAAAAATCCTTTCATATACAGCTCCTTTCTGAAATAAAAACTACATTTATTATTATAACTCCTCCCACAAAAATATGCAAGTGCAGCACATGAAATATATAATAATACACAAAAAATTTTACTAAAATCAACTCAAACTAAACACTTGTTGATAACGAGGGAGCAATCGTAATAAACTGACGCACAAGATCAGAATCCCAGAGTTTTCCTGCACCGTCTTTCAAAATCTCGCAAGCTTTTTCAACACTCATGCCCTTTCGGTATGGTCTGTCAGAAATCAGAGCGTGGAAGGTATCCGCAACCGCAACAATACGCGCAGCAAGCGGAATATTCTCTCCCTTAAGATTTTCAGGGTAACCGCTTCCGTCAATATGTTCATGGTGATATTTTACAATCGGAATTAAATCCCGCAGCGCATCGTTTGGAGCAAGCACTTTTTCAGCTCCGATTACAGGGTGCTGTTTCATAATTTCCCATTCGTCCCCTTCAAGTTTGCCGGGTTTTTTCAAAACGCTTTCGGGAATACCTATTTTGCCAACATCATGTAAAAGCGCACCGAGTTTAATCCTCTGGACTTCATCTTCCGGAAGATTAATTGCACGTGCAAGAGCCTCCGAATATCTTGAAACAGATGTCGAATGACCTTTTGTATACGGGTCTTTTGCGTCAATCGCTCCTGCAAGCGAGTTTGCAAGCTCCATCAAATGGTTTTGCGAAACAATCTGTTCATTGTTAAATTTGTGTAAAAGTTCTTCGCCAAAATCAATACCAAGCTGTGAATGACGTTTTGCAACAACTTCGGCAAAAGAATTCAGTGCCTCATCATCCCAGAAGTTATAATCAGCAGAACTGATAATGGCAGACATACCTTCTTTATAACCCTTCGCCTGAGAAATATACATTGCCTGCTCTGCAAGAATCAAAAGTTTTTCCTGATCCTTGCTGCATTCAGGGTATGTTGCAATTCCGACAGATACCTTAACGGGACCGACATCGTCAACAAAACAGCACGACAGACAGTATGTAATATATTCTGCCAGATACTTGGCATCAGCCGTGCTCGTATCCGGAAGTATTATTGCAATCTCGTCACCGCCATATCTTCCGGCTTTATCGGTACTTCTGATATTCTGTTTTACTTTTTCCGCAAGAAGTTTAATAACCTCATCGCCTTTAGCATGCCCGAGTTCTCTGTTAATTTTTGAAATATTATTAACATCAAGCATAATTATTGAGAGGTTAGATTCATTTTCTTCAGCTTTTTTCAGTTCTACTGTCAAAACCTCCTGAAAGCCTCTGTGTGTATAAAGTCCTGTAAGTGTATCAGTATTTGCATATTTGTTAGTTTGCTCCAAAAGTTCAACATTCTGCATAAACAATGCACAATAATCAGCAATAAAAGAAAACAAACCGATGTGATTTTCAAGCGAATCTTTTCCGACTATCATAACTCCTTTGCAGCCGTTTATTGAATTAAGCGGGAACATGTAAGCAGCTGATGAAGGCAGGTACGGAATATTTAAAAATTTATTATTATCCTGAGTGACAACAGTACCGCTGTTAAAACACTGTATAATCGGATTTAATTCATCAGATAACAGCAATTTTGATGAATATGTACTTCCCATGGAATTAAACAACTTTATATTAATACATTTTGATTGCTCATGAACAATTCCGAAAGCAGTAAAAACACTGTTTAATTTTTCCATAAACAACTCATGTATAGCTGTAAACAATTCATGAACACTTGTTTTCCCTTCAAGAGCATTATTGAGACTGTAGACAAGATCCGAATAATCAACAACACGATGAGAATTTGCAGCAGTGTTCATATAGCCTGCATACATCCTGTTTGCGGTTTTATTTGTGTTAAAGTTATTTATGCGTGCAACTATACTTGATGTTTCGGAAGAAATAGGATTAGTAGCTCTTTTTTCTTCTTTTTGCTCTGTTTTTTTTGTTTCAAGTGTTTTTATATTTTTTAAATCAGGTTTTTTAAGAGAATTAAGCGTTTTAGAAAGCGGATTTGTAGCCGCACTTCCGCTTTTTTTCGCCGGTTTTTCTTTTATTTGTTCCAATATTTTTTCCTGATTTTCGTCCAAAACTTACACCTGTTTACACACTTTTTTATATAAAACATCTGACAAAATTATTTTGCCTTATATTAAATATGAGTTTACATTCCTTAAACTATTTTATAATATTTCGCTATAAAAACAATACGCCATTTAGACGGCATTACTGCTGTTTAAAGAAATAATATAATCATAAATCCTTTTTTTAACACACTATTTTTTTTGCTACATATGTAGTATAACTCATTAACATTAGATTTTCAAGAGGTTATATTTCAATATTTACATTTATATAAGGAAATATTTAACAATGCTCTATAACCAATTTATCAAAGGACGTATTTCACCGCATTCAAGCTCATATTCTTCTGCCAGAGGGCTTCTTAAAATACTGTCAATTCTCAAATGTGCCTTAATCGGGGTTTGGATAAAAACCTCTCCGGTTTCACGGTCAAAAACTTTACTGTAGTTCAGACCTATATTCACGCAATAAGGAAGTTTTATTTTTTCTTCATCATCGTCATACCATGCAAGCCCGTGAGTTCTGCATACTATTCCGCGGTATTTGTAAACAGAACACAAATGATTTATTAAAAACGGACATTGATAGAGCTTAGGGGTTTCAGATTTTAGACGAATTATGTTTTCCTTAACCTGCTTACGAACATCAGGTGGAAGTTTCATAAAACCCGACATAAGATACTCCGCTTCCAGACGGGAAAAAGGATATTCCCCTACTTCGCAGCAGGCAGAACATCCCATTTTGCACTTTATAAATTCACACTGTTCCTCAAAATACTTTTCCAACCGTTTATCTAGTTTTTCAAGAAATTTTTCATAACGAACAAGCATTATTTTACCTTTATAAGCGAATATTTCCTTCCGTCTAAGATTATATCAAAATCCAATGTTTCATCAACTTTAGGCATTTTTCGTTCCCTGACGATTACAACAACATCTTTATCGTCAAGCATCTGTCCGAATTTTTTCATTTCCGCCTCATCATCCTGTGATATGAAATAAACATGACCGCCGTAATAATAAAATGCGGAATACTTTCTTTCATCGTTCAAAATAACCAGTTTTTTGTTATTTTCTTTTGCATATTTTGCAAAATACATCAAGTCATTCTGACCGAATTCATAATCCATATTATAGAATAATTTTGTTCCGAATGCGGACGTAATTAAAACCAGAAGCACATAGCAGGCAAACACTCCTGTTTTTTTGTCAAACCACGCACACAAAATGCTGGAGATCCCGAACACCAACACTAGAATTACACAGAACCATTGTATCATATCTATATCAGCATAAATCTGCGCCGGCAAAAAATATTTCATAAAACAAGCGCCAATCCCCGATAATATACATACAACACCGAGTATATAAACTGAAATATTAACAGATTTTTCATATTTACCTTTGAACATATAATCTTCCCAGAGAAAAGCCATTATACAGGCAGTAAAAAAATAAACCGGCAAGATATATGTAATAAGCTTTGTACTTGAAGCAGAGAAAAATAACATTATTACAAAAAATGCAATTACATTAAAATATAAAAATTTATGAGAATCATCCAAATTTTTAAGAGAAAATTTTTTAAGATTTGCCAGCTTCGCGATTCCTGCAGAAATTGCGGAAAATATCCAAGGGACAAGTCCCCATAAAATTGTAATTATATAAAAATAAAACGGTTGTTCTCTGTAAACCTGACTCGATGAAAAGAACCTGTTAATATGATGTTTCATAATATATTCGTTAAAAAATAACGGATCATGAACTTTGAACATAATCAAATGCCATGGCAATACAATTAAAAAGAACAGAAAAAATCCCGGCAAAATATACTGCGGTCTAAAAACCTGTTTGAAAGTTCTGTTAGCTATTGTGACAAAAAACATTACCGCAAAGGGAACGATAAACCCGGGCAACCCTTTTGCCATAACAGCAAGTCCTGAAAAAATATAAAATAACCACCAGAAATATTTCTTGTTCTTATCTTCTACAAATTGGGTCAATAACCCGAACATTGTAGAAAAACCTATACACGTTGTAACAACAATATCCAGAATTGCAAACTTTGCCAGCATTACAAATTCAAGTGTTGAACCTAAAATTATTGCTGATATAATACCATATCTCTTTGAAACAATTTTTCTTCCGACAAAATATAACAAAAAAACAGAAAGTGATCCGTATAATGCTACAGGAAATCGTGCCGTAAATTCGTTGACTTTGCCGAAAATAGCAAATGATAAGCACTCACCCCAAAAATAAAGAGGCGGTTTTTCAAAAAAATAATCACCGTTTAAATAAAGAGTAAGAAAATTTTTACTGTGAAACATATCACGCGCCATCGCAACATATCTTGTTTCATCAACATCCATAAGCGCGTAATTTCCAATATTAAAGAAAAACATAAAATAGCAAAATATTACCAAACCTAATAATATAAACCATTCATTATGTTTTTGTACAAAATCAATAATTTTTTTCATAAGTTCTCCCTAAAATCACACCCTTGAAATATTTTATCACAAATTATCCGAAATTTACAGAAAATTAAATATTTATAAAAAACTTATAAAATTAAAAGCCAAACAAGTATATAGGACTATTGCTTTTTTAAAAATAATTATTTAAGATATTATTATGATAGAAAAAGCTAAAAAAGAACTTGATAAATTATTAGAAGGCAACAAAAATTTTGTAAACGGAACGCCGTCTGTAAAAAATATGGCAGCGGAAACTTTGAAAAAATTTGCATTTCATCAGGAGCCTTATGC
>CALUPR010000036.1 GCA_944322705.1 Candidatus Gastranaerophilales bacterium
ATCCTATCCTATCCTATCCTATGAGGGAGTATATCAGGGTTTCAGGCATTTTGAAATTCAACTTTACATTTTGTTACATATTTCCATAGCAATTTAATTTATAATTGTTCTGTGGACAGATATAGTATAAATTCTCTTTTACAAAATAAAAACGCGTTAATGTTTATCACAGCGCTCATATTTATGACAGGAATCCTTGCCTATTTTAATGACAGCGGACTTTTGTGTGCTGTCTTTTTAAGCATAACAAGTATTTTTCTAATCGCAAAAAACTATGTTTCTTTAAAATATATACTATTTTGGATAATTATATTTTATATCGGATTTTTTAATGCTTATTTCAGAATACACACAACAGACAGTCTTTTAGCTCTTGCTCCTGCGGACGCAAAAATTCAGGGGCAGATTATATCTATTCCTGATAAGAGTTCCGATGAAAAAATCAAATTTTTCTTTGACGTTTATAGTATAAATGGAAAGGAAATTAAAGGAAAAACACTTGTAACCCTGAATGGTGAAAATCTAGATAAATGCAAAATAGGAAACAATTACGAACTCACAGGGAAGTTAAGAAAACCGTTTTCTGCAACTAATCCGTCACAATTTGATTACGGCAAGTATCTCAGGAATTTTGATACCTATACGGTATTTTACTCTGATAATGCAATACCGATTCAAAGTAAGATACATACAAAATGGAAATTTCTGCAAAATTTGAATAATCTTCGCGACAAAATAATTAATGTTCACGCAAAATATCTTCAATCACCCAACCTTGAAATTTTAGGCGGTATAGTGTTCGGCGATGATGCTGTATCTCCGCCTGAATATATAAAAGCATCGTTTATAAATTCAGGATTATTACATATACTTGCCGCCTCTGGTATGAACGTTGCATTTATATACGGTTTCTGGGTATTTTTCTTAAGACGGCTTAGAGTACCTTTTAAACTCTCTGTTATTACCGGTATGGGTGTTGTTGTAATTTACACAATGATGACCGGAATGGGAGCATCAGTAATCCGTGCGGCACTAATGCTTTTGTTCGTGCTAATAGGAAAACTTATAGACAGAGATGCTCACAGTGTATCACTCCTTGCTTTAGTTGCAATGATTATGCTTATTTACAACCCTGCATTTATAAATAATGTAGGATTTCAGCTTTCTTTTATTGTAACATTCGGAATATTAACAACAGCAAATGTTATTTTTGAAAAGTATAAAAATCTTCCGATACCAAACTGGCTTAGCGGAGCTGTATTAATTCCCGTAGTGGCGCAAATATGGGTTGCTCCCATACAGATGTTTTATTTTAACACGTTCAGTACATATTCTGTTTTTGCCAATCTTCTAAGTATGCCATTTTTGAGTGTTGTCAGCTTCGGCGGTTTTGTAAGTTCAATACTTGCAATGTTTCCGCTTTTTACAGGTAAAGTTTGTATGATAACAGATATAATTCTTAATGTATTTTTAAATATTCTTGTAAATATATCAGAATTTTTTGCAAATTTACCTTATTCTTTGCTTACTACCTCTCACCCCGGCATTTTACAGATTATTGCATACTATTTAATCGTTCTCATATTAACTTTTGCAATTAAAACTGGATTTACAAAGAAACTTATTATTTCATCTTTAATTTGTCTTAGCATTCTGACATTATCGCTTATTAATATTCCTAATAAAAATTTAGAAATAATAACCTTTGATGTCCAAAATGCAGACTGTTTTCTTGTCAAAACACCCCAAAATAAATACTTTATAATTGATACCGGCAGAGCAGGTTACAAAGGCGGAAAATCTCAAGCTAATTCTATAATTATTAAGTACATGAAAGACAGAGGGATAAAAAATATAGAAGGTCTAATAATTACACACTTTGATAACGACCATTCGGGAGGTGCTCTTGATATAATGAAAAACTTGAAGGTCAAACAAGTTTATATCAATTCTTTTGACGACCAATCAATAACTTCGAAAAATATATACAAAACTTTCAAAAAATTAAATATATCCGCGCAAATACCTTTAAATAACCATTCCATATATAAAGAAGAAAATTTCAATATACAAACTTTTATCTCAAAAGACGAAGAAACTGATAATGAAAAATCAATAATAACTCTTGTAAGTTTCAAAAACTTTGATATGCTGTTTACGGGAGATGCAGGAATTACAGCTTTTAACAGACTAAAGAAAAATATTCCGCATAAAATAGAAATTCTCAAAGTAGGACATCACGGCGGCTCACATGTTGTTGACAGCAAAATGCTTGAACATTTAAATACTGAAGTATCAGTTATTTCAACCGGAGTAAACGTATACGGTCACCCTGATGCCGGCACACTTGATACGCTAAGGAATACAGATATATACAGAACAGACAGACATCATGCAATCAAAATAAATACCGACGGAGAAAGCTATAAAATTTATATCTACAGACCGGATAAACATAAATTCGAACTTTCAAAAGAACATAAAACAATATAAAATTTAAATCTTATGTCTATATTGAGTTTATTAAATTTATCATTTTCTCAACTTCAGCCTGAATAATTTTTTCATCTGTATAAAAAGTTGCATCAAGCTCTTTAAAACATTTAGTTTTAAATTCATTTATCAGCTTAGGATTAATATTTTTGTCCGCAGCTTTTTCCGCAAGTGAGTCGATTATAGGAGTCATTAAAGCCTTTTTAGCGTCACCGTTTCCCCAGCCGGACTTATAATCGTCAAGTGTTAAGATTAAATCAGGCTTTGCCTTCAAAACAGGTAAAACAGTATCTTTATTAATTTTGTTCATTAAATTTTGTATGTTGGTATAAGAGAATTCGTTCTTAATGGAGAGTAAATCCCAGCCTACATCATCCAGAATAGAATTTGTTTCAAGACGAATTCTTTCCTGTTCATTTCGTTGTTTTATTTCAGCTTGTTCCCGTTGACGCTTTGCTTTGTCATTATAAAGGTTATCCAAATCTTCCTGTCGTTTTTCATAATAATCTTGCGGGAGAGCATTTTCAAGAGATTTTCTTGCCGTATCATCCTTTGAATTTATATATAATGATTCAACATCATACATAAACTTATCCCAAGACAGTCTGATTTCCTGATCAGAATGGTATGGATCAATAACAGTAACATACTTACCATACACTATTTCTTTTAAAGCATATGAGTGATTTCCATGAACAGGGTCATCTTTTTCGCGCATATCAAAAGCATCAAATAAATGATTAAATGTCACAGTTATTGAATAGTCATCCTTATTTTGCGAAAGTTTTTTCAAGAGCTTATTTTTGTCATTAGTATTTAAAATTTCGGAAAGTCCAATATCAACATGCACATTCTGTTTAGCTCCCAACAATGAAGCAATACTAAGCTGTATATTACTTTTTTCATCAAGCACAGCACCGCTAAGATATGATTGATAACCGATAATATGGTCAAACTCATCTACACGTTTAGCTTTACCTGTTTTTACCAATGCTTTAATAACTTTTTCAGTTGCGAGTTCAAAAGCAACCATATCATCATCTCCGCTTGAATAATGACCGCTTTGTTTAGCATCCTGAATGTCCTGCGGAGTTATATGAAAATTCTTCTGAGGCAATAGTGAACCTGGGAATTTAATAGTTACGCCTCCGGAACCGTCAGTATCAGGTACTATAGCATTACGAATAAGATTTTTACCCCAATCAGTCCTATTTAAAGCATTAATATCTGATAACAACCAGCAGTCAGCCTGATTTCCCTGAAAAGTAGGTTCAATTTGTTTATTAAAATTAGCTTTAACTTTGATATCTTTATTATTATTATTCTGCTTAAACCCTATTATTTCAGTTATATTAATATCATGATTTTCATTCAATAAAGATGACATTTCAGCTCTGTTATCAATCACAAATAAGCTGGCTCCGGCTTTAATTTTTTTTGCCGTATCAACTGTGATTGTACCGTCTTCAACCATTTTATCCACTAATGCATTTTTGTTATAAAGAGGATATTTTTTCTGATATTTATTAAAAGTTCTTTGAATACTATCTACCATTAAAAGATTTCCTTTATACAAATAATTGTATCGGTCGATTAGATAAAAACTTTATATAACAAAACCAAATCGTAACATTATGTAATAAAAAACAAAAACTTAAATATTACTTGAAATTAGATATTAATTAATAAGTACAGCCATTTAGAAAATTCTTTAACACAAAACTTTTTTATCTTCCATGGCAGTTTCAATTTCATCAATAATTAGGTTTGCAGCCCCTATCGGATCATCTGCCGTCGTAATCGGGCGCCCGACAACCATAAAATCAACACCCGCCATTATAGCATCACGAGGAGTATCAACTCTAACCTGATCATTAACGGATGACCAGGTCGGTCTTGTAGCAGGGCAAAGAATTATAAAGTCCTCTCCTATTTCTTTTCTTATTCTTTTAGCTTCCTCTGCACTTGCAACAACTCCGTCAAGCCCCGTATCTTTTGCAACTTTAGCCAGTTGAAGGACAAAATCTTCAATATTTTTATCTACACAAAGCTCTGTTGTCAAAGTTTTTTGCCCGAAACTTGATAACAAAGTAACTCCAAGAATTGTAGGAGGTTCAATCCCCATTGACTTTGCCGCCGCACGAGAAGCCCTTACAACTGCAGAGGTCATCTTTGACCCGCCTTGAATATGGACGTTAAAGAAATTGACATTATTTTTTACAAGACTTATACAAGCTTTTTGAACAGTATGAGGAATATCATGGAATTTACAGTCATAATAACATTTTGCTCCGTGCTCTTCCAACAGCCTGAACGCTTCAAAACCGTAATTCACAATCAAAGGCAAACCAACCTTAAAGTATCCGACATAGTCCTTTAAATCTTTTACGAGATTTTCAGCTTCTTTTAAATTATCAACATCCAGCGCTAAAATAATTCTGTCTTTTGCTGTTACAGGTCTTTCAATCATCGTAAAAAGATATTACCACTATAGTAAAATAAAATCAAGCCTTAAAAGGATTAAGCTTGTTGCTTAATCGTTGCATATATCTTTTACACTGTAATATTTTGTCATAACCGAGCATTATACCCAGCATAAAATCTTGTTCCGGCGAAAGTTTACTTAAATGCTTGTCAAATGTTGATACTACCTTTATACAATCTTCATTCCCGAAAAATACATTTATAGATTTTCCGGAAACATCCTGAATTAAGTACGGAATATTTTCTTTTTCCAATCTGTACTTTATATAATCACGGTTCACAGATTTTTCTGTTGTAAGAATTAAATTTCTCAATCCTTTTTTATACTCATAAATATGATGCATAAATACTTTAAGATCACTTATTGCATCTTTAGAAGGAGGGTTTATTTTTCCTTGAAAACTCACAGATACAACTTTTTGCTTATAAACAGAAGTGTTAAAACTTAGTGGTTGAACTTTCATACAATTAAGTTAGTTTAAACTAACTTAATTGTCAATAGTTGTATCATCTGACAATTCCGGTAATTCTTTTGAATATTTGCACCCCAATTTTTCAAGTTTTTCAATCTGGGTGATTATGTTACCGCGCCCATTTAATTTTTTCAAAGAATTACTCAAATTATCTTGAATTTTTAAAAGTTCAGAAAGAAGAGCTGCAAATTTATCATGAACTCCCGTACACAAATCAGCCATTTCCATAATATTTTTATTCTGCCTGTCAACAACATGGAATGCATTAATAATTTTTAATGCAGCAAGCAGCGTTGAGGGCGACACCGGCATTACTTTATTTTTCCAGGCAAAATCCCAAAGTGCACAGTCATCACAAAACATCATTGAATAACAGCTTTCTATAGGAATAAACATTAAAACATAATCAGGCGAAACGACTTCAACCGAATAATCTCTTCTTGCAAGCCCTGTAATATGGGCTTTTGTTGAATCTATAAATTGCCTTAAATGAATTTGTTTTTCTTCATCAGTTTGAGCATTCAGATATCCATCCCACGCAGCAAATGAAGTTTTGCTGTCTATATATATACATCTTCCTTCAGGGAGAAAAACTGTTGCGTCAGGTCTTCCTTCTGCTGTTCCTGCCTGAATTTTATATTCTTCATCTTTTCTTAATCCGGAAGCTTCAAGCACTCTTTCCAGTACAATTTCGCCCCAGCGTCCTGATGTTCTGTTATCAGATTTCATTACATTTACAAGAGAATTTGCATCTTGAGAAATTTTGTTTCCTGTCTCCAGAAAACTTTTTATATTCATATCAAATTTCGTAAAATGTTCAGTTTCCGTTTTAAAATTTTGTTCTGCCCGTTTTTCAAAATCTTCTATACGTTCCCTGAACCGTCGGAAAAATTCTTCAAGCTTTTCTCTATTCTGATTGGTCAACTCTGAAGAACTTTCCTTAAAAATCCTGTTTGCAGTATTTTCAAAATACAGCTTCATCTGCTCTAACAGCATATCCTGTGATGCTTTATTATTTTTATTTATAAGCTTAAATGGAATAAATACACATAAAGCACCTATAAAAAAACCAACTAAAAATATTAAAATATCCATTTTTTATCCTCACGTTTATTAAATTATACCACAAGAAGATTACTTCAAAAAGACTAGCAAAATCTTAAATCAACCATGCGGCTAAATCATGTAAAAGCATGGTGTAGAGCATGGTTGAGGCGAATTATCAATCCAAAGATGTAGGACAAATTCTCAAACTGTTACGTCACCAATATCAATCGGGGCATGGATGAAAACCCCCATCTAAAAGTAGTAGTATTTATAACGTAGAGGGAAGAAAAAATAGGGAGATAAAAATGAGAGAGTTTAAAAGAAGATCAAGAGTTTTGTTAATTGATGACAATGCGGATCATTTAAGAGGTGTAAAAGAGTTAATTACTCTTGAAAGTTGTTATGATGTAGTTGGAACTACAACAAGTGCAAATATAGGAATTAATCTTGCAAAAAAATATCGACCCGATATTATTTTAATGGATATTAATATGCCTGAAAAAGACGGATTACAAGCTATTCAAGAAATAGAAAAACTGGATTTGGGAATAAGAGTAATCGCCTTAAGCGGTTATGACGATGCAGATCTTATTTTTAGAGCAATGAAAATTGGCGCAAAAGGATATGTTTTAAAAACTATGGCATCAGCACAACTAATTTATGCAATGGATGAAGTTGCAGCCGGAAAAATTTATCTTCCGACAGCTCTTACTTCCCGCTTCTTTGAATATTTTCAAAATTCCTTCAAAGAAGAAACAAAAATCTCTTCAGAAGAAAACCTTCTTACCTATTTAACAGCACGTGAAGAAGAAGTGCTTGACCTTCTCACACAGGGCAATAACTACAAGAGTATTGCAGGAAAACTATTTATTTCGGAAACTACTGTAAAAACCCACGTAAACAATATTTTCCAAAAATTACAGGTAAATGACAGAACTCAAGCAGTACTTTATGCTCTGAATAACGGTTTTGCTAACAGAAGACTCTCCAAAATTGCAGTTTAAGATAAACGGCTAAATGTTATATAAGACAAAAGGTTCAGCCGAGAAGCTGAACCTTTAATTTTAAAGCGGGTAAAGATAAATGACAGAAACAAATATAATTTTTGAACAATCAAGATGTATTTCACACGAAATAAGAAACCACCTTTCAATTTGTGAAATTTACACACAAATTATAAAAAAAAATCTTGAGGATGAAGGGATAAATAATGCATCTATTAATAATGCTCTAAATTGCATCAGCAAATCTATAAAAATTATGTGCAATTCACTTCTTGATTTAAAATCACTAAATAATTTATGTCCTAAAAAATGTGATATAAAAACTATTCTTGAAGAAGGTGTGAAACTTGCTGAAGTTTATATCCACGATAAAGAAATTAATATAAAATGCGATATAAAGGATACTGCAACCGTATTTATTGATGATAATAAATTTCTTGCATGCATTGTAAATATAATCAAAAACGCCATAGAGGCAATTGATAAAAAAGGTAAAATCACTGTATCACTTGAAATAAAAAAAGAAAAAGCAATTATAAAAATATCAAATAACGGCGAAGCAATATCAAAAGAGAAACAACAAATGATATTTACAGAAGGATTTACAACAAAACCTACAGGAAGCGGACTGGGACTCCATATCTGCGCAACAAATCTCAAAGCTCAAAACGCAGTCCTTAAACTTAATAAATCAACAAAAGATTTGACAGAATTTGAAATAGATATTCCGACTATATAAAATATTACTCATTAAATTCCTGAATTGAAATTGATTCAATACCTTCAAGATTCCTGTATGTTTTGTACAGATCCTGAACAGGATTACGACCTGCAAAATCCATAATTACAACAATTTTTGTTTGATTTTCATCCTGTTTATTTAACTTTTTAGAAACTTCTACGAGATATTTACTGTTTTCAATAATATAATCATATATTTTATCAGAATTTTCGTTTAAACAGGAGATACTCATTTTTAAACGTCTTGTATTCTTTGCAGTAGAAATAAGTATATTTTTTTCAAACAATCTGACCGATACGAGAATGAGTATTGAAAAAACTGTTGCAGCAATTGCCAAAATATACATCCCTGCACCGCAAGCCATTCCGACAGCTGCTGACACCCACAAAGTTGCAGCCGTAGTAAGACCGAAAACAGTAGCACCATGTCTGAATACCGTACCTGCGCCGATAAAACCGATACCCGTAACGACCTGAGCTGCGACACGTGCAGTATCACGCGTTCCGAGTTCATCTCCGGTTACTGAAACTTCCGGAAATCCGTAAATTGAAATTATTGTAAACAAACACGCTCCAAGACACACCAGAATATTTGTTCTCAGACCGGCATACTTGTTTGTCATTTCGCGTTCCAAGCCGATTGCAAAGCTCAAAAGTAAAGCCGCTAAAAGCCTTATTGCAAGCGTAACATCAAACATAATTCCGGAATTTGCCAAATCCATTTATTCTCCTTTACATCTTAACTACCTATCTGGTTTTGCTTTTTGGGTCAAGAATATCTCTTATTGTATCACCAATCAAATTAAAAGCCAACACCGCAATAAAAATTAAAAATCCCGGAGTTAATAGCCAGGGGCGATAAATTATATTAGTATATTCCTGAGCTTCTTTAAGCATATTCCCCCAGCTTGCATCCGGCTGCTGAATACCTAATCCTAAAAAGCTTAAACCCGATTCAGACAAAATATATGAAGGGACAGAAAGAGTCATTGCAACAATTACAAAACTGGTAGTCTGGGGAAGAATATGCTTTACAATAATTCTTAAACGTGAGGCGCCTATAGATTTTGCAGCCTGAACATATTCCTGTTTTTTTATAGACAACACCATGCCTCGGACAACTCTTGCAAAACTCGCCCACCCTATAAGTGCCAAAATAACTACAATAAGCATAAAACGTTGAACACTTGTCATACCGGAAGGAAGGATTGATGCTAAAATAATTAAAAGATAAAAGCTTGGTATAGACATAACAGCTTCTGCAAATCTCATCATAATCATATCAACTTTTCCGCCGAAATATCCGGCAATTCCACCATATAGAAGTCCTATCGGAAATAAAACAAAAAGCGCCAGAAAACCGATCGTCATTGAAATTCTTCCGCCAAAAAGTATCCGTGAAAATACATCGCGCCCATTAATATCCGCTCCTAAAAGAAATAATCTTCCGCTTTCATCAGTTGTAAGAAGATGGCGTTTCATAGGGATTAAACCTAAAAATTTATACGGCTGACCTTTTGCAAAAAATTTAATGTAATGTTTTTGACTGCGGTCGAGCGTATAAACAATTTTGAGTTCAACAGGGTCAAATTCCCGCTTGTAATTATAGGTATAAGGTTTAGACAGTTTTCCGTTTTCATCTATCGTAAAAATTTTAGAAGGCGGAACATAAGCCATTGACCTGTCTGAAAAATCTTTTGTGTAAGGAGCAATAAAATCTGCAAAAAATAATGCAAAATAAATTATCCCGAGTACTATAACCGCAATTCTTGCGAATTTATCTTTCCAGAGCTGTTTTAGTAAATCTCTTATCATGCCTGACTCCCTTCTCTGATACGCGGATCAGTAATTATTAAGAGAATATCGGCGATTAAATTGCCTAAAATCAGCATAACAGCCCCCATCATCAAAGACGCCATAACAAGGTTTATATCCGAGCGCAAAACAGCTTCCAGTATCAGCCTGCCAAGCCCCGGGTATTGAAAGACATATTCGGTTAAAGCTGCACCGCTTAACAGCCCTGCGAATTCAAACCCCAAAAGAGTTATAAGAGGGTTAACAGCATTACGCAGAGCATGTTTAAATATAACTTTTCCTTCACTTAAACCTTTTGCCCGTGCAAATTTTACATAATCACTATCAAGAACATCTAACAAATTGCCTCTCATCTGCCTTTGAAGTCCTGCTAACGAAAGAGTAAAAAGAACAGTTACCGGAAGCACAAGGTGGTGCGTGATATCACAAACTTTCTGTAGAAATGTCATCTCTAAAAAATTTGAACTTGTAAGCCCGCCAACAGGAAACCATCCGGTTTTAACCGCAAAAATCAAAAGTAAAACAGCAAAGAAAAATGAAGGTATTGCCATTCCGATACTTGTTAAAACAGTTAAAATTCTGTCGAAAGGAGTTTTCCAGTTAATTGCGGCAAGCACTCCCAGAGGAATACCTACAAACCAGGCAAGAAAAATTACGATAGAGGTTAAAAGTAAAGTATTTGGGATACGTTCTTTCAATTTTGTGCTGACTTTTTCTCCATTTGATGTTACTCCCAAATCACCTTTAATAAATGATTTAGCCCATTTACCGTACTGAACAATAATAGGCTTATCAAGCCCCAGCCTCTCAGTTTCACGCTGCAGAGTCTCTTTTGATACAGAAGGATTTAACCTCAATTCAGCAAGCGGATCAACCGGAGACAGACGTATTATAAAAAAGCTTATCAGCGAAACTATGATAAGTAACGGTATTGTTTGAAGTATTCTTTTTAGTATGTAGATTAGTATTTGCATTTGTTGTCCTTTTGGTAAGTGAAGCGTGAAATGTGAAGAGTGAAGGGATATAATCATTTCACTTTTTCACTCATCACTCTTCACTTACATAAATTTCCTCAATATTGTGGGTAACCCCGCCTAAACTTGTCGGATATACATTTTTAAACTTATCACGAAGTGCCGAAATTATTATCGGAGAATAAATATATATCAGCGGTTTTTCATTATAAACAATTTGCTGATATTCATCGTAATATTTTTTTCTGTCTTCAAATTTTGTAGCAAGCGCTCCTTGAGTATAAAGATAATCTATACGCTCTTCAAAAGGATAACGTTTGCTGTTTAAGTCTTTCTCAAGTCTCTGGTTAAAGATATGTAAAGTTCCGTCAGAAAGCCAGACATTTTTTCCGCCGTTAGGTTCAAGCGGAGAACCGGTAAATCCCATTATAACCATATCCCAATCCAGAGTTGCCATAAGTTTATTAACCAGAGAATTAAATTCAATAGGTTTGAAATTAATTTTCATCCCTAAATCTTCCAGATCCTGTTTAACCATTACTCCGATTGCTTCACGTTCAGTATTTCCTGCATTTGTATAAAGATCAAATTCAACATGATTTCCGAACTTGTCAATCAAATTTCCTGACTTATCCCAATAAAACCCTGATTTTTTGAGAAGTTGTTTAGATATACTCAAATCACGCTTGTGACCTTTTATATTTTCATTTAAGAATATTGAATTGAGCGTTTCAGGTGTAAACAAAGGTTCTGCAAGTCCATTAGCAATATTAAATATCATATTTTCTCTGTCAATAGCATAGTCAACAGCCTGACGGAAATTTTTGTCCTGAAACCATAGTTGTTTTTTAGGGTTAACATAATATTTGCCGTTATCATCTTTTCGGTTATTTAAATTCATTGCAATATACATAGTTCCTGTATTAGGACCAAGATTGTATACCGTAAAATCCCCATGTTTTTCCATCTCTTTAAATCTTGCGACATTTGCTCCTTGCAAGCTGATTTCATCAAGCTCACCGCCTTCAAATTTCAAAACCTGATTGTTTATGTCACCGACAATAAGATAAATCAGTTTATCAAGATAGGGAAGTTTTTTATCATCCTTATTAATTATGTAATAATCAGGATTTCTTTCAAACACTACTCTTTGTGCAGGAACATACTCTTTCAGCTTGAAAGCACCTGACGTTACAAAATCTTTTGGCGGAGTATTTGTTGACAAAAAACCGTCAAAATATGCTTTCCCGCGTTTCACTGCAGGCTCAAATATATGTTTTGGGGCAATAGGAGATGAAAGCATTCTTATAAACGGGGCAAAAGGCTGAGGAGTAGTAAATTTCACCGTATAATCATCAATCTTTTGAACGGTAGGAAGTTTTCCGTCAATTATAATTGAATCTCGTATTGAAGTATTTCCAAATCCGTCAAATATAATATTCTGCCACGTGAAAACGACATCATCAGCTGTAATTGGTTTTCCATCAGACCATTTTATGCCTTTCCGTAAATGTATAAGATACTCACAACCGTTTATCGTAAAGTCTTTAGCAAGTTTAGGGATTGTATCGCCCGTAACGGGATCGGTTGTAACAAGCCCATCATACATTATATCAGACATTTGAGATGAAATATTATCTTTTGAGTTAAACGGGTTAAAAGTTTTAGGACCTTCACCGATTGTTGATGAAACAAAAGTTCCGCCGAATTTCCCGACAGGCGCCTGCGACTGAAGATAATCAACACCGTTTATTGTTACATTTTTCTTTTTATACGGGTAATAATCAAGAATATAAGAGTGATTCATATTTGCACTCTGTTGTTTATATATAGGAATATCAGCTCTTAAACAAGCTTTAAAAAAAAGAGCCGTAAAAACTAAAACCAAGATAACATATATAACCCGTTTCATAGTTTTAGAATAACATAAAAAAAATATAAGTTTATAACCTTACATGGCTATAAACTTATATTTTATATTAATTAAAAAAAATTAGAACAAATTTTTAGTAAGTCATTTCCCAATTATCATTTAACAATTTCCCGGGTCCTATATGTCCGCTTGTGGTAAAATTTGCCTCTCTTAAAGCCTGCGGGCTGTCAGCTTCTCCACAGTTGCCATTTCTACGGCAGTCAATTGTTAGATTTGAGTCATCAATAACTCCATCAGGGAAAATAGACAAAGTAAAAGCATCACGTCCAAAAATATTAGGACCTTTAGGTCCGTTAATATCAATTTCCATAACACCTACACTTCCTGCATTAATATCACCTGTAATAGGCGCAGCATCCATACATATTGCAACACCGCTTGCTATAGAAACTACCTTCTGGCAAGTCCAAGCCTTATTACCATAATTAGGCTTAAACTTTCCGTCCATTGAACTGTATTGTTCTCCAAAACACGGGACATAATCTTCACCGCAATCCTGTACAACATTAAAATACCTTGTTAAAAAATCTATTGTGGCAGCTTTATTTGTCAGACCGGCTTCTACTAAATTTACGGCATTTTTATCATTTACATAACTTTTTAATGCGAGCGTTGTTTCTGTATAAAATTTATGGAGCTGTGTTGCATACACCTTTTTTTGATGTCCTTGAACTAAAGTCGGCATTGTAACAGCAGCAACAACACCTAATATACCCAATGTAACAAGTACTTCAGCTAAAGTAAACGCTTTTCTCATAATATCCTCCATTGCATTAAAATCATTATTTATTCTCATTATAACAAAATTTTAACTTTTAAACAATACAATAAATATAAAAAATTAATTTTTCCTTAAGGTATTTAATTATTTTATAAATCTATTATATAAATATAGTAATAGTCATCAAGAATTTACTTCAGGATCTAAAATAGATTCTAAAAACACGGAGGTCAATCCGGCGTTCAGAATGACAGACAAGGAGAAAAGGAGAAAATATTATGTTAAAACCATTAGCAGACAGAATTGTTATCAAAGTTATTGAAGATACCGAACAAACTTCAGGCGGAATTTTTATCCCCGACAGCGCTAAAGAAAAACCGCAAAAAGGTGAAGTCGTAGCTGTAGGTTTAGGAAAAATCAACGACAAAGGCGAAAGAGAACCTATGGATGTTAAAGTAGGTGATACAGTTCTTTATGCAAAATATGCTGGAACTGATATTAAAATGGACGGAGTTGAATATAAAATTCTTTCTGTAAAAGATGCATTGGCAATTATTGAGTAAGTGAAGCGTGAAGAGTGAAACGTGAACAAGTCGCTTCACACTTCACCGTTCACTCTTCACTTAACCCGTGTAATGTAAAAAGTTAAATAAAAATGGAGGCATATAAATGGCAAAACGTATAGTATTTAATGAAGAAGCTAGAAAATCGCTTCTAAAAGGTATAGATGCAGTAGCAGATGCTGTTAAAGTAACACTCGGACCAAAAGGCAGAAACGTTATTTTGGAAAAGAAATACGGTGCTCCTCAAATTGTTAACGACGGTGTTACTATCGCTAAAGAAATAGAACTTAAAGACGGTCTTGAAAATGCAGGTGCTCAGCTGTTAAAAGAAGTTTCGTCTAAAACAAACGATGTAGCAGGTGACGGTACAACAACAGCTTCTGTTTTAGCTCAGGCAATCGTAAGAGAAGGCTTGAAAAACTTAACGGCAGGTGCTAACCCGATGTCTATGAAACGCGGTATTGACAAAGCCGTTGAAATTTCTGTCAAAGAAATCAAAGATATGTCAAGACCTGTTAATACAAAAGAAGAAATCGCACAGGTTGCAGCAATTTCTGCAGGCAACAATAAAGAAATCGGCGAACTTATAGCAGAAGCTATGGAAAAAGTAGGTCATGACGGTGTTATTACTGTTGAAGAAAGCAAATCTTTCGGGACAAACTTAAAAGTTGTTGAAGGTATGCAGTTTGATAAAGGTTATTTATCACCTTACTTTGTAACAGACGCTGAAAGAATGGAAGCTGTTTTAGAAGATGCTTATGTATTCTGCTGCAACAAGAAAATCAACCTTATCTCGGATATGGTTCCGCTGCTTGAACAGGTTGCACGCGACGGCAAATCATTATTGTTAATTGCAGAAGATGTTGAAGGCGAAGCTTTAGCAACGTTAGTTGTTAATACAATGAGAAAAGTATTGAGAGCAGTTGCAGTTAAAGCTCCTGGTTTTGGCGACAGAAGAAAAGCAATGCTTGAAGATATCGCAATCTTAACAGGCGGCGAAATGTTCACGGAAGAACTCGGCATTAAACTTGAAAATGTTACAACTCAAATGTTAGGTAAGGCAAAACGCGTTACTGTAACAAAAGATGAAACAACTATTGTTGTAGGTGATGAAACAAAACAGGCTGTTCAAGACAGAGTTCGTTTAATCCGAAAACAAATAGAAGCATCTGACTCTGAATACGATAAAGAAAAACTTCAAGAACGTGTTGCAAAACTTTCTGGCGGTGTTGCCGTAATTGAAGTAGGTGCAGCATCAGAAGTTGAACTTAAAGAAAGAAAATTAAGAATTGAAGATGCTCTAAATGCTACAAGAGCTGCTAACGAAGAAGGTATTGTTCCGGGCGGCGGCGTTGCACTGGTAAGAGTTCAACAAAAACTGTCAAAACTTGTTGATACAACAAACTTCTCATCTGATGATGAAAAAATCGGCTTCAAAATCTTAACAGCCGCATTAGATGTACCTCTAAGAGCAATCGCGCATAACGCAGGTGCTAAAGCCGATGTTGTAGTTGATACTGTAACAACCCACGAATCATCTTACGGCTACGACGCTTTGAATGATGAATATGTTGATATGTTCAAATCAGGTATAGTAGACCCTGCAAAAGTTACTCGTTCTGCTCTTGAAAATGCCGCATCAGTAGGTTCAATGTTGTTAACAACTGAAGCTGCTGTTGTTGATATTCCTGAGGAAAAACCTGAAATGCCTCAAATGCCAGGCGGCATGGGCGGTATGATGTAATCCATAATAATTAATAAAAAAAGACCTGTTTTAAAAACAGGTCTTTTTTTATTATGAAA